>PKDJ01000080.1 GCA_002862545.1 Pseudomonadota bacterium
TCAGACCCTCGAGGGGGAGGAGACCGATGCAGACGCCGACGGCGTGCCCGTCTGTGCCGACTGCGACGATGAGGATCCGCAGACGTACCCGGGTGCACCCGAGCTGTGCGACGGCATCGACCGGGACTGCGACACGCTGATCCCCGACATCGGCGAGTGCGACCCTACGAGCGACGAGGACTTCAACCTCGCCAGTGGCTGCGGCGCGACGACGGCTCCCCCTGGCGGTGGCCTCGCCGGGCTGCTGGGGTTGCTTGGGCTCCTCGGATGGCGCCGGCGACGGTGAGTCGCCCACGGGCGCTCACCACGGCAGCGGAGTCCCGTCGGCGTGCACGAAGCGCCCTGTGTTGGCCAGCGTCGTCTCGTCCAGTCGGGCAATGAGGCCCGCGGCGGCCTCGTCTGCGCTCCAGTTGCCCGAGCCGCGCGTCATGTCGGTCTTCACCCAGCCGGGGTGGAGCAAGACGACGGCGACGCCTCGCGGAGCGAGATCGCGAGCCAGCGATGCACCCGCGGCATTCACCGCCGCCTTGCTCATGCGGTAGCCGTAGGCACCGCCGCTGGTGTTGTCTGCGATCGAGCCCATGCGGCTCGTCACGATCCCGACCACCGAGCCCTCGTCGAGATTGTCGCCGAGCGCCTCGGTCACGCGCAGCGGTCCCAGTGCGTTCACCTCGAGCTGGCTTCGTACGCTCTGAAAATCGATGGAGCCGAGGCGATCGCGCGCCAGGATGCCTGCGTTGTTCACCAGCAGGCCTATGCGACGTCCCCCGAGCTGCTCCGCGAGGCCAGCGACGGATGCATCGTCGGTGACGTCGCAGGTGACGACCTCCGCTCCCGTCTTCGCGAGCGCCTCCGAGCCTCTCCTGCAGGCCGCGACCACGTGCATGCCGCGTGCTGTCAGCTGCTGTGTGAGAGCGAGTCCGATCCCCCGGTTCGCTCCGGTCACCACTGCGACGCTCATCTTCGTCCTCCGTTTCGTCGTCCCGGCCTAACCACCCGTCACCGAGCTACCCCCGGCGAGCGTCGCGCGTGGAGTGGGCGGGCTGGTCTCCGTTCACGAGAGGTGGGATCGGGTCTCGGGTGTGCAGCACAGTGTCGCGGGGAACGGGCGCTCGCTGTATCTTCGGAGCCGGAATGGAGGGCTGTCAGGATGCGCGCTCATGGCTTGGTGATGGCCTTGTGGATCGCCGCTCCGGCGGTGGCCTCTGCGGACTGCATTCACTCGGCGTTCGAGCAGGAGCTCGACCAGCTCCTCGATGAGGCCGAGGCGGAGTACCCGCATGGTGGAGAGGGGCGCTTCATGGCGGTCTCCCAGCAGCTGCTGACGGAGCTCGCATGCATGGATGAGCTGGTCTCGTCACAGTTCTCGGCGAGGGTTCACCGTGTCCTCGGACTGCGGGCCAGAGTGGCCGAGGGAAGCGACGACATCGCACGGATGTCCTTTGCCGCCTCACGTCGCATCGACCCCACCTACACTTGGCCAGCCGATGTCATCGGCCCCGAGGAGCCCGAGCGGATCCTCTACCTGTCCGTGCCTCCAGGCATGGTGGTCTTCGAGGAGGCACCTCGACCGCGCGAGGGCACGGTCTTCTTCGACGGGGAAGAGACCCTGTCGCGACCCTCCAACGTGCCCACGCTCTACCAGAGGTTCGACGGGCAGATGCGCATCATCGAGACAGCGTGGCTGTCTCCAGGGCAGTCGCTGCCTGGCTACGCAATGAAGCGCGAGGTGGTGGAGCCCGAGCAGGAACGCGGTGGCGCATCGCCGCTCCGCACCGTCGGGACGGTGTTGTCGAGCAGCTTGGTCGGTGCGGGGACCGCCATGGTCTTCATCGGCTCGTGGGACAAGGGCAGGGTCTGCCTCGGGCTCGACTCCGAAGGGTGCCAGCTCGCGGCACGGGAGCGGGTCCTCCTCGGCAGCGCCCTGGTTGGCGTGGGCGTCGGTGGTCTCGCTGGTAGTCAGCTGCTCGTCGGTGCGGCACCCGGGCGCCCCACTGTCGGCCTCAGAGGTGTGTGGTAGGCGACGAGTGGTCGGCCCGTGCGTGGTCGGCCCTAGCGTCGGCGAGCGGCCAGGCATGCTGGCGGTCTGGCCGCCGCTCCGATGCATCTAGCGATGCGTTGGATGGAGGCCCGGAGACCAGTTACGCGCCCGACCCACTGCGGGTCGCCACGGCCCGTACGCTCAGGAGGAAGTGGTGAGCCTGATCCCCGTCCATGGTGGCCTCGATGTCCCTGTCAACCGACGCCTTCCGCTCTCGCGGAAGAAGGCGCTCCTTGAGGAGGCTGCCAACCTTCCCAAGATCGCGGTCACCGACGCCGATCTGGCGACCGTGTACCGTCTCGCCGACGGAACGCTCTCCCCGCTGACGGGCCCGATGAACGAGGCTGAGTTCAACCTCGTCCTCGACGAGCAGGTCGTCATCTCCAACGGCGCTCGCTACGCCTGGACGATCCCAGTCGGCCTTCCGATCACCGACGCCGAGGCTGCGGCGCTCGAGGTCGGCGGGCGTGCCGCGCTCGTCAATGGCAGCGGCGAGGTCGTCGGTGTGCTCGAGGTCCAGTCGGTCTTCGACTGGGACAAGGCCCGCTACGTCAAGGGTGTCTACGGCACCGACCGCATGGACCATCCAGGTGGCGACATCGTCACCCGCGATGCCCGCACCAAGCTGGTCGGCGGAGACATCTGGGCCCTGCCCCCGAAGCCCAACGCGGAGTACGGCCACCAGGTCCTCACCCCGATCGAGACGCGCGCGATGATCGCGGCCCGTGGCTGGGAGAAGGCACTCGCCTTCCAGACGCGCAACCCGCTGCACCGTGCTCACGAGTACGCTCTCGTCTACGGCCTCGAGGCCCTCACCCGCGGTGGGCACTACGCCGGCGCCGTGCTCAACCCGCTCGTGGGTGAGCTCAAGGGTGACGACGTGGACGCCTCCACGCGCATGAAGACCTACAACGCTCTCAAGCTCGGCCGTGGCCTGGGCGAGGGCGACTCCGACTCCGCGCTCTGGGAGCAGGCCGGCTACGACCTGAACGACGTGTTCGAGCTGGTTGGGCTCGACATCAAGATGTTCTACGGTGGCCCTGCAGAGGCCGTGATGCACGCCATCTACCGCCAGAACCACGGCTTCACGAACATCGTCATCGGCCGTAAGCACGCGGACGCGCCGTACCATGACAAGACCGCGATCTGGGGCGACTTCGACGCCCACGCGATCTTCGACAACCTCCAGGGTGACCTCAAGATCCAGCCCGTCAAGGTTGGCTTCGCCGCCTACTACGAGAGCATGGGCCGGGTCGACCTGATGTCGAACCACAAGGGCGAGAAGGCCATGTTCATCAGTGGCTCGAAGGTCCGTGGCATGCTGATCGACGGCGTCCATCCGCCGACCGAGATCATGCGTCCCGCCACCGCCTCCATTCTCATCGAGGCCTACAAGGCGAAGGGCGCCAGCTGATCGCGGCGCGCTGACGTGACGGCCCGTCACCCGCTGGGTGACGGGCCGCTTGCGTTTTGGGCAGGACCGCAGCCTAGGGGCTCCGCTCCGGGGAGCGTCTCGACCTCTGTGGTGGACGTCCTCACGCTGATCGCTTAGACGCGGGGGCCGCGCGGAGAGGGTTGCTCGACAGAGGAGCGACCCGGCGAGCGCACCCCCGACCAACGGTCGATGAATACTGTCGAAGATGGCCCGCCGGGACAACCACCCGATGGCGGACGTCGCTCTGGAGTCCGAAGATGAGTGCCACCCCAACAATCTACGCCCTCGAGCATGGCTTCGTTCAGCTTGAGCGCACCGGCGGTCCTGGGGTCTCGTTCACGCAGCTTCCCACCCTGCTGACCTTCACGGACGAGCTGGGCTGGTTCGAGGATCAAGCCCAGCAAGGAGCCGATGTCGCCGCCGATGCACCACCCGCTCCGCAGCACGACCCCACGTTCGTGTACGGCCTGTTTGCTGCATCTGTCGGTCTCTTTGGGGCGTCCCTGGTGACCCTCTGTGCCTCCGCAGGCCTGCTCCTCGCTGCTTGGGTCAGTTGAGCGTCAGCGGGTCAGCTAGGGTGAAGGGAGCGACGCTGGCGTCGAAGCGCCGGCCAGTCGGGGTCACCATCTCATAGCTGCCGTGCATGGCGCCGAGACTGGTCTGAAGCGGGCAAAATGACGTGTAGCGGAAGCTCTCGCCGGGCTGAAGCACGGGTTGCTCGCCGACCACTCCGGCGCCTCGTACTTCGCGCTCCGCACCGGTAGCGTCGGTGATCACCCAGTGTCGGTTCAGCAGCTGGACGGATTCCTGGCCCTTGTTCTGAATGGTCACGGTGTAGGAGAAGAACCAATACTCCTGCTGCGGCTTGCTGCGCTCCGGATGGAAGCGAGACTTGACGTCGACACGGATGTCACTCGGTTCAGCGTGCACTGGCCCCCCCCGGGACACTCTCCGTCAGCATGCCTCGATGCGCCAGCCAGCGAGCGCTTCCTGCACGACCTGCTCCCAGCTGCGCAGGACGCGACGTCGGGGGAGGCAGGCTGCCTCACGGATTGCCGTTGCCCATCCTCGCGACCCGTGTTGGACGGTGATGTCCGCCAGGCTCGACGAGGGGTGGGGTGATGCGACCACAGGTACGCCCTGTGAGTGGTAGTCGAACACCTTCAGGGGGCAGAACCAGGGCGGAGCACTCGGCGGGTAGGGAACCAGGCCCACGTCCATGGCCGCGACGAGATCGGCGAGCGCACCTGGTGGGGTCCATGGCACACGTCGCAGGCGAGGGTGGTCGGGTACCGGAGCGGGTCCGTCACCCACGACGAGTGCGGTTGCCTCGGGTACGGATTCGAGAACAGCGGGCAGGCCGCCGAGACCGTGCCACGGCTTGTGGGTGCCGACGAAGCCGACCACCAGGCCAGTCAGTCCGAGACGTCTGCGGGTGGCATCGCGACGCCCGAGGGCGGTGAGGGATGTGCCGTTGGGCACGTGCCGCACGCGCGCAGGCGACACCCCCTGCTGTACGGCCCAGTCGGCGAGCCACTCCGAGACAGCGATCACGCGATCGGCACGCTGCAGGTTCTCGCGCTCGAGGCGCTCGGCTCTGCGCACACCGCGAACGCCAGGTCGCTCTAGGGAGAGGGGAGCATTCAGCTCCACCAGCCGGGGAATCCCTCGTCGCTCCGCCTCGCGTCGGCCCCCGTCTCCGAAGAGCGTGTGCCGCTCCCAGAGGATGTCGGGGCGCGCGCTGGCCACGGCTCTCTGGGCGAGCGCACGACTGTCCCAGGTCTCCCCGTGCTCACGCAGCCAGGATGGCCAGCGACGCGGGGGGAGACCCGTGAACGGTAGCTGGAGAGGATCGTGGCTGCCGCGCTGGTCCGAACGCAGGGGCGTCGCCACGTGAACGTCGTGTCCCAGTGAGCTCAGGGCTCGGGACACGCCACGGAGGTGGGCGGAGGCTCCGGACGGCCCGTCGACGGGAATGCCGCGAGCCGTGCAGAGGACCAGGACCCGGCTCACCCCTTGGCGACGCGAAGAGCCTGGTCGAGGTCCGCGATCAGATCCTGTGCGTCTTCGATACCGATGGAGAGGCGGACCAGGCCGTCCTCGAGGCCCAGAGCCCGCCGCTGTGCTGCGGGCACGGAGGCGTGGGTCATCGATGCGGGCAGCTCGATCAGCGACTCCACACCGCCGAGGGACTCGGCCAGGGTAAAGACACGGGTGCTGGCGCAGAAGCGCTCGGCCTGCTCGAGCGAGAGATCGAATACCACGGAGACCATGCCGCCAAAACCGCTCATCTGACGCGAAGCGATGGCGTAGCCCGGGTCGGAGCTGCGGAGAGGGTAGTGCAGGCGCGTGACCTCGCTGCGACTCTCGAGCCAGGCGAGGACCGCCTGCGCGTTCTCTTGGTGCTGCCGCATGCGCACGGCGAGCGTCTTGACGCCACGCAACGTCAGCCACGTGTCCCACGGTCCCGGCACTGCGCCGACAGCGTTCTGGACGAAGCGGAGCTGTGCAGCGAGCTCGGCGCTTGCTGTCAGCACGATGCCGCCGACCACGTCGGAGTGCCCGTTGATGTACTTGGTGGTCGAGTGCACGACCAGGTCCGCACCGAGCGTGAGTGGACGCTGGAAGATGGGCGTCGCGAAGGTGTTGTCGACCGCCAGAGTGGCACCGATGGCCTTGCAGCGCGCTGCGACTGCGGCGATGTCGATGACCTTCAGCAGTGGGTTGGTCGGCGTCTCGATCCACACGAGGTGGGTACCCTCGGGAATGAGCTCGTCGAGGTCACCGGCTGCCAGGTCGGCGAAGGCAAACTGCAGCCCAGCCTTGCGGAAGACCTGCGTGAAGAGCCGGTAGGTGCCGCCGTAGAGGTCGTCGCCGCAGACGACGCGGGCGCCCTCTGGGAGTGTCTGGAGGACAGCTGTGCTGGCAGCCAGACCGGAGGCGAACGCCACGCCGTCGGTGCCACCCTCGAGCGCCGCTACGCAGCGCTCGAGCGCCTCGCGCGTCGGATTCTGGGTGCGGGCATACTCGTAGCCCGTGTGCTTGGCGGGCCAGGGCTGCGCATAGGTCGAGGTCTGGAACACGGGCTGCATCACGGCGCCCGTTCGAGGCTCAGGCGACTGGCCCGCGTGAATGACCTGGGTGGCGATGCGGTGGTTGTCGTCGCTCATGCGTTGCTCCCTGCGCGTGCCACGTGGTCGATCAGGTCGATCCGCGTGAGGACGCCGACCATGCTACCGCCCTCGTAGACGAGGGCAATCCGGAACTTCCTCATCAAGTCGGACAGGACGACCGCCTCGGTGCTGCGGGAGACGGTGCAGTAGCCGTTATCGGCGAGGTCGCCGACGCTCTCGGCCCCAGGCCCAGACCGAAGAGCGGCCTCGAGGAGGTTCTTCTCGTGGATCACACCGGCGACGGCGTCGCCGTCGGTCACGGGCATCTGGCTGATCCCGTGCAGCTTCATGAGACCGATGGCCTCGGCTGCGGACATGCTGGCCGGCACGGTCACCACCTCACGCTCGGTGAGGCCGTCGAGGATGTCACCAACACTGCCTAGGCCTGCCTGGGGAGCGAGGTAGCCGTTCTCCTTCATCCACTGGTCGTTGTAGATCTTGGAGAGGTAGCGGGAGCCACTGTCGGGCAGGAGGACGACGAAGTTTGCGCCGGCCTTGTCGTTTCGGCGAATCCACTTGAGGGCGCCGGCGACCGCTGCGCCACAGGAGCCACCGACGAAGAGGCCCTCCTCGCGCGCCAGTCGGCGCGTCATCTGGAAGCACTCCTTGTCGTTGACGCGGACGACCTCGTCGACACAGCCGAAGTCCATCGTGCTGGGCAGGAAGTCCTCGCCGATGCCCTCGAGCACGTAGCTGAAGGCCTCGGTCAGTCGCCCGGTCTCGAAGTAGTCGTAGTAGATCGAGCCGACCGGATCGACGCCGACGATGCGCACGTCGGGGTTCTTGCTCTTGAGGTACTCGCCCGTGCCGGTGATGGTGCCGCCTGTACCGAGCCCGGCGATGAAGGCGTCGACACGTCCGTCGAGCTGGTCGTGGAGCTCAGGGCCCGTGCTGCGACGGTGCGCCTCGGGGTTCGAGGGGTTGTGGTACTGGTTGGCGTAGAAGGAGTTGGGCGTCTCGTCAGCGATGCGCCGCGACACGCTGTAGTAGCTGCGCGGATCCTCTGGCTCGACGTTGGTCGGGGTGACCACGACGGTCGCACCGTACGCTCGGAGTGCAGCCCGCTTCTCCTCCGACTGCTTGTCGGGGAGCACGAAGATGCACTTGTAGCCCTTGATCGCGGCAGCCATCGCCAGGCCCGCGCCCGTGTTGCCCGAGGTGGCCTCCACGATGGTGCCTCCTGGCTTCAGAGCGCCGGACTTCTCGGCATCTTCGATGATCTGGAGAGCGATGCGGTCTTTGACCGACGCGCCCGGATTGAGCATCTCCACCTTTGCCCACACATTGGCCTGGATCCCAGCTGCAACGCTGTTCAGGCGAACGAGTGGCGTGTTTCCGACGCACTCGAGGATGTTCTCGTGGACGTTCTTCATCCGGGCCTCCGCGGAAGGCGGGCGACCTAACAACCTGGCGACCAAGTTCACCATCCTGGTGCAGGTTCGACGCGATGTGCTGCTCCCCACGGCACAGAACAGCTGGCATTCCAGCCACAGACTGTGCTCGGGCGCTCGCCAGGGGGCCTCGCCGTGGTAGGTTCCCCGTGCCCCCCGGGGGCGTCAACCACCCGCGCCCGAATGGGTCGCATGCTCCATGGAGAATCCGGCTTGGATGGTCACAATGACCGGCTGCTCCGGCGTGGCGACTACATCTGGGGCTCCTTCGTCAAGCCCGAGCGTGTCGACGGCTACATCGTCGGGGTCAATCCGGGTGACCGGAGTGACGTTCTCGGGCGCTTCCCCTTTTGTGAGGGGTCCGTAGACGACGCGGTCGACTCAGCCAATCGCGGCGTGGTGCACTGGCGACGGGTGAGCCGAGTTGATCGGGCGAAGGCGGTCCGAAAGTTCCGCGACTCGCTCAATCGATTCCAAGAGAAGTTCGCCATCCTCATCACGCGAGAGACAGGCAAGCCGCTCTGGGAGGCAAGGCAGGAAGTCGTCGCCAGTGTGCGCGCGGTCGACCTGCTCTTGGAGGAGGGCCTCGCGCTCCTGCAGCCGCGCATCCTAAACGAGCGGGAGGCCCGCAGTGACTACCGACCCCGCGGCGTCGTCGCGCTGCTGGTGCCCTACAACCTGCCCCTGCTGATCCCTGCGCTGCAGACCTCCGCCGCGCTGCTCGCAGGCAACACCATTGTCGTCAAGCCGTCCAAGTTCACGCCGGGGGTCGGCCAGGCCGTCGCTGAGATGTGGGACCGCTGCAAGCTTCCGAGAGGAGTCTTCAACCTGGTCCAGGGCTCGGGCTCGTCGATTGGGCAGCGGCTGGTGACGCACCCCAAGGTCGACGCGCTTCTCTTCAACGGCGGCTTCCAGACCGCTATGGCGATCCGGCGGGCCACGTTCGACCGTCCAGAGCTCCCGGCTGTCTTCCAGTGCGGCGGGAAGGGAGCGGCCATCGTGCTGGACGGCTGTGAGCTCGACCGGGCCGTGTACGAGGTGCTGGTCGGCGCCTTCCTCACGGCGGGTCAGCGCCACAACAGCACCGGTCGGGTCATCCTCACCGAGACGGTCTTCGAGGCCTTCCTCGACAAGCTGGCTCGCCAGGCCAGTCGAGTGACGGTCGGCTACGGATTCGAGCCCCAGACCTTCTTCGGACCGTTGATCAGCGAGAACTTCAGGACGCGCTACCGTCGATATGGAAGGGCGATTGCCGCTCGCGGCCACACGACATTGCTCCCTTCGGTCAACCGCGAGGTCGCCGGTCGTCGAGGCTTCTACGCGAGTCCGTCACTGCATGTGATCGACTGGCAGAATGGTCACGCCTTCATCAACGACGAGCCGCCCGGCCCCTCGCTCCTGCTGTACCGGGTGAAGTCGTGGGAAGAGGCGGTCGCCCTCCACAACAAGCTGCTGTACCGTGTCAGCACGTCGCTGTTCGTCGATCCGGGTCAGCGCGACCTGCCCGAGATCATCGGTCGACTGAAGACGGGCTCCCTGAACATCAACCGGGGCACGATCGGTGCCTCTCTGCGGCTGCCGGCTGCCGGTCTCGGTCGCTCGGGCAACGGCATTCCTGCGGGGGTCGATCTGCTGCGATTCCTCGCGACGCCCCGCTCCACGCTCGTCGAGGTACGTCCCTTCGATTCCTCGCACGCTGTTCCAGGAATCAACTGGGACGATGACGACGACGATGACCCGATCAGTGTCGATGTCGAGCTGGAGATGGAGCCAATCGAGTAGCCACGAGGGCGCCGATCAGTCGTCCCGCTCGATCGTGATCACGTGGCGCGGCTCGAGGTCGAGGAAGCGGCTCTGGGCGCCGTCGGGCCAGGTGATCTCCACCAGGTCGATCTGCTCGGCGTCACCGAGTCCAAAGTGCGCCTCGGGAGGGTTCGAGCCGTACATTCCGGTTCCGCCCGCCTGAATCCAGCGGACCTGCTCGACACCGCCCGCCTCGACACGAACCCTGGCTCCGATGGCAAAGACGTTGGGAGCGAGACCTCGCGGAAGGATTCGGACCCAGGCGGCCTCACCGCAGCGCGAGATGAACAGAGGGCTCGGACCCTCCAGCGTGCGCTTGGCCAGGTCGATCCAGCCATCATCGTTGATGTCGGCGGCGATCAGGCCCCGTGAGGCTGCGGCGTCGTCGAAGTCCCAGTCGGGCCCCTCGTCGACGAAGTTCCCATCCGCTTGCTGCACCCAGAGGCCATCGTGCTGGTCACGGCGAGTGTTGTTGTAGGTGGTCCAGAAGCCGAAGAGCAGAGCCGCGTCGAGATCGGTGTCGTTGTCGACATCGACGAGCTCCGCACCCCAGCCGTAGCACTGGTTCTGTGACGGCTCGGGCTCGCCGTAGCAGCGCCCCTCGGCGCCGATGCTCGGCGTGAGCTGTCGAGACGGACCGTACTCGAGCCAGGAGTAGCCCACGAGTGGCGTCGTTCCAGGGAAGGGTGCGCGGCTCTGCAGGAGCGAGATGGCTCGCCAGCTGGTCTGGACGAAGTCAGGGACGAGATCGCCGTTGAGGTCGCCCACACCCAGCCCCATGCCCTCGAAGCCGGGATGAAAGCCGGATGCCCAGTCGACTTCGAAGGAGCTGCCGCCGATGTTCTTCGCCATGACCGTCTGCCGCACCTTGCCGAAGTCATGCACGGAGATCAGCTCGGGCAGGGTGTCTCCGTCGATGTCCAGCCAGGCGATCTGGAAGCTGTAGCCGTCGTGGATCTCGGCTGGAAGCAGGTGCGACATGTCGGTGAAGGTGCCGTCACCCTCGTTCCGGTAGAGCTCTGCAGGGTCTGCGGGAGGCATCTCTGGGTCGTCGAAGGTGTCGGGGGTGTCGCCGTAGCTGCCGAGCGCAAGGTCGAGATCGCCGTCGCCGTCGTAGTCTCCCCAAGCGGCGGCCTGGGTGCGCCACGCGTACGCATCGATTCCAGCCTCAGACGACACGTCGACGAAGGTCCCGCCCTCGTTGCGCAGCAGCATCGAGGGCTCCGCCCAGCGCGTGACGAGGATGTCGAGATCGCCATCACCGTCGTAGTCGGCGGCGGCACCTCCGACGGCACCTGGCGTGACCAGGTCGGGTACACGGGTCTCGGCCTCCTCGACGAAGGTCGCGTCGGGTCCCGTGACCCAGAGCGAGGGAGGCCCCTCTTCGTAAGGGACGAAGAGGTCGACGAGATCGTCTCCCGTCAGCTCGGCCGCGATCAAGCCCGATGAGGTGAGGAGAGCCTGAGCGGGGCCGTATCCGGGTGCCGTGCGGCGCTCGTAGGGGCCCAGCGTGTCGCGGTCGGCAGGGGTCGGGCACACTACAGCGCGCGATGAGAGCGTGGCTGGAGTGCCTGCTGTGGGCTCGGTGTCCGTGTCTGTGTCTGCGTCGGCGTCGGTGTCTGCGTCCGCATCAGCGTCCGTGTCGGCATCAGCGTCCGTGTCCGAATCAGTGTCTGTGTCCGAATCGGTGTCCGTGTCCGAATCGGTGTCGGTGTCACTCGTGATGGTGTCCGTCGCCGTGTCTGGGAGCTTGTTGGGTCCCGGATCGTTCGGGACACAGCTGATGGCCAGCATCATCCATAGCAACCGCACACCTGCCTCCGTCATCGTGTCACCGTGATGATCTGCCGCGTATCCACGTCCGCGAAGGTATCGCGCCGGCCATCAGGCCAGAGGATCTCGACGCGATCGACCTGCTCGTGTGTACCTAGCCCGAAGTGCGCCTCGGGAGGTCCAGCAGAGAAGAGCGAGGTTCCGCCTGCCGTGATCCAGCGCGTCTGCCGCTCACCGTCGACCTCGACGACGACGGTGCCGCCGACTCCGTGGGTGTTGCGGGCCTCCTGCAGTCGGACGCGCAGCCACGAGGCCTCGCCACATCGACTGAGGAACAGAGGGGTGTCGCCCTCTAGAGACCGCACGACGGCGTCGAGCCAGCCGTCGTCGTTCACGTCAGCGAGGACGAGGCCTCGGTTGGCGCCGTCGTCGTCGATGTCCCAGAACGGATCCGAGCCGACCTGTGCGAACTGGCCGTCTGCATCCTGCAGCCAGAGGGCGTCGTGCTCATACCGTCGGACGGCCCCATAGGTGCTCCAGAAGCCGAACGTCATCCAGGCATCGAGATCGCCGTCGTTGTCGATGTCACCCAGCTCGGAGCCCCAGCCGTAGCACTGGTCTGGTGCGTCATCGCCGAAGCCGTAGCACCCGCCTGAGATGTCGACCTCGAGGCCGCGTGCGGCGGCGCTGTCGAGCCACGCCAGCCCGGTGAGCGAGTCGGCGCTCGCTCGGCTCGTCAGCAGCGCGGCGGTCTGCCACGACGACTCGAGGAAGTCGGGTGCACCGTCTCCATTCACATCGCCGATGCCGAGCCCCATCCCCTCGAAGTCGGGGTGGAAGTCGGACTGAACGTCCTGCTCGAGCGTCACGCCCCCGCGGTTGTAGAGCAGCACGCTACCGCGAGTCGGGACCCGTCCGAAGTCGTGCACGGACAGCAGCTCTGGAAATCCGTCAACGTCGAGATCCAGCCAAGCGAGCTGGAACTGATGGCTGTCGTGGACGTGTAGCGGCACCAAGTGGGACTCGTCGTCGAACGTTCCGTCCCCGTTGCCCCGGTACAGCTCCAGTGGATCTGCGGGTGCGGTCATCTCGAGGTGGTCTTCAGGGGCGGGGCCATACCCGCCGACAGCGAGGTCTAGGTCGCCGTCGCCGTCCATGTCGGCCCAGGTCGAGGCCACGCTCTTGAAGGCCGTCCAGCCCAGGGACGAGCCGTGGGTCACGTCGGAGAAGGTCCCCGTCCCGTCGTTCTCGAGCAGGACGTTCGGGCGCTCCCAGCGTCCGACGAAGAGGTCGAGGTCCCCGTCCCCGTCGAAGTCTGCGACGCTCGCGTCGGAGGCCTGGGACAGATCGATCCCGGGAAAGCGACTTGCGCCCTGCTCGTCGAAGGACACGTCCGGGCCCTGGACGTGCAGCTGTGGCGTCGGTGCCTCCCCGGGAAGAAAGATGTCGGCGCGGCCGTCGCCGGTGAGGTCAGCGACGACGACAGCACCCCCGACGAGGTCTGCACGGTCGGTCGGTGGCCCTGGAGCCACGCGTCGCTCGAACGCACCGAGTCGAGCCCGTGCGTCGGGGTCTGGGCAGGTGATGCGACCCGTAGCCGCGAGGGTGGCTGGTGTGTCGGCGTCGGCGTCGGTGTCGGCGTCGGCGTCGGCGTCGGCGTCGGCGTCGGCGTCGGTGTCGGCGTCGGCGTCGGCGTCGGCGTCGGCGTCGGTGTCAGCATCGGCGTCGGCGTCGGCGTCGGCCACGGTCGTCGCGCACGGCTCGCAGCCCCCCGAGCCGGCGGGTGGCTGTGCTGGCAGGCAGCCCCCGAGCAGACATGCAGTCACCAACGCACGCATCGCTGTCTCCCCGCGAAGGATGACACGTCTGTTGCGGCTTCGCTGGTCGAGCCGCTGTGTGGGGGGCCAAGACGCATTTTCGATGTCATCGAATGTCGAGCGCTCTATACTCGCCCCGCCCTGGAGGATTCGTGCAAGACCCACCCAGCCAGTTCAAGTCCGTGGCTGTGATGAATCTCATCGCAGGCGTCCTCAATCTCTCCGTCGGCCTCGGGATCGCCTTCACGATCTGGTCCGTGATTGGCACCGTAGGCGGCACGTGCTTGCTGATGATCACGCTGGGGCTCTGCCCCATCGGCTACCTCGTCATGTTCATCCCTGCGCTCTTGGTGCCTGTCGCCTTCGTCGAGTTGATCGTCGGGATCATCGGGCTCGTGTCTCCGGAAGCGATCAAGGGCTTCATGCGCTTTGTGCCGATCCTTCAGTTCCCGTGCATCCTGCTCGGCGACGTGATCTCTCCCATCGTGGCTGGGGTCAGCCTGATGATGCTCTCGGATCCGCAGGTGAAGGCCTACATTCAGGGCTGATGCGCCAGAGCAGTCGTGACGCGCCACGGGGCGGGTCATGCTGCTCGCGCGGGAGGCGCCTGTACCGGTGAGCCAGAGGCGACGGCGTTACACGGCCTCATGATCTCCGTTCTTCTTGCTGCTGTCGCTCTGGCAGACGGTCCGCCTGCCTGGAAGGATGCCCCCGCAGACGTCGTGGTGGAGCGTCACCTCGACGTTCCTCCGGCGGTGCTCGCGGCGCGGGTGTCCGACTTCGAGAGCCTCGCCCCTCTGTTTCCGGTCGAGTGTGCCGAGGAGTGGGCCCTCGGTCCGAGTACTTCGGGCTCGGACGCGACGGCTCGCGTGACCGTGCGCGCGGCGGGGCTTCGTCGACGCCTCACGGTGCGGTACTCGAAGGTCGAGGGCGATCGGATGGTCGAGCTCGACTACGTCGGAAAGAAGGGCTTCTTCACACAGTTCCGCTTCGAGCCCGTCGATGGCGGCACCGATGTCACGCTGATCACCTACCTCGAGCAGCCTCCTTGGCCGCTCAAGCGGTACTTCGTGTTCAACGTGCACCCAGCATGGACGAGCTGTCACGAGCGCACGCTCGAGGCTCTCGCCACAGCGGTCGCGCGGTGATCCTGGGGCTCGCGCTGGCGGCGCTCGCCGCCGATGGAATCGATCGGCGCACCCTCGTGGAGTGGATCGGCGCCTGTCAGGAGGACCAAGCCGCGGCCTGCCTGAGCCTGGGGCTCGTCTATGCCCAGGGCTCTCCGCCCATCGTGCCGGTGAACCTGACGGAGGCCGAGCGCTGGCTCGAGCGGGCATGCGGTGCCGGCATGTCCGAGGGCTGCCTCGGGCTCGGAGCGGTCCGCGAGACCCTCGCTGGCGCTGGAGATGCAGCCACCTTCGAGGGCGCTCGGGATGCCTATGGGCAGGCCTGCCAGGCCAACAACCTCCTCGCCTGTGCAGCCGAGGCGGCTCTGTACGAGCGGGGTGTTGTCGCGGGCGAGCCACAGCCCCTTCGTGAGCGGGCGTGCGCCGGCGCGCATGGGCCGAGCTGCGTGGCGCTGGGGATGGCGCTCGAGGGCGCGCGTGAGCCGGAGGGGGCCCTCGCAGCCTACCGTCGAGGCTGCGAGGCGGGCGCTCCCGATGCCTGCGCGGCGCTCGGGGCGATGCAGTTCCTCGGGCCTCGTGCCCTTCGTGATCCAGAGGCTGGACGAGCCAACCTGGCGCTCGCCTGCGAAGCCGGGCTCGGAGAGACCTGTGCGCTGCTCGGCGCGCGTGCGGAGAGCGAGGACGCGGCGCTGGACTGGTGGCGTCAGGGCTGCGATCGGGAGGATGCTTGGTCGTGCTGGAAGGGGGCGCAGCTGCTCCGCAGAGACTCGGAGGAGGAGTCTGCCGAGCTGCTCGAGGCGGCCTGTGGTCATGGCCTCGACAAGGCGTGTCGGAAGCTCGAGCGTGCCTTCCCGGCGGTCGACGAGGTGGACGCTCCTGAAGCCGCGGCCTCGGACTAGCTGAGGAGGTCGTCCACCTGGATGCCCACGTCTTTCTTCAGCCCACTGTTGAACATCCAGAGGACTCCTGCTGTACCGACCATCGTGGGGAGGCCAATCACCGGGAAGGACAAGGCCGTCATCTGGCCGAGCTCCACGTTGAAGGCCTCGGTTCCCGTCGGCGAGGTCACGAGCCACCGTGCGAGCACGAACGACGCGACACCGGAGAGCAGGTACATCAAGCCGAGTCCGAGTGTGGCCCGGGCGGAGTGACGAAGCCAGGCGGCACGCTTCGTGTCGCTGTCGAGGGCCGCGGCGGTCTTGTCGTTGTCGACGAGTCGCTCCAGGAGCAAGGTCATCGCGGGTCGCTCTCCGCGGGCCGTCCACAAGGCCATTAGACCCATGGCGCAGGGAAGAGCTGCCTCTTTCCAGGCAAACCAGCCGACGTCCAGCTCGAAGAGGCCGATGCCGCCAGTCAGGGTGACGCTCACGAGGGCCAGCACCGTGAAGGGGCTGATCGTCTCGCTGCGAAGCAGCGCCCGGACGCCGTGCAGGATCGGAAATGCAAGCGCGACCACGAGGGCGGCCTCAGGGCCGAGGCGGTCGTCACTGCTGAGGAACATCAGCACGACCGTCGGTGCGACGACGTTGAGGCCGAGCTCGAGCCAGGTCTCATTGGCTCCACCGCTCTGCTTCACGTGTCTCCTCCCCTCGGGCCTCGGCTCGCGAGAGCCGAGCGTGCTTCGGCCACCGCGGCGTGCGCGCGTGCCCTGCGTGCTACCTCGTCTGCCAACGTAGCGCTCCCCTCGAGCCACTCCTCGATGGCCAAGTGACCGTCGGCCAGCCACTGAGCGATGTGGGCGCGCATCACACGGCGTGCGCCCTCCAGGCCTCCCCAGCTCCCGAGGGCCTCGCTGACCAGCGTGCGGGCTGGTGCAGGAGGGAGGGGAATGCGCGGAGGTCCCAGGTCGTCGGGACTTGGGAGAGCGACGAGGGCCTTCGACACGTCGGAGCGGGCCTCGACCGAGAGCCCTCGAAGGCGGTCGAGCGTGGCGCCGACGTGTACGAGACCTGCGTCGATGGCCTGCTCCAGGTCGGCGCGCATGCTGGCGACCGTCGCGGTCCAGATCGCCCGAGCATCGGAGCGCAGTGCCTCGAGCGCCAGCGGTCCGAGAGCAACCAGCGCTGCATCAGCGGCGTCTGCGGCACGCCTGAGCTTGGCTCGGCGTGCCGGGCTGGTGTCTCCCGGGCGGACGAGCCCCTCCGGAATCCTGCCCGCTCGGGCATCGACCCGGAGAATCGGGTCAGCCCCCAGCGGGCTTGCCAGCGTGCTCACGCGTGCAAGCACATCGTCGACATCTTCGGGGTCGACGAGATCGAGGTGGGTGACGGCGACGGCGAGCGGGGTGCCCGGGCGCAGGCACTCCCGCATGACCCTCCGCTCGCTCAGGGTGAGCGGGTGCAGTCCGTCGACGACCCACAGCACGGCGTCTGCATCTTCGACGAGCGGCATCAAGCGGTCGATTGCACCCCTGCCGCCGATGCCCGGGGTGTCCAGCAGGTGGACATCGCCGACGGAGACCTCCTGAGCCTCGCTGGTCACACCGCCGAGGCCGGTGGGTAGGTGGGTGTCGGCCAGCTGATTGACGAGGGTGGTCTTGCCCGCGCTGCGGCGGCCCACCAACACGACGGTCCATGGGGCCAGACAGCGCTCTCGCGCGATTCTGGCCTCGGGGAGGTCAGGAAACGCATGCTCGAGGTGCTTGGCAGCGCTCACGAGGGTCATGAGAGGGTCCCGAGCGCCTCGTCGAAGTCCTCGAGCACTGCTGACCACTTCTGGGCCCGCTTCGTGGCGTCCTCCGCCGCACGCTCTCTGGCGCTCACCGTGCGAGTGAGCAGAGCCTGCAACTCGTCGGCATCGTCCTCCGCAGCCTGCACGAGCGCATCACGCAGAGGCCTGAACCCTGTCGCCACCTGCTCTGCAACAGCGGGTCGGGCTGCGTCGACTTGAGCGACCAGCTGTCCGCGCAGGCGGCTGGCCACCTCCTGGCGAAGGCGGCGCAGCTGTCCACCACCTGTGAGGACGAGGAGGACGGCGTCGGAGACGACGTAGAGCGCGAGTCCAGCCCAGCCGATGGGTCCGAGGAGCGCTCCGAGCGTCAGGATGGCCAGTCGCACGCCGATTCTGCTGGCCAGCCCCTTGAGCATGCCCTCGTAGCCGTCGCTCCAGCCAGCGGCCATGGCGCCCGGGGACAGGAGCACCGCGCCGGCTGCGACGGAGAACCACCGCTCGAGGGGCGTCATCGGCGTGCCGTCTTCCTGCATGCTCGGCAGCGCAAAGGTGTGGCCAGCGAAGTCAGTGGCGATCTTGTACGACAGTGCGTCGAAGTCGTGGGCATCCGCCGCCAGCTCCGTGCGGAGATCGTCGAGCGCGGTCTCAAGGCGCGGACGCAGAGAGGCCTGCCAGGACGCGACACGTCCCTCGAGCCAGGTCTCCAGCTCGGCACGCAGGCGATCCTCCACGCGGGTGCGGCCTCTGGAGGTGAGCAGATCCAGACCGGCGATGCTGCCGAGGTCGAAGGCCGCGACGGCATCGGGTAGGAGCTCCTCGGTCTCGACCATGAAGTCGCGTAGATCCTGCCAGACCAAGGACTCCTGGCGCTCCACGAAGCGGTCGACCGTTCGGCCTACGCGCCCGGCGATGGCTCGGAGTAGCTCGAACTCGGGCTCGAGAGCGATCTGACGCTGGCGGAGGTCGTCGATCGATGCGTCGGCAGTGGCGCGATCCATGTCGGCGCGTCGCGCCAGCTCGGCCCGAATCCTCTCGGCGGTCGCCTGCAGGTGCTCGAGCTGGACCCTGCCCCGCTCATCGACCAAGAACTTCTCCAGTGCTGCCTCGAACGCGGGCACGCCGGAGTCCGCCAGGCGCTGGGCGTCGACCGCATCCCGCGGCGCATCCGACGAACGATCGTACCGGGCCAGCAGTGCTCCCCGACCGTCCAGCGGAAAGAACCGCTCGTCGAAGCGGTCACGATCACCTGCCATGCAGAGCGGACCCAGTGACTCCCGACCGCGACGGAAGAGCGCGGCGAGGTCGCGCTCGGGGTCGTCGGAGATCGCATCGAGGAGATCGACCATGGTGACGGGGAAGAAGAGGTTGGTCAGGCCCAGGGGGAGGAGGTCCCGACGGAGCGTGCGCTGCTCCAGGTCGGTGAGGAAGCGGGTGGCCGAGAGCACGACGATGACAGCGTCGGCATCCGGCAGGCTGGAGAGGGTCCGGGCCGTGCGCTGGTCGTCGTCATCGAGGCCGGGCGTGTCGAGGAGCACGACGCCGTTGCGCAGGAGGGGAAGAGGGTAGCGGATCGTCGCGCGGTCCACCGTGCCGAAGCGATCTGAGACCTCTGCACCCGCTGCCTCCGTCGAGGCTGTTCTCAGCTGGTACTCCCTCGTGAACTCCTCGAGTGAGAGAGACTCTCGCGTGCCGTCGGTGCGGCGCACCTCGACTGACGGGGCCTCTCCCCACGTGACCTCGGTGAGGATGGGGGTGCAGGGGTTGACCTTCACCGGCAGTACCCGTCGGCCGAGCATGGCGTTCAGCAGGGTGGACTTCCCCGAGGAGAAGCAGCCCAGCAAGAGCACGACGAATCGCCCCTCTCGGGCCCGCTCGGCGACGGCGCGAAGCTGATGGGTCTGAGTCTCGCAGCCCTCTACGGTGGTGAGGGTGT
The DNA here is from genome assembly GCA_002862545.1 of Pseudomonadota bacterium. Lineage (GTDB taxonomy): Bacteria > Myxococcota_A > UBA796 > UBA796. Next base: position 19,164 of record PKDJ01000080.1, read on the forward strand.
CGGCCAGGCCATCGAGCAGGGCAGCGCCCGCCCGACGACGGGCAACGAAGTCGTCGAGGGCACTCACGATGCAAGCTCTGCGGCGAGGTGGGGATCGATCTCCTGTATGGCGCTCATCAGAGCGGCTCGGGAGCTTCCGGCGTGCTCGGCACGCTCAGCCTCGCGATCGCGACGGACGACGAGAGCCGCTCTGGCATCGGCACGCTCTGCCGACGCGTCAGCAGCGCGCGCGTCGGCGAGTCGTGCGAGGTCGACCTCGATCTGCACGAGCTGGTCTCGGAGGACGGACTCGGCTTCCTGGCCCATCTGTCGAAGCGCAGACTGCGCCGTCTCGACGAGCCGGCGCCGACTCTCCGAGGCGCGCGCCCCCCGTGACAGTGCCGACCAGGCGACACCTCCGGTGATGGCCAGCACGCCGGGTATCCACTGCCCCAAGAGCATCAGGGCTGCCCCGCCACTCACGGCGGCGGTGGCGGCCAGGCGCGTGTTCCAGTCGCGCTCACCGCGAATGTTGGCAGGATGGAGCGCAGGAGCGAGCAGCTCGGGGGCCGGCGCCTCGTCTTCGCTGAGGTGAACCTCCGCCAGGTCGGAGAGCACCGCGGCCCGCCAGCGACTGATGCGGTCCAACAGCCACGCCTCGACGACGTGGTGTAGCCAGTGAGGCAGGACGCGCTGGATCTGGTCGAGATCGGTCATCGTGTCGACCTCCGGCTGCACCCGGTCTTCCAGTCGGAGCAGGAAGTCTCGCAGGTCGACCAGCAGTGACTCGGTGTGCCCGCGCACTGCTGACAGCAGGTGTGCGGCGATCCGGCGGCCGCGCTGGTGGGCCGCGTCGATGGCAGCATGCTCCTCGGCGAGCGCGTCCTCGGCCTCGACGAGACGCGCTTTGGCCTGCTCGTGGTCACCGGTGGCCCGCTGCCAGGCATCACGGAGCAGGACGCGCGCGACCTCGGCCCTCCGCGACTGGGCGAGTGTGGATGTCTGGGCACCCAGCTCGTCGAGCCAGGCGTCGACCTCCGAGGCATCGAGGAGAACCCACGTGCTGGGCAGCAGGCTCCGCACACGGTCACGCACGTCGGCGCGCTCGGCCTCGGGGCTGTCGGAGAGCCGCTCGAGGAGCGCGGCGCCCTCGAGGACGACCGCACGCGCTGCCGGAGCCCCGAGCGACTCGAGCTCCTGAAGTCGCTGTCGCTCTTCCGCACCCAGCGCCGTTGGGTAGGGGGTCACCCAGAGCAGAGCATGGCAGCCGAGCAGCCGGTCCTGGAGTCCGAGTCCTGCTTGGTCGTCGGCGCTGTCGGGTAGAGGCACCAGGTCGAGCGTCGCGGTGGTCTCGAGGGCCTCCGCGGTGCGCCGGAGTACAGCGATGGAGCGAGCGACCGTGGTCACTCGGAGGGGCCCGTCGAGGTCGCGGCAGAGGCGTCGCCACAAGAAGGCGCCCGCGTGGTCTCCTGCGGCCTGTAGGGCACTCTGAATGCCACGGTCCATCAGACCACCCCCAGGATGGCAGCCGTGCGGCGATCGAGCTCTTCCTTCGAGAGCAGCTCACCCTCCGGGGTGAGCCCGGTGTGTGTCGCGAAGACCTCGGACTGCGCGAACAGCTCCAGGGCCTGCATCCTCTTGTGGGTCCACGGATGGCTCGCGAGGAACTCGGCCCACCTCGATGGGCCGGAGTCGACCTTGGAGCGACGTACTTGCTCGACGTAGTCCGCAGGGTCGACCACGGGACTGACACCGAGAGCAATCCGGAGCATGGCTCGACCCGCTGCGCCGACATCTCGGCAGCACAGCAGCCCGGCGCGATCGGCGGAGATGTCGGCGGCGCGATGCCAGCGCGCAAGTGCAATGCGTACGCCCAGCGAGAGGGGCGCGAGGACCACCTCGAGGACCGGGCCGAGGTTCCTTCGGGCCACGGACCGCAGCCCGGACTGGTCGACCAAGAGTGCGTAGAGCGTGTAGGGCGTGACCTGTTGAGCAGCGATCAGGCCCATCGAGCGGCCGATCACGAACTGGCGCTCTAGCGGTGAGGCGGACTGGGCGAAGTACGCCGAGAGCTTGACGAAGGCGCGCGCGTCGGTGCCATAGGCGCCCTGGCTGCGAAGTGAGTCGCCTCCGACGATGGACGGCGGCACGGCGACGCCGAGCACGCGGGCGGCGTCGAGGAGCTCGCGGTGAACTTGTGGCATGACCCGCGGGCCCACGAACACTCCGTCTTGGAGCCACTCCGCTCGCTGAAGTGCGACCACGGTGTCGAGGACATCTTCGACGCGGAACCGCAGACCGAGCGCATCGGCAGGCAGGGGTGGAGCTGCGGGTGGGAACATCCAGTCGGGCGCCTCGGCGGCGCGCCGGTCGAAGGATTCGGCGAACTCCGCCAGCGGCATGATGGGCGCTTCAGTCACGCAGCCTCCGCTAGGTCCCATGGTCTAAGCACCTCAGCTTCGTCGGCGAGCCGTGTTTCTTGCGTCAGTGATGGTCACGATGCTGAGGCGTCGCGAGGGTCTCAGAGCATGGAGCGCACGGTCGCGAGCCACGTTGTCAGCGGAACGGGCTTCGCGAGGACCTGTGCACCGACTGTGCGGGCGTCGCACTCGAGCTCGGCGGTCGACTGACCCGTGAACAAGATGCTCGGTACGGCGGGGCGCGAGTCGCTCAGGTGACCGAGCAGCTGAAGGCCGGTGCCGCCGTTGAGCAGCTGGTCGACGACCACGAGACGGAGGTCGGATACCTCGCCTTCGAGTGCGGCGAGCGCGTCGTCGTAGGTCGTGACCCCTGCGACCGAGTATTCCGGCAGCGCCGTCTGCAGCGTCTCCGTCAGGAGGCTGAGCAGGTCAGGCTCGTCGTCAATCAGGAGGATCAACGGCTTCACGGCGAACAACCCCAAGTGCACGCCACAATCGCATGTGGAGGCAGTGGGATCAACCTGAGAATCGGCGTACTGCGCAGCCGATGGTCGATGGTCCCACGGGATAGAGGGTCAGCGACCACGCCGATGGAGTGTCCGTGCCGATCCGCTTCGCCAGCTACCCTTCCGGGCGTCCGCGCCGTCTTCGAACCCGTGGAGCAATCCGGGATCTCGTGCGAGAGGCGCGCCTGTCCAGCGACGATCTCATCCAGCCGCTCTTCGTGCACGACGGGGACGGCCCCGATCAGCCCATCCCGTCGATGCCTGGGATGTATCGGCACTCGCTCCCGTCGCTCGTGGAGCGCTGCGGCAGGGCGCATGCGGCAGGCGTGCGGGCCGTCGCCCTGTTTCCGCGCGTCAACGACTCGCTCAAGAACGAGGCGGGCTCGGAGGCGTGGAATGACGACGGCCTGGTGCCTCGTGCCGTCCGCGCGCTCAAGTCGGCTCTGCCAGACCTCGCGGTGATCACGGATCTCGCACTCGACCCGTACAGCAGTCTCGGCCAGGACGGTGTGGTCATCGATGGGGAGATTCACAACGAAGCGACGATCGAGGCCCTCGTTCGCCAGGCTGCATCGCACGCACGCGCAGGGGCCGACGTCGTGGCGCCCTCCGACATGATGGATGGCCGCGTCGGGGCCATTCGTGCCACGCTGGACGAAGGCGGACACTCCAACACGCTGATTCTCGCCTACAGCGCCAAGTACGCCTCGTCCTTTTACGGACCGTTCCGAGACGCGCTCGACTCTGCGCCGCGTGGCGGAGCCGACAAGCGCACCTACCAGATGGACCCGGGCAACGGAGACGAGGCGCTGGTCGAGGTTGCTCGTGATCTCGATGAGGGCGCCGACATGGTCATGGTCAAGCCCGGCATGCCCTACCTCGACATCGTGTGGCGGGTGAAGGAGGCCTTTGGCTGCCCGGTCTTCGTGTACCAGGTGTCGGGTGAGTACGCGATGTACAAGGCCGCCGCTGCGAATGGCTGGCTGGACGAGGAGGCCGTGGTGCTCGAGGGGCTGCTGGGCTTTCGGCGGGCTGGCGCAGATGCCATCCTCACCTACTACGCGACGGACGTGGCGGAGTGGCTCTCTCGATGAGGTCGGTGTCCCTGCTGTTGTTGGCGTCGGGCTGCGCGCTGTTCAAGCTCGCGGCGATCGAGCGGTCGCATCCACCTCTCGAGGGTCAGCAGCGGGTGGAGGGGCTGCATGGTGAGGTGTCCATCCGGCGCGATGCGGGCGGTGTGCCGCACGTGAGGGCGTCGGATCAGCACGATGCGTGGTTCGCCCTCGGTGTCCTGCACGCACAGGACCGCTTGTGGCAGGCCGACGTGGCCCGGCACCTCGCGTTCGGGAGGCTCTCCGAGCTTCTCGGTGAGCGCACGGTCGAGGTCGATGTCTTTGCCCGCCAGATGGGGCTCCGCGAGCGTGCCGAGGCCAACCTTGAGCGCCTGGACTCTGGTGTCAGGTCGCACGTCGAGGCCTACACGGCGGGCATCAACGCGGGCATCGGGACCCTCAAGGTCCCGCCCATCGAGCATCGGCTCCTCGGTGTCGAGCCTCGCGAGTGGGAGCCGGCGGAGGTCTGGGCGCTGGCCTTCCTCCAGTCCTGGAACCTCCAGGGCAACCTCGAGGCGGAGCTGGCCGCCTGGGCGATGCGGGACGAGTGGGACGCAGCGACCTTCGACCGCCTTTTTGCCCTCGACGACACCGTGGTTCCCATCGAGGAGCGCTGGGACGTGCTGCGGACTGAGGCGCGAGCGGGCTCGCTCACGGCGCCCTTCCTCGCATGGACCAGTGTGTTCGGGAACAATCCTTCGGACGCCGAGGCATCGAACAACTGGGTGGTCGGACCGAGTCGCACCGCCTCCGGGGCTCCCATCCTGGCGAACGACCCGCACCTCGTCCAGGGTGTGCCCAGCCTCTGGTACGTGGTCGACATCCAGGGCGGCGATCTGCACGTGGCAGGCGCCACTCTGCCCGGCATGTTCGGCGTGCCCATCGGACACAATGGTCGGGTCGCCTGGGGCCTGACCAACCTGATGGCCGACTACATCGATCTCGCCGTCCTAGAGCGGGTGGGCGAGGACCAGGTGCGAATCGGCGAGGAGACCGTGGCGCTCGAATCCGTGCCGGTCCGGATCCTCGTCAAGGACGGAGAGCCCGTGAGGCGCACCGTGCATCGGACGCCCATCGGTCCCGTGATCAGCGAGCTCGACGCGGAGCACGTGCTGGTGATGCGCTGGCATGCGCTGGAGCTCGAGGATGCCTACCCCGAGGCGGTGCACGCGTTGGCCTCGGCGGCGACGGCGAACGACGCGACAGGTGCAGCGGGCCTGCCCCTCTCGGTCGCGCAGGGAGTGGCTCTGGCAGACACGAGCGGGGACTGGGGCTTTCAGTACATCGGGTCGGTTCCAGTCCGGACGGCCCACAGTGGCCGCGTCCCTTACGACGCGACGGCCTCGTCCTGGGACGGCTGGTATGCGCGGCTCCCAGGCGAGCGGGCTCCCGAGCGGGGCTGGGTG
>PKDJ01000136.1 GCA_002862545.1 Pseudomonadota bacterium
GTCGCCGAGCCACTCGATCTCGACGCCGGCATCGACGCTGCCGTCGTGGTCGCGCCACCAGCGCACGCGCCCCTCGGTGTCGACGACGAAGGCCCGCGTGGTCTTGCTCGCGTCTCGGTGCGACCAGTAGTGGAGGAGCGTCCAGGCCCCGGAGGGCGTCCCCGGGGCGGTGACCAGCAGCACGGGAAAGTCGTCGGGAAGCGGGTCGGTGGTGAGCTCGGCCTCGGTGCTGTCACCGGGGGCGTCGATCGTGCACGTCCACGTCGTGTCGGGCAGCAAGCCGAGAACGTCGACCAGGTGCTCCGTCTGGGCCTCCGAGTGGAGGACGAGCACGTCCTCTGGGCTCGCGTCTGTCGTGCAGGTGATGTCGAGGGGCGCTGGGGCCGACAGGAGGACGCTGAGCTGTCGGGCCAGGCCGACCGGCGGGCGAAGGACCGCTACGCTCTCGATGCTGACGGGCTCAGGTTCCGTGGCTGTGGTCGTCTCGGTTCCGGTCCCCGTGGTCGTCTCGGTCTCCGCCGTCGCTCCGGTACCTGTGGCCGTTCCGTCGGAGCTGGTGTCGGTCGATGTCGGCAGGTCGGTGTCCGAGGCGTCCGTGGCCGTCGTCGAGGCGACATCGGTCGGGGCCAACCCTGGACCGCTGTCCAGCCCGTCCTTCGACGCTGCGCAGCCTGCGAGCAGGACTGTGACGGCGAGTGCAGTACCGCGGGTCATGGAACCTCCCGCGGGCCAATCTAGCGCTTCGCGGGACAGGTACGTCAGCAGGTGCCTTCGCTTAGTCGCAGCTGTCGCTCATGGTCAGGCGGACGGCATCCGCGACCGCGAAGTGGCCCGGTGTGGACCAGCGCGAGAGGGCCACCCGGTTCCAGCCAGGCTCGAAGCGCCAGTGGCCGAGTGTGTTCCAGCGCGAGCCATTGCTCTGCATGTTCACCGCAGCGCGACCGACCTCCCGTCCATCCTCGTCCCAGCCGAAGAAGGTGATGTTGGAGGGGCGGTTCCACGCTGCAGGCCACCAGGCATCGACGCGCATGCACTGCTCCCGGTTGAGCTCGAACCAGAAGCTCGCGGGGTCGGACACGGAGTCCGTCTCGGCGACCCAGTACCCGGTGTTCCAGTAGCCAGCGACGCTGACGCTGCCCCACCATGAAGCGGAGACGTCGACGTAGAAGCGGTCGGTCTCGTTGGCCAGGTTGTTGGAGTCGATGATGATCTGGCTGCCGAGCTCACCGCCGCCAGAACCTGGGTCGGGCTCGGCGCCACCGCCACCGCCACCGCCACTGCCACCGGCGGCGGGGATGTCGCCGCAGCTCTCCTGGACCTTGGCGAGGTAGTCTGCCCAAGGCCAGTTGGCGCCCGGATCCGAGCGGCTCCAGGGCTGGAGCTGGCCGTGTCCGACGATGTGGTAGCTGTCCCGCGGAATGCCGTGGCGCTGGGTGACACCACATGTGAGCTCTGCGGAGCGCGCGATCATGTCGCTGTTCCAGGAGGTCTGGCTGCTGTAGCCAGCATGCTCGATGCCCACGCTCACGGTGTTCATGCTGGTGCCGTTGCGCCAGCACTCCACGCCGCTGTTGTTGCCGCAGTCGTAGGTCGCGCCGATGTGCCAGGCGCGGTTGTTCTCATCGACCAGCGCGCGCACCTCCGAGCCGTTGTCGTTGACGACGTAGTGCGCCGACACGCCCGACCAAGGGTTCGAGAGCCAGGACCAGCAGCCGCTGTAGCTGCCCTCGCAGGTGTGGATGATCACGAAGTCGACGGGCGAGCCGCTACGGTAGTTGTAGTTGGGTGAGGGGGTCCAGACCGTGCTCCCGTCGACGCCGCGTGCACCGTGTCGCTCGGGCAACGGAAAGTCAGGGGCGACAGCCATCGGAGCGAGGCTGTAGCCCTCGACCTCGATGCCGGTGCTCAGCGCCTCGTAGACCTCGTAGTGGACGTACTCCCGGGCACCCTCTACGTCCTCGATGCCGCTGTAGTAGGCGACGACGCTGGCCCACTGGTCGATGTCGGACAGGTCGATGCCCTCCTCGTGGGCGTACTCGGCGAGCAGCCAGGCGGCCGCGAGGACGTTCGCGTCCTGGTCGTACTTGGCGTCCTCGATGCCGAGTCCTGCAAGCTCCGCGCCGTGCGCGAGGCGCTCTCCGCGCAGCGCCATCACGCCGTAGGCCTCCTCCTGCCCCGGAAACTCAGACTCGCCGACGACCATCTGGAATCCGGTCTCGGCCTTGGCGATGGCGAACAACAGCTCTGCAGGTACGTCCGTCTCTAGGTTGGCCTGCACGTAGGGCTCGGGCAGATCGATCGTGCCGTCGGGGCGGTACTCGAGGGTGGTCGCGGTGGTCGAGCATCCGGTGAGGGCCAGGAGGAGGGCGAGCGGTCGCATGGGGACTCCGGGGGATGAGGAGGTCCACCACGACTGCACACGCCGTGCCGACATGGAGTTGACAACTGGTGTGCGGAAGGAGGTTTATTTTCGGCTGGTCTGTCGCCTGGTGTGCGGAGGAAATGCCGCAGATGGTCACCCCGATCCGGGCTGAGCTGGGACGGCGTGGCAGCAGGAAGCATCAGGACGAGCCTGGGTGATTCATGCCTTGGTCGCAGCCGTGATGCGCGGCTCTGCCTCGTGGACGCGGTCAGGTGACCGTCGTCGCCCTCCGGCGTGGGTTCCGCGGTGACCACTCGAAGCAGGGACGGCCCTCGCCGCAGGTCTCGGGTGCACAGAGCTGCCCGTCTGGTCCCCATGGCTGGCAGGTCCGCAGGCAGGTGAAGGTGCTGTCCACGTGGGTGAGGGCCGCCTCGAGCTCGGCCTGTGTGGCGAACCGCCGGGTGCCCAGGCTCTTCGATCGCATCCAGTCACACAGCGTCATCGCACACGCTCCGCAGGCGTCCCGGCCGCTGCGCGCTCGAGAGCCTCGAGCACGGTGCCGACCAGGAGGTCCTTCTTGTACCCGTTCATGTCGAGTGGTCTCGAGCCTGCCGCGGCACTCGCTGCGGCCTCGGCGAAGTCGTCGGGCCCCTTGCCGGCCAGGGCCTTCATCACCGCCTTGAGCGGTATGGGGACGCTGGCGACGGCGCCGGCGGTGACCTGCGAGCGAACCACCTTGCCCTCGTCGTCCTGCTCGAGTCGGACCACCACCTCGGCGAGCGGCCACTCGGCTCGCGAGCGGGCGATGGTGCGGACGTAGGCCGAGCGCTCGCCCACCACGGGCTTGGGCAGCTCGATGGACTCGAGAAGCTCACCCGCGGCGAGTGTGTGGGTCTGCGAGGCGGTCTTGCCGCTTCCGACGACCGCACGCATCGAGCGCAGCGTGTCGTCTCCCCAGACCTTCACCTGCGCGCCGAAGGCCAGGAAGGCCGCGGCGAGGGTCGACGGGTGCGGTGCGATGCAGGGTCCGAGGTCGAAGATCGCATGGTAGAGGTGGTCGCCTGTGCGTGCGGGGCAGCCCGAGCCGCCCTTCTTGGCGCAGGTGAACTCGGGGCTGCGGAAGTACCAGCAGCGGACCTCCTGCAGCAGGTTGCCGCCCACGGTCGCGCGGGCTCGAACCTGTGGGGTGGCCAGTCCTGCGGCCGCCTCGGCGAGTCCCGGGTAGGCCGCGACGATGCGAGGGTCGGTCGCGAGCTGTGCGATGGTGACCAGCGCACCGATGCGCAGGCCCCCGGACCGGGTGCGCTCGATCTCGCGGAGCTCGGGCGTTCGGGAGAGGTCGACCACAGGACCGTGGTGCAGTCCGCGGCGGCGCCGCTCGGTGAGATCGGTTCCTCCGGCTCGGAAGGTGCCGGTGCAGTGCTCCAGATCCTTCTTCAAGACTTCGGGGAACTGGACGACGGATGCCACGCTCATGCGGCACCTCCGAGGGCGGCGAGGACACGGTCAGGACGCAGCGGCAGCTGTCTGGGACGCCAGCCGGTCGCATGGGCGATGGCGTTGGCGATGGACCCGGCCGTGGGAACGGTGCAGAGCTCCCCGAGGCCGACCCCGTTGGCGAGGGCCCCCTCGAAGCCACGCTCGTCGAAGTGGACGTGAATGGGTGGGATGTCGCCGATGCCGGCCAGGCGGTAGTCCTCGAGTCCCTGTGTCAGGATGCGGCCTGTCGCCTTGTCGACACGTCGCTCTTCGTAGAGCGAGTAGCCGATGCCCTGGACCACGCCGCCCTCCACCTGGGAACGAGCGAGGTCAGGAGCGCGGATGCGGCCGACGCCCAGGCCGATCCACGTCTCGAGGACCTTGGTGCGACCGAGGCGGGTGTCGACCTCGACGTGGCTGATCTGGACCGCCCCTGGGAAGCCCTTTCCGATGCGGAGTCCACCGACCGCGAAGGGAACGAGGTAGCCCCCGGGGTCGCGCCGGCGTCGGCCGAGGGCACGCACTCGCGCACCCTGGTCGAGGACCTCCTGGAAGGACAGGTCGCCCTCGTTGGTCACGAGCTTCGTCTTCCTGATCTCCACGCTCGCGTAGTCGAGCTCGTCTTTCGCGTACTTCGCGAGGGCCTTCCGCAGCTCCTGGACGGCGTCCTCGGCGGCGGGTGCCACCGAGGTGGTGGTGCGACTGCCGCCGGAGGTGGGGCCGTGCGGGTAGCTGCTGTCGCCGAAGCGGACGCTGATCGACCGCTGGGGGACCTCGAGGGCCTCGGCGACGGCTCGGGCGACGACGGTGCGGCTGCCCTGGCCCATGTCTTGGCAGGCACAGCTCACGCGGATGCCGTCCTTGTCCGCCTCGATGGCGACCTCGGTAGACGGATCGAGGAGGTAGAACCAGCCGCCGATGGCGAGTCCGACGCCGCGTCGGTAGCGCCCGCTGTCGGCCTGGGGTGGGCGACGGGTGCGCCACACGGGGAGCTTCGACGCCCAGTCGTAGAGCCTCAGCCGGGGCTCGTTGGCGTCCCAGCGGCGCCGAAGTGCGAGCGGGTCCTCGCCGCGCCGCGCTGCCATCTCGTCGACCAGCTGCTCGAGGGCGAAGTAGCCGGGAGGGGCCCCCGGTGCGCGGAAGGGGCGGCCCGGTGGCGTGTGGTTGAGCACGTCGTAGTCGGACAGATCCTTGAGCGGCGACTTGTAGGGCAGGCGGAGTGCGAGTCCGGTGGTGTGGCCGACGGCGACCCCGGAGTCCCCGTAGCCGACGGACTGCAGCCCGAGCAGGCTGCCCGTGCGGTTGGCGGCGAGGGCCATCTCGAGCTGTTGGCCGGGGCGTGAGCCACCGACGATCAGCTCCTCGTGACGCTCGAGCACCACCCGCACAGGCCGCTCGGCCTGCCTGGCGAGGTCGATGGCCATCACCGCCTCCATCTGCAGCGTGGCCTTCGCGCCGAACCCACCGCCGACGTACCGGGCGATCACCCGCACATCGTCGCGCTTCAGGTGGTACCGCTTGGCGATGTCGTCTGCGATGTGATCGACGGCCTGAGTCGACAGCCACAGCTCGAGCGACGTGCTGTCGCTCCACTCGGCGACCGCGGCGTGAGGCTCGAGGCAGGTGTGGGACTGCACGGCGGTCTCGAAGTCCCCCTCCACCAGCAGACCCTCGCCCGAGCGAGCGGCCTCGATCTGCCTGCGTGCGGTGCTGGGCTTTGCGAGCTGGGAGCCGCTGGTGGGACCCCGCAGGTTGTGGGAGAGCTTCGCGCCTCGGACGGATGTCTCGGAGGCCGATGGGCCGCTCTTCAGGGCCCGCTTGTCTTCGTAGACCGGCACGGAGTCGAGGCGTCGCCCGTCGAAGCCCACGGTGTGCTTCTTCACCTCCCACTGTGGAGTGAGCGCACGCAGTCCCTCTTCCAGTGACAGCCGGTCGCTCGCGGCGACGGCGGCGACCTCCTGCCCGTGGTAGCGCACCACGCCCCCGTCGCTGACGTAGCGAACGACCGCTTGGACGCCGGGTATACGAAGGGCCGCGTCGATGTCGAGCTTCAGTAGCGTCGCGTGAGCATAGGGCGAGCGCAGGGCGCGGCCCTCGAGCATGCCGTCTCGCGTCACGTCCACGGTGTACTCAGCCCGGCCCGTCACCTTGGGGCGACCGTCCTGTCTCGGCCAGGACTCGAGCACATCGTCGTGCTCCCCGCGACACGCGGCAGCGACCGCGGCGTAGATCGACGGGTAGGCACCGCAGCGGCAGAGGTGCCCCTCGAGAGCGTCGGCGATGGTGTCGCGACTCGGCTCGGCAGTGCCGTTCAGCTCTCGCCAGGCGTCGTGGAAGGCGACGGCCTCGACGACGAACCCGGGTGTGCAGAAGCCGCACTGCAGCGCATCGTGCGCGAGGAAGGCCCGCTGGACGGGATGCAGATCGTCCCGCGGGGCTGGCGCTGGGGGCTCCTCCTCGCTCTCGGACTCATCCGAGGGCAGGACGGGCTGCCAACGGGCGCCGATTCCCTCGACCGTCACGACCTCCGAGTCGTGCAGGGCGCTCGCGGGCAGCAGGCACGACACGGTCGGGGCACCATCGACGAGAAGGGTGCACGCCCCGCACGCGCCGTGCCCACAGGCGACCTTGCAGCCGGTGAGGCCGAGTGCACCGCGCACGAGCTCGGCCGCCGTGTCGTCCGGGTGGACCTCGAGTGCATGGGTCTCACCATTCACGGTGGTCTCGACGGGGACACTCCGCAGCACCGGTGGGCCGTCGGCGGGAGGAGGTGCGTCCTGGGCCCCGGCCTCTCCGGGCTTTACCGTGGTGGCTCCTGCGACTGCCGTGAGCCCCTTGAGGAAGCCACGCCGAGAGAACCGGCCCTCGCTTCTGTCCATGAACTCCTCCTCCGTCGCAGACTAGCGCGTGTTGCCAGGCCAGTGAGGCTCGGTGTCCGTGCTTCGGTGACCAAGTCGCGACTCCCGCCCCTTCGTCGGACCCGCTGCTCGTCACTGTCGCACATGCGGTACGGTGCGACGTGTACAGGCCCGGGAGCTTCTGTGGACTATGCCGCGCTGTCTGTGGCCGTTGGGGGTGGGGCGCTCTTTCTGGCCGCCATGGTGGTGTTGGCCATCGTCAGCGTGCTGCGGCGTCCGAAGGCTCCGGAGGAGTACCGTGAGTACTCGGAGGAGGGAGGCGCGCCTCGGTCAGGCAGGTCTGCAGGTGTCGACGGTCAGTGGACCTTCGGGTTCGGTCCCCTGCGGGGCTTGATGGAAGACCCGAGTGTCACCGAGATCATGGTGAATGGTCACGACCGCATCTTCGTGGAGCGGGACGGGAAGATCGAGCACACGAACATGGCCTTCGCCGATGACAAGCACGTCGTCGAGACCATTCGTCGCATCATCGCGGGCGCACGTCGCCGGATCGACGATTCGAGTCCGATGGTCGACGCCCGGCTCGTCGACGGAAGCCGCGTGAACGCGGTGCTGCATCCGCTCTCCACGGGTGGTCCCTGCCTGACCATTCGCAAGTTCTCGCGCGATCTGCTCTCGCTCGAGGATCTCCGAGAGCTCGGCACGCTGAGTGAGGACATGGCCCAGTATCTCCACTCGGCGGTCGCCGATCGGAAGAACATCTGCGTCTCCGGCGGCAGCGGCTCTGGCAAGACGACGCTGCTCAAGAGCCTCTCGTCGCTCGTGCCCGACCGCGAGCGCATCATCACCATCGAGGACGCGGCCGAGCTCCGGCTGTCGCAGGCGAACGTGATCGCGCTCGAGAGTCGTCCACCCAACCTGGAGGGCCGCGGGGAGATCAGCATCCGGCAGCTCGTGGTGAACGCGCTGCGGATGCGTCCCGACCGCATCGTGGTCGGCGAGGTGCGTGGCGCCGAGACCCTCGACATGCTCCAGGCGATGAACACCGGTCACGATGGCTGCCTGACCACCGTTCACGCCAACAGTCCTCGCGATGCCGTCAGCCGGCTCGAGATGCTCACGCTGATGGCCGGGATGGACCTGCCCTCCAGTGCAGTGCGTCAGCAGATCGTCGCGGCGCTCGACCTGATCATCCAGACCTCGCGCATGGCCGACGGCAGCCGGAAGATCGTCGCGATCGCCGCGGTGGCGGGGATCGAGGATGGCGAGATTCAGCTGCGCGACCTGTACCGGTTCCGCTCGGACGAGGTGGACGGCCAGGGCATGATCCGTGGGGAGTTCCTGCCCGTGAATCCCCAGGCGGCGGCGGTTCGGGCTACCCCTATCGCCACACGTCCGCGCATCGGTCGACCCCGCTCCACGTAGACCCACGGAGGAGACCAACATGATTCCACTCATGCTCTCGCTCTCGGTCGCTCAAGGTGTCGAGCTCACGCTCACGGGTAGCTGCCCTGGCGAGGTCACCCTCGACGTGACGGAGGCGACGGTGAGCGGCATGGTCGCCGTCTTCGCAGGCACCCGAGGGTATGGCGCCGATCCGATCCCGGCGGGTCCCTGCGCTGGCATGGAGACCGAGCTCGCGGGAATCCGGCTCGTCGGTGGTCTGCGGGTGGACTGGGATCTCGACGGGGCGCACCGCATGCCCCTCACGCTCTCACCGAGTCGCTGTGGTGTGGTCTTTCAGGCGCTGGATCTCGGTACCTGTGGCCTGTCTGACTCGGCGGGCTTCGTAGAGCGCCCCATGGACCTCGACGGCGTCTACGACAGCTATGAGTCGGACGCCCGCATGGTCCACGTCTGGCAGTCGGACAGCAGCGCTGATCTCGCCACCTACGACACCTTCTGTGAGGACCGGGGTCTCGAGTGGTTCACGCCGCTGTCGGCCGATGACGCCCAGCGCCTGATCGACACGGCCTATGGCTACGACGAATGGCACACCTGGATCCTCACCAAGACGCCGATCGACGGGCCGGCGAGCCTCTTCGGCGGCTACCCGGTGGTCGTCGATGGAGCGGGTGGGGTCGCCGACAGCGACGGCTTCACCGCGCTTCGCAAGTGGAGTACGTCGTTCTGCGATCCCGAGGCCTGGGGCTACACCCGCTGCTGGGACGGCGACCACAGCTACGACTGGCTGGTGTGCCAGGAACCGTGAGCCCTCTGGGCTGGATCACTGCCGAACGAGCTCGTTGCCGTTCACGATGAGCACGAACTTGCCCTTTCCGGCCTTGCGCGGGCCTTCGATCTCGAAGGTCTGTGTGACGGGACCGACGCCGGCGACGATGGCGTCGTCCCGCCACTCCTTCACCGGCGCAGTGAACTCGGTGCTGCCTGCACCCTGCGTCTGGTGATGGAGCATGCCGTCGGCGGACAAGGTGAGCTCGACACCATCCCCCTTCCACGTGCCCACGAGTCGTGACATTCCGTCGGGCGGTGGGACCGGATCAGCCATCTCGGCGAGGTCGTCGATCCCGGAGCAAGCCAGGATTGCTGGTGTTGTACAGGTGAGTGCAAGGGCCAGCCAGCGTGCGCGCATGAATACTCCGGAGTGGCAGAGGGGTACCACGAGTGGAACTCCCCTGTCTCGGCTCTCTGTGAGGACATGGAGAGTGGCAGATGGCGTCGGCGATGCCAGAGCGGCTAAGACGCCAAGGTCTGGGGATGTGAATGAAGATCGTCGTCGTAGGCGGCAAGGCCCGCTCCATCGTCCGCCATCGCGGGCCCCTCGTGAAGGCACTCTGTGATGCGGGTCACACCGTGATCACCACTGCGCCGGACCACGAGCTGCAGATGGTGGAGCGCATCCCCGAGCTCGGTGCCTCCTTCGAGGGCATCCCGCTCAAGCGCCACGGCACGAACCCCCTGGCCGACGCCAACGCGGTGCGCGCCCTGGTCTCGCTGTACCGGAAGCACCAGCCCGACCTGGTCTTCTGCTACACGGTCAAGCCGGTGATCTATGGGTCCATCGCGGCGCAGATCGCGGGCTTTCCCTGCGTGTCGCTGGTGACGGGTCTCGGCCAGTCCTTCGTCACCGAGACGCTGCGCGAGAAAGCGGTCAACCAGGTGGTCGTTCGGCTCTATCGGCAGGCACTCCGCTCTAATCGGCGGGTCGTGTTCCAGAACGGAGATGACGTCCAGCTGTTCCTGGAGCTCGGCATCCTGAACGACCTGTCCAACGTGACCGTTGTCAACGGCTCCGGCGTCGACATGGACCACTACGCACGGGCGCCCGTGACGGGCGATCCGCTGCGCTTCATCTGGCTCGGTCGTCTCCTCAAGGACAAGGGCTTGGTCGAGATGGTCGAGGCGATGCGCCCTATCCGAGCGGAGCATCCCGACGTCGAGCTGCGCGTGCTCGGCTTGTTCGATGAGGCCCATCCCCAGGCGCTCTCGCGCGAGACGGTCCATGGCTGGCATGACGAGGGCGTGATCAACTTCCTAGGCGGCACCGACGATGTGCGACCGTTCATTGCCGACGCGAGCGTGGTCTGTCTGCCCTCCTACCGAGAGGGCACGCCGCGCTCCGTGCTCGAGGCGATGTCCATGGGGCGTGCAGTCGTCACGACCGAGGTTCCGGGGTGTCGCCAGACGGTGCGCCACGGGCACAACGGATTTCTGGTCAAGGTGAAGGACGTGCGCTCCCTCGAGCTCGCGCTTCGGCGCTTCGTCGACGACCGCTCCCTGGTCGAGTCGATGGGCGAGGCCGCCTACGGCGTGGTCACGGATCGGTACGACGTGCGAAAGGTGAATCGGTCGATGTTCGAGGCCATGGGCCTGCCGCTGGAGGCGATGTGAACCTGAGCGAGCCGATGCGGCTGGAGCGTCCGGAGCAGCTGGCCTTCATGCGAGACGTGGTGGCCAACCAGCGGCCCGTGGTCATCCGCGGTGAGATGGACGACTGGGAGGCCCTGTCATGGTCTCCGGCCGTCCTGCGCGAGCGGTGCGCCGACCGCCTCGTCCGGGTGCGCCGTGGCCGGGGCGTGGGTGACGATCAACTCCATGGGCTCCTCGAGCGAATGGATGGCGTGCTGGAGGGCCCCCTGTCCGAGCTGCTGCCAGGCGTAGCGCACGAGGCGCGGGTGCCGCAGTTCATCCCTCGCTCCCCGCTCTCCGAGACCATCGACGAGCCGACCCTGTGGATCGGCGCTGCCGACACGACGCCACTGCACCACCAGCCAGGCACCGAGTCACTGTTCCAGGTGATCGACGGCACGGTGGAGGCCCGGATGTTCCCGATGACGGAGAGCGGTCGCCTGTACCGGCGGAGTCCGTGGCATGCCGAGGCATCCGTGAGCCCGGTCGATGCCTTCGCCCCCGATCCGCAGGAGCATCCTCGTGCGTCCGAGGCCAGCGGGCTGGCCGTGGAGCTGGGGCCTGGTGATGCGCTCTACGTGCCGCCGCACTGGTGGCGAAGCCTCCGTGCGGCCGGGCCGGCGATTCGCCTACTTACAAACTGGACGTCGCTGTATCGCCCGCCCGCATGGACGCGGTCGGGGCTGGCGCTGCGGCTGGGGCGCTGAGCGTGGCGTCGAGCTCCTTCGTGGTCGATGACGCGCTGGCGGAAGACGTTGCAGAGACGCTTCGTGCTGGCGGCTGGCGGGTGGAGGGGGGGCCGGGGCGCTGGCATGTGCAGCCCGCGGGTCCGCAGGGCTGGGCCACGCTCGATGCCGTGGAGCAGCGCCACGTGGCGCGGGTGCTCTCCGACTGTGGTGGAGACGAGCCCCGTGCGGCGGCGATCTTGGGTGTCGATCGCAAGACACTCAGTCGACGTCTGGAGCGGTACCGCGCTCTAGGCGGTCCGGAGTGGTCGTCGCGCTGAGGCGTGAGGGCCCTTCAGGTGGCGATCGAGACCCGCGCGCAAAAAAAGTTGGACGGGTCTGTGACGGAACATCGGCTCACCAAACCAAGGGGATGAACGGTCACGTTCACTTCCCTCTGGAATGGAGAATCCCATGTCGGTCAAGCACGCCACCCTGTTCGCGCTCTCCCTGATGCTGCCGGTGCCCGCGCTGGCGTCCGTGTGGCTCGCGGATGTCGAGGTCACCGAGATGACCGCCGAGCGGGTCACGGCCGAGGTGCCCTCCTCCTGCCGCACCTACGTGCTGACGGACGATGGCTTGATCTGCGAGACCTACAACATGCGCGCCGTGCCGACCGGCGAGATCGCCTACACGGTGGAGATCACGAACCACGTCGACGACACAGCCCGCAACCTCCAGGCGAAGTTCTTCCTGCCGCACGGCGCCGACTTCCTGTCCACGGACAGCGACGCCTGTGTCCCGGGTCCGGCCATCGGGGGCCAGACCGGGCTCGTCGAGTGTGACTTCGGCTGGGTGAGTCCGCGCCAGAGCGTGTCCTTCAGTGTCGTGACCACCCTCCCAGAGGAGCACCCCTACAACATCTCGTGGGGCAAGGTCGACAGCACCGCCACCGTGTTCGCCTTCAGCGACAGCCCGGACTGGAACATGGAGAACAACATGGCCAGCGTCAGCGCCGACTGAGGACTCCAAGAGCCGGGCGATCCGCGGTCTTCAGTGACTGCGGATCGCTGTGCTTCCAAGGCGTCCGTCTGGGAGCAGAGCGAGGGCGCGCAGGTCCCACGCGGCGGCGCCCTCGGCCACGGGCCAGGGCAGCACGGCGCGTCCTCGTGCGTCGGTGCGACCGGTGAGCAGGGCCCCAGTCCGGGCATCACGTGGCGGCGGCTCGGTCCGAGCACCCATGGTCCCGCCCCCAGCGCCGTCCGGAAGACGAACCGGCGGGGCCTCGGGGTGTCCGGGGCGAATCCATGCCCGGCTGTGTGCTCCCTCCATCAGTGGGGGGAGCTGAAGACGGGGCAGGGGCTCGGGAGGCAGCACGGCGTCCCGGACCGACAAGAGGACCTCAGCATCGGCGACCGGCCGACCGGAGGGGTCGGCGACATCGACGGCGACGAGCGCCACGGTGCCCGGCTGGGGCTGGATCGGAGCCACTCTCACAGCGAGGCGTGGGACGGCGCCCGGGACGACGAGGCTGGCGGAGGCCCACGCAGGGCGCGTGCTCTCGTGGCCCGCTCGGGGGGCTCGTCCGACGAGGTCGACGCGGACGGTCGCCGTGGGCACGGCAGGCAGGGTGATCTTGAGGCCGAAGGCGGTCTGCTCCACCGGGAGCCGCAGGTGGGTGGGCTCATCGCCCCCGGTGACGGTGATCAGCGCCTGGGCGGGCACGAAGGGCGCCCGACCGACGAGCGCGATCTCCCCCGGTCCGAGCGGACGCGTAGCGAGGGCGAGGGGCGACTGGCATGCACCGTCGATCGGCACGGGTAAGGGATCCACGCGCGGGGCTCGGGCCCAGGTGAGGGTCGTCTCGCACCCACCCGCCTCGGCGTGGATCCGCCAGGTGCCAGGACCGCTCCACTCGGGGAGCGGCAGTCGCGCGACCCCGTCGACGACCGGGGTGGTCGTCTCCACGAACGGGCCCTCCTCGCCAGGAAGGTACAGGCCGACCCAGCCGGGAGCGGGCTGGTCGTCTCCTGTGGCCGTGGCCGTCCAGTCCACCGTGTCCGCGCCCTGCACGCGTGCGACCGCGGCGCCGTCGGTGAGCTCCAGCGCGATCGATGGTCCGCTGGGCTCTCCCACGTCCCAGGTGCGCAGCGCGCCCATGCCGCCGGCTTCCAGCCGCAGTCGGAGGCGGCCTGCGGCATCGTCGGGCACCCTCACGGTGGCGGTCACCAGGCCCGAGGGGCTGGGCGTGGCGGCTCCGGTGGCCACCTGGTGTCCCCACTCGTCCTCGAGGCTCCAGGGGATCACGAGGCTCGACGGGTCGGACGTGCCCCGGACGGCGCCGCCGATGCGACGCTCCTCGCCGGGGGAGATCTGGGGGCCTGCATCAGTGAACCAGGCGACTGCGCCCACCGCGGCGACACGTGGGAGGGCGAGGCGGAGCCGATCCTCGCCGCTACGCACCGTCACGGCCTCGCAGTCAGGCAGCCGCGCGAGCCCATCGTCGTCGGTCACTGTGACGACGTCGCCGCCGGAGACGCGGGCGCCGGCGACAGGCGTGCCGTCCGCGAGGGAGGTCACCCACACGGTGGCGCCGCCAGCATGGACGAGTCCGACCAGGCCGAGGCGGGTCTGCTGGCCACCTGCCTCTGGGAAGTCGGGGTCGGCGATGCGCATGCCCGAGCATAGCCGCCATCGCCATGGGCTGGCCCACGCTATGTGGGGTGCCCGGAGGACGCCGTGCGCCGAGACCACCGCCGCTTCAACAATCGCCTGAACGCACTTCGTGATCGCATCGCCGAGTGGGCGGCGCAGCACCAGGCCGCGGAGCTGGAGCGCCGGGTGCTTCACGCACTTGGTGAGCGGCCGCGAGACACGGACCGGGTTCAGATGGCGGTGGCCTATGCCCTCGTCGTTCGCCCTCCGGGGCAGTCGTCGCTGATCGAGGCCTGGATCGAGGCCCACCCGCGCGGAGGCTCGCGCATGGAGCGCGCGGTGCGCGATGCGTGGCGCACGTGCACCTACCGCCTGCTCAGCGTCACGGAGGTTCGCCCGGGCGAGGCCTTCGTCGCGGAGGATGCGCTCTCCGGTGAGCGCCTGACCATCCAGGAGGGCACCGCGACACAGGACACGCTCCTCGTCGGCGACTGGCTCCTCGGCGTCGTGTTCCACGTGGATGGTGAGCCGCTGATGGAGGGCACGGCCGAGCTGCTCGCGCCTGCTGCCGTTCCGCCGGTGTTCGCCGTGATGAGCGCACTCGGTGAGGGGGACGGCCACGGGGCGGCGTGGGCTGCCCTCACCGCCGTCCACGAGGCCTACACGGCCAACCCGGACGGGCAGACCGACGAAGCAACCGACCTCGGCACGCTGCGGGGCTGACCCCACACAGGCGCTCTAGCCACGCAGCGTCACCCGAGAACGCGGCGCGTGCTCACGCGGCTCGTGCTGCGGAGAAGCGAACCTCAGGCGAGGTGTCGGCTCAGAGGGCCATCCACACGTCGAGGGCCCGCCCGACCGTGCAGCGCACACGCGTGGCGCCGTGCGGAGGCACGTAGAATCGCCCGTCCGACTCGTCGATGACTGCGCCGTCGCGGGCGAAGGCGGTCCACTCGCGCAGCGGCTCGCCCTCGTCCCAGCCCTCGGCGGTGGTGGTGAGGGCGTCGTCGAGCCAGAAAGCCTCTGCGGCCAGCTCTGGCTGCACCGTGTGAATGGCAGCGCGCTCGGGACCAAAGAAGCCGATGTCGAGCGGGTCGTCTCGCCAGTCACAGTGAATGTGCGTCTCGTAGACCCCGACGTAGCCCGCACCCTCTTCCGCGCAGGCGTCTGCTAGGGCATCGAGCGACGCGGAGACGGGGTCGAGATCGAAGGCGTCTCCGTAGAGGTGTCGCGACCAGGTCGCTCCTCCGACGCCCGCGTTGTAGGTCACGTTTCGGTAGCCGCTGTTCACGATGAGCGGCCCAAGGTCGTCTCGAATGTTCTGGATGCGCTGGATGGCGTGGGGCTGGACGACGGCGTACCGGCCCTTCCACTCCTGTGCGACCTCGTCGAGGATGAAGTTGGGTGCGAGGTTGAGCCCTGGGTCTTCGACGGCCAGGTCGAGCCAGGCGACCGGTTCGCGGTACTGGGGGCTCCCGTCGAGCGGGGCTGGGTAGACGTAGTCGGGCCCCGGGTCGAGCTCGTGGATGGGCATGCAGGTCGTCCACGAGCGGTCGGCTCCCGGGTAGCAGGCCTCCAGAGGGGGCTCGGGCTCTGGCGTCGTCCCGGTGGTTCCGGTGGTTCCGGTGGTTCCGGTGGTTCCGGTGGTTCCGGTGGGTCCGGTGGTTCCGGTCGTGCTGCTCGAGCCGGTGGTTCCGGTCGTGTCGGTCGTGCTGCTCGAGCCGGTGGTCTCGGTCGTGCTGGTGGTCTCCGTCTCCTCGGTGGGCCGCGGGTCGATGTCGTCCGGGCTGTTGGTCCCGCCCCCGGGGGTGTTCGGGTCGAGCTCGCCCTCGCCCTCGGGCACGGGGGCCGCGCGAATGGTCGCCGGGTCGGCGAGGGTCGAGGGCTGGCAGGCGAGGACGAGGAGGAGCAGCATCGAATCTCCGTAGTGGCGGGTATCCCAAGGACGTCCTCGCGGCGATGTCGGGTCCGAGGTGTCCCAGGTGGTGCGGCTTTTTGATCACGGCTCCGTGGAGAGTGGTGCTTCATCCGTCCATGGGATCGGCACATGACTTGCTTGACGCTGTGTGCACAGACGTGGAGAGGTCATGTCGAACAGGGCAGAGCTGATCATGGCAGGCGTTGGCGTCGTGGCCTTGTGCGGGGTGATGGTGCTCGCGCTGTTCGCCACGACGACGGTCGCTGTAGGCGTCACCGTCCTGCGTGCGCTGGAGGACGACGCTCCCGACGTGGTGTCTGTGGCCCGAGTGGTACCCGACCTCCCTGCACCCGCGACACTCGAGCCCATCGAGGCAGCTCCGGAGCCGGCTGCTAAGCCTGTCGCCCCGGCGCCCCGTCAGGCCCGCCGCTCCACCACCCGTAGTCGTCCGGCGCCGTCTGTTCGCTCCGCATCTCTCGGCAGCCTTGGGGGCGCCTCCGACGACGTGCTCACCGTCTCCGTCTCCCAGCTCCGCGGCCTCCTCGCTGGCTCTCGGCCCGCTCCGGTCGAGCCCTCCCCCAGTCCGGTGGTGCCTCGTCGCGTCGCACCGGTGGAGGAGCCGCCCACCCAACCCGTCGCTGCTCCGGTGACCACCGTGGCTTCGCGCCCGCTGGTGACGCCCACGACGCCGCCGGCGCCACGTCCGGTCGCCCCTCGACGCCCCGTGGCGCCTCCTCCGCCCGTCGCGCCGGCTCCGGCGCCTGTGGTACGCGGCGGTGCCCTCATCGTCGATGGGGGCCTGCCGCTGCTCGATCCCGTGCGGGTCCAGGTGACCGGTCCGGGCCTGTCCCTCGAGGTCGACGGTGAAGAGGTTGGGGCACTCCCGCTGACTTTGCTCGTCGAGGCGGGCTCCCACGACCTCGTGCTGGTCGGAGAGGGTCTCCGCACCGCCTTCCGGGTCAACGCCTCCAGTGGAGACGGCTTCTGCTATGGGGTGCGGGGCAAGGCGATCAAGCCCGTGCGCTGTCGCTAGCTCCTGGGGCCTTGGCGTCGTGCGGCGTGGCCGCCAGAGAGGTGCTCACCGTGACCCCTCGGTGTTGAGCTCGGCGGGGGGTAGAGTGTCGGCATGCTCACTCTGCTCCTGGCCCTCGTGCCCTGTGCCGATGCACAGGACCTTCTTGTGCAGCCCTACCTGCAGGACGCGACGCCGACATCGGTGTGGGTCCAGTGGGAGACCGACAGCGGGGAGGAGGCCGTCGTGGAGTGGGGCCTCAGTCCTGCGCTCGGCGAAGAGACCGCAGGGATCTCCTGGCCGGGTGTGGGTGAGTCTCGGATGCACGCCGTCGAGCTGACCGGGCTGCCGACGGACAGCGACGTGCACTACCGCGTGCGCACCGGCGAGGCGCTCAGCCCCGTCTACGCCCTGCACACTGATCCGGCCGATCCGGAGGCCTCGCTCCGGTTCCTCGCGATGTCGGACATGCAGCGCGAC
Organism: Pseudomonadota bacterium; assembly: GCA_002862545.1. GTDB lineage: Bacteria > Myxococcota_A > UBA796 > UBA796. The sequence goes on from PKDJ01000136.1 coordinate 17,300, forward strand.
TGGCTGCATCCCGACAAGTTCCGAGAGGTGGTCGAGGACGGCGTGATCGACTTCCTCGTAGACGATGTGGGGCTCGACGTGGGCACAGCGCTGGCGTTCACGCTGATCCCCGGCGACTTGGTCGACAACGGCAACAACATCTCGGAGTGGCGCAACACCTTCTTCGAACCAGGCTCGGAGCTGCTCGCCGCCGTGCCGACCTACCCGGTGCCGGGCAACCACGAGAACGATGCGGACCACTTCTTCCGGTACTTCAAGCTGCCGGAGAACGGCGCAGTCCTGGAGCATTCCTGGTGGTTCGACAGGGGAAACGTCCGCATCGTCGGACTGGACTCCAACTCGGGCTACCGCACGGACGCGCAGCTGGAGTGGCTCGAGGGGGTGCTCGACGACGCAGCTGGCAACCCCGAGATCGACTTCGTCTTCGCCCAGCTCCACCACCCCCACCGGTCTGAGCTTTGGCTGTCGGGTGAGCTGTCCTACACCGGCGACGTGATCGCGCTGCTGGAGTCCTTCTCGACCGCATCGGGCAAGCCGAGCGCCCACTTCTTCGGCCACACCCATGGCTACAGCCGTGGCCAGTCCCGCGATCATTCCCACGTGATGGTCAACGTCGCCTCTGCCGGGGGAAACGTGGACTACTGGGGCCAGTATGCCCAGGCGGACTACGACGCCTTCGCGGTGACGACCGACGACTATGGCTTCGTGCTGGTCGACGTCACCGCGGGCGATGACCCCAGCTTCCAGATTCGCCGCGTGAGCCGTGGAAACATCGGCAGTCCACGTGACAACGAGGTTCGGGACACCCTCACCGTGCGGCGCTTTCCTGTGCCACCCGACGCGCCCGTCGTCACGGCTGACGGGCCACCGGAGTGCCTGTGGCTGAGCGGTGGGCCCTACAGCGGACGGGCCCACGGCGCGACGCAGTGGCAGGTTGGTCTGGACTGTTCCTTCTCGGAAACATTGGTAGATCAGTGGCTTCAGCACACCAATGTCTACGGAGGAGTCGATCGGCAGGCCGGCGATGATCTCACGGACGTGCTGATCACCGAGCTGCCCGCTGAGACCGAGCTCTGTGCCCGGGCGCGGTACCGCGATCAGGACCTGGCGTGGAGCGAGTGGTCTGAGCCCCTGGCCTTCGTCACCGGCGAGACGGTCCTGTCTCCAAACCTGATCGTCAACGGCGGTGCCGAGGACGGCACCGCGGACTGGGTCGTCACCGAGGGGGTGCTCGAGTCGCTCACCTCGCTCGAGTGTGACGGCATCGAGCCGAACACGGGCGAACGCTACTTCAGCGTCGGCGGGCTCTGCGACAGCAGCGTCTTCGGTGCGGCGCACCAGGTCGTCGACGTCTCCGACTACGCCGACGAGATCGACGCGGGTGGCTCGGCCTGGCTCCAGGCTCACCTCGCGAACTGGGGCGGCAGTGACGAGCCGTCCGTGCAGCTCGTGTTCCTCGATGAGGGTGACGCAGAGCTCGGCCGGGGCACGCGGCTGTCCGACCGCACGACGGGCTGGGAACGCTTCGCGGTGGCGGACCCGATGCCGGCGGGGACGCGGGCCGTGCGCGTCGAGCTGACGGGCACCCGCAACGCGGGCTCGGACAACGACTCCTACGTGGACGATCTGGTCCTGCAGCTCGGGCCCCGTCCCGACTTGCTCTGTGCGGCCTCGGGACCCGACGACACCCCGCTCGACACGGGGGACACGGGGCTGGGAGCGGGCTCTGGGACGGCCACCGGTGGAGGGACGGCGACGGCGACGGCTACGGGTGGTGGTGCAGGCTCGGGCTCGGCCACCGGCGGCGGCTCGGGCTCGTCGTCTGGCACGACCTCGGTGGAGGTGACCGACACGGGCCGTGAGGCAACCGACAAGGAACCCTCGGGGTGTGGCTGCCAGCACTCGGGTCCCGGTGGTGGGCTCCCGCTCCTCGTGCTCCTGGCGCTCGGCCTCCGGCGTCGGGCCGACTGACGCGCGGGCTCAGCCCTCGAGCAGCACCGTGGCGCTGGCGATGTCGCCGTCGTGGCTCACGGAGAGGTGAATCCGCCGGACGCCCAGGGCCTCCACGTGCTCCTTGACCTCGCCGTGGAGCACGAGCTTCGGTCGCCTCCAGCGGTCGGAGACCACCTCGATCTCCGACCAGTCCGCGTGCGGGTGGACGGGGGGGAGTCCGTGCCGGACCGACGACCACGCCTTGACGAGGGCCTCCTTGGCTGCCCACCGGGCCGCCAGGTGCACCGCATCGTCGGAGGGGCGAGATGTCGCGGTCGCCCTCTCTTGTGCGGTGAACACCCGGTCGGCGAAGGTGGAGCCGGGCTCCGCGAGCTGAGCGCGGAACCCGGGCACATCGACCACGTCGTGGCCGATGGCGAGGATCACGCCTCGATTCCGAAGGTGCCCGAGGGGGTCAGGCGCATCCGGGGATCGACGATGAGGTCTGCCTCGGCGATGTCTTCGGGCAGCCGGCGGTCGTTGCGCTTCGTGTAGAGCGCCTCGTCGCCGAGCATGCCCGACCAGTGGTCACGACGTGCGCGCTCGAGGCGCTCGCTGGCCGAGGTGACCCAGGCCTCGCGCTTGTCGGCGGGAACCTTCTCGAGCCAGACCTCGGGCCGCGCGATGCACACGATTGCGCCCACGTGACCGAAGCCGAGGCTGGTGAGCACGCCGGCCTTCGGCATCTCCGGAAGGGTCAGCGTGCGGTCGGTGTAGAGCAGGTGGTCGTGGCCCTGCAGGGCGGGGTCGACGCAGTGCAGGTTGCGGTTGCCCGGGATCTGGCCGGTCGCGAGCACCTGGCACAGGCCGTGGAGCTGCCATGCGGCAGCGCCGCCCTTCGCATGACCCGTCAGGGCCTTCTGGCTGACGATCGCGAGCGGGTTGCCCGGCGTGCGGCCGAGGACCGTCTGGATTCGCTGGTGCAGCTCCGCCTCGTTCGGGTCGTTCGCTGCGGTGGAGGTGTCGTGCTTCGACACGACCGCGATGTCGTCGGCCGACAGGCCGAGGTCGCGGAGCGCGCGCGCGAGCGGGCTGTGCTCGGCGCCCGTGACGCACCCTAGCGCGCCAAGGCCGGGGGCCGGGACGGAGGGGTGGATGCCGTCGGTGTAGCTGCCGGCGAAGGCGACCACACCGAACACGGGCAGGCCGAGCTCGAGGGCCACGTCGCCGCGCACGAGCAGGGCCGCGCCACCGCCGTGGGCCTCGACGAAGCCGCCACGGCGAAGGTCGTTGGCGCGGGAGAGCTCGTCTGGCTCGAGGCCGCGGGCTGCCATCTCGTCGCTGTTCGCGGTGGCGCCCATGTCGGCGAAGCCGGTGGCACCGGCGATTCCGATGTCGTCCACACCGCCCGCGACCACCACGTCGGCCTTGCCGGCGAGGATCTTCTCCACGCCGTGCTCGACGCTGACGGCCGCCGTCGCGCATGCGGCAACGGGCGTCGACACGGGGCCGTAGCCACCGACGTACGTGAGCGTGGCGTAGGAGGCGATGACGTTGATCAGCGTCTCCTGCAGGATGTCACGCTGGCGCTCCTCGCCGAGGAGCGGGTCGGTGTACAGGCGTCGGAGGCTCTCGACGCCGCCGATGCCCGAGCCCTGCGTGCTGCCGACGCGGCTCGGATGCACGCGCTGGAGCAGCTCCTCCGGCGTCATGCCGGCGGCGAGGAAGGCCTCGACGGTGCTGATCAGGTTGAACAGCGAGGCCTTGTCGACACGCTCGACCATCGCGCTCGGCACGCCGTAGCGCGTGGCGTCCCAGCCGGTGGGGACCTGGCCGATCACCTTGCGGGCGAGGCGGGTCTTCCGGGGAACGCGGACCTGTGCGCCCGCGGTGCGGGTCACCTGCCACTGGCCGTCGGCGCAGTGCACGCGGGTGTGCTCGGGGTCTGCGGACTTGAAGGACCGGGCCTCCTCGGCGGACGAGACGGTGAAGGTGAAGTCGCGGTCGAGCCAGGCCGTGGCCAGGACCGAGATGTCGTCGGTGTCGTAGCCAACGGCCTCCACGTCGATCAGGCGGATGCCGGAGCGCTCCTTCACGGCCTCGCGGTAGGTCTCGGCGAGCGCATGCTCGGGCACCACGTCGCCCGACGCAGCGTCCACCCACTCACCGCCTTCGTAGGTCACCAGTCCGGTGATCCAGGCCAGCTCGAGGACCGCAGCCGCGGAGAGCTCGGGGTCGACCTCGCGGGACCAGCGGGTGCGTGCCGAGCCCCAGGGCCCGACCTCACCGAAGCCGCAGATCACCACCATGCGGTCGAGGCCGACGCCGTCGGCGCGCTCGATGGCATCGTGCGGCACGGCGACCGGGGACCAGGACGGGAGGGCGTTCACCAGGCTCTCGTCGCTGCTCGGGGTCGGACGGGTCAGGTCTGCACGGATGGCATCCATCGTTCCGGACAGGTCCTCCACATCACCGAGGCCGGCCGTCAGGTCGACGGGGAGCGGAGCCTGCGAGGCCGCGTCCCGAAGGGTGCGGGTGCAGGTCGCGGCGATCAGGAAGCCCATCTCGTCCGAGGACCAGGTGCGCGCACCGGTGCGCTCCTCGAGGTGCCAGGCTGCGGCGTCGTTGCCGTCCATCAGTGCGGTGCCGCGGACCCAGCCGATGCGCACCGGCACGAGGGCCGTGTGGCGGCCCCAGGCCTGATGCTCGCTGTGCCACTTGGCGGCGAGGGTCTCCAGGCCGGCCTTCGTCTCGCCGTACATGCCGTCGCCGCCGAAGGTCCCCAGGTTCGGGGAGAGCGGCACGAGGACCTGCAGGCGGTCGCCGCGCCCGAGGGTGCGGAAGGTGGCGGCGAGGCGGCCGAGCAGCTTCTCGGGACCGAGCAGCATCGCGCGGAGCACGACCTCGGCGCGGGGTCCGAGCGTGTCGAGCGTGCCGAGATCCTTCACGGCAGCGAAGGGCACGAACAGGTCGGGGAGCAGGTCGCTCGCGGCACACCAGTCCGCGAGGGCGTCCACGTCGGCGAGGCTCGCCTGGTTGAACGGGATGACGTGAAGCTCGGCACCCGGACCCGCGTTCTCGGCGTACAGGGCACGGTACATGTCGACTCGCGCCCGCCGATAGGAGGACGTGGTGACGATGACCCGCGCGCCGCCGCGGAGCAGGTGTCGGACGACCGCCGTGGCGATGCCGCCGGGGCCTGCGCCGGTGACCAGGGCCGTGCGCCCGCTGAAGTCCCAGGCGTCCTGGGCGCCGGCCTCGAGGACCTCGCGCCAGTCCGTGGCGAGCACGCCGCAGTCGCGAGCGGTCAGCTTGGCGACGAAGTCGGCGCGGGTGCCGTCGGGGCGGTCGCCGTCGGGGCCGGGGCGCACTGGAGTCCAGCCCACGGCCGGGGTGCGTCCGCCTGCGGCGATGGCCTCGAGGGCCGCGCGGGTATCGCCCTCGGTGCGGCTCGCGTACCAGGCGGCGGTGCGGCCGACGGGGGTGTCGCCACCCCAGGCGATCAGGCGCTCGGCATCCCCACCCTCGGTGACGAAGGCGACCACGTCGCGCTTTGCCCAGGCCCAGCCCGACGACAGCACGACGTGCTTGTCGGGGTCGAAGGAGGGCTGGAGTGCGCGCTCGACATCCGGGTCGAGGATCGACGCGGCGGCGGCTGCCTCGGGGAGTGGGGTCTCGGCAGGGGGTGCCGGATTCAGGACGGCCGCGGCCTTCGCGAGCACCCCGTCCGGGCCGAGGATCTCGGCCCGCAGGGCGTCGAGGGCCTCCGAGTCGACCGCCACGCCGCCGGCGGCTCCGCCCTCGGAGGGGAGCTCGAAGCGATGCTTCTTGGCAAGCTTCTCGGCGATCGTGCGCGCGAGGGCCTTCGCCTCACCGGCATCCGAGACCTTGACGGGCAGACCGCCGAGGGCGCCACCGCGGGTGGACTTGCCCTCTCGGGTGTCGAGGACGAGCACGTCGAGAGCCTCGGCCACGAGTCCCTGTCCGAAGCCGAACTTCGAGGTGAGGTGGTCGTCGAGGTGGCGCTTGGTCCAGCCTGCGGCACCGAGGACCTGCTGGCAGGCCGCATCGTGACGGGCCGTTCGGTACGAGCCGGGGCCCCGGTAGCGCGACTTGCCGGCGAGCTGTGCGCCCAGCTCTCCGAGGGTCATCTGCGCGGCTCCGTCCACCGGCCCGATGCCGAGCTCGGCGCCGAGGTCGAGGAGGACCTGGTTCACGCGGGAGGAGACGCCGTCGAAGACCTCCTCCAGAGTCTCGGTCTTCGAGAGCTGATCGACGCGACGCTTGGACTGCAGGGCGAGCACCCAGAGCAGCACGCCCGGAACGTCGGGATCGACATCGGGCGGTGGCGCGACCGGGCCTCGGGCAGCGGGCGCAGCTGCGGGAGCAGGTGTCGCCGGGGTCTGAGCGACCGGCGCGGCCGGTGCGGTCTTCGCCTTGGGTGCAGGAGGGGGTGCGTCGCTGTCCTGCTGGAAGACGGCGTCGCGGTCCTGCTCGACGTTGTGAACGGGCAGCTCGACGCCGAGGGCCTTGCGGGTCTGGCGTCCCATGTTGGCCAGCGTGGGCTGGTAGCCGACGCCGACCTCGATGAGCCCGGCGAGGTCGAGGCCGCCCTTCCAGCTCGGCTGCAGGAGCAGGTCCTGGGTCTCGATCCATCGGACGGGGCTGGCGAACTGCCAGGCGAGGAGCTCGACGAGCAGGGCCCGGGTCAGCCGCTCGGGGGCCAGGTCGTCCCACTGCGACAGGAGCTCGCGCACGACCTCGGAGTCGGCCACCTCGAGGATGGACTCGGCGAAGTCGCGGGTGAGCGCGAACGGACGGGCGACGAGGTTCGGGAGGTAGCGACCGACCAGCTCCTCCGGGGCGATGGTCTCGGGGAGCCACCGCTGGAGCTCGGATCGGAAGGCGTCGACGCCAGGCACGAGGGCCGTGCTGTGGAAGGGCACGTCGATGCCGGGAACCTCGACCCAGGGAGCCTTGCGGCCCGTCTGGCGCGCCATCAGGCTGCGCTCGAGCGCACCGAGAGCATCGACGCGGCCGGTGACGGCGTACTGGCGTCCGCGGACGTTGTAGTTCACGATCTCGACGAAGGAGCCGGTAGCCTCTCCGATCTCGGTGACGAGGTCGTCGACGGCATCGGCCTCGAGGCTGGCGTAGTGCGGACGGACGACGCCCATCCGGTAGCCGCTCTCGCCGGCGGCATCGCGCGGCACGAGCCCGTGCATCGTCAGTCCGCGGC
>PKDJ01000238.1 GCA_002862545.1 Pseudomonadota bacterium
CTGCATCTTCTACCGGCTGCTCAGCGGTCGCGTTCCCTTTCGGGGGCCGAACAGTCGCGCGACGCTGGTCGCCCACCTGCTCAACGCCTACCCGCCTCTCGAGAGTCACGGGGTTCGGGTCGCGCCGGAGCTCGAGTCCATCGTCAAGCGCTGTCTGGCGAAGAGCCCGGACGAGCGCTGGCCGGACGTGGAGTCTCTCGGGCGTGCCCTGGCGCCGCTGGTGAGCAGTGCGCCGGCGTCGAGCCCCTCACGCCAGGCCAACGAGCCGGTGCTCTTCGGCCGGGAGGAGCTGCTCAGCGCCCTCGAGGAGAAGCTCGAGCGCTCGCGACTCGTCACCTTGGTCGGGCCCGGGGGAATCGGCAAGACCGCTCTCGCGCGGGCCCTCGGGCGTCGGTCGGCCTCAGAGGCGGTGTACGTCGACCTGCACGACGTGCGGAGAGTCGATCAGATGGGCATCCGCCTGGCTGCCTCACTGGGTCTCGATGCGCCTGCGGAGCCGCTCGAGGCCATCGGTCGCCTCCTCCGATGGCGTCCGCCTCGGCTGTGGATTCTCGATGCCGTCGAGGCGATTCGGGAGCCGCTGTCTCGGTTTTTGGTGCGCAGCCTCGGTGAGGCGCAGGACTTCCGCGTGTTGCTCACGTCACGGGTCCCGGTGACGGATGCAGATTCGGTCGTCGTCGGGGCCCTCTCGCGAGATGCGGCTGCCCGCATGTTCATCAGCCGGGCTCGCAGGTGGGTGCCTGACTACGCGGCAGGCCGGGGGGCACGCACCAAGGTCCGGCGCCTGGTCGAGTCTCTCGCACTGCATCCGCTGACCATTGTCCTGGCGGCATCGCGAGCTTCCGAGTTGACTCTCGACGAGCTCATCGCGCTGCTTCCTGGGCGGCTCGCGCTGCTCAAGGCCGCCTCGGACGCGGTCGGTGAGCGACACGGCTCCCTCCAGAGGACTCTCGACGAGTCTCTCGCCCTCCTGGAGCCCGCCACTGCGCGGGCTCTGGTCCACCTCGCTGTGTTCCGCAGTCCGTTCACCGTCCCGGGAGCGCAGCACCTCCTCGAGCCCATCGGGGCCTCGCTGGAGGCGCTCGATACGCTCCGCGCACACGGATGGCTCGTCGAGGTCGGGCGAGCTCACCTGACGCTCGCGCGCTCCTTCGAGTGGTTCGTGCGGGCTCGTCATGCCGAGCTTCCGGAAGAGGAGCGCTCCGCCGTCCTCGGGCGCTGGCGCGCCTTCCGCGCGCTGGCGACGACGACGTACGACGAGGCCGAGCTCGAATCGGAGGACCTGAAGGCGGCGATCGACAGTCTCGAGCCGATCGACGCGGCGCGGATCGTCGCCCGGGTCGAGTACGTCCTCCGTCGGCGAACACGGGCCTCGGAGCACGAGGCACGGCTCGCGCGTCTACTGGCCGAGCCCCTGCCCAGTGAGCTTCGGGTGCGCCTGCTGGTGGCCTACGGCAGTGCGATTCGCGAGCGCGCTCCCGAGCAGGCGGAGAGGGTCCTCGAGAAGGCGTGCAGCATCACGGAGGTTCCGAACAATGTTCGCGGGACGGCGCTCATGGTCGCAGCGACGATGTGCCTCTTCACCGGTCCGACGCAGCCGGCGAAGAGTCGACTGCGAGAGGCGCTCCGTATCCTGGGTCTTGGCAGCATCTGGGCGAGGAAGGTCTGGACCAACATGGGCATCGCGTCGATGTACGACGGGGACCTGGACCAGGCTAAGGAGCTGTTCGAGCTTGCTGTGGCGGAGAATCGCCTGCTTCGACCTATGCGTGGGCTCGGCATCGCCCTGCTGAACCTCGCGACCTACCACACGGCGGTCGTGGAGCTCGACGCCGCGCGGGATGCGACGCGTGAGGCGCGAGCTGTGTTCATCGCGGTAGACGAGCCTGCCTATGCCGACTTTGCATTGGCCCAGCAGTCGGTGGTCGAGCTCGACGCCGGCAACCTCGTCGACGCGGGCCGCTTGCTGAGAGTCTTCCTCGAGCTGCCGGTGCATCGGGGGCCGCTGGTGCGCGTGCCGTTCGCGCTCACCTACCTGGGCGTTCATGCTCTGCTGTGTGGCGACGATGCCGCTGCTCGGGACTACCTCGCCGAGGCGCTCGAGGTCTTCAGTGCGAGTGTCGGGGCGCGCCAGCGTGCACAGACAGCCATCTTCTGCGCCCTTGCGATCGCCGAGTCCGACCCGCGGGGAGCCAGTCGATGGCTCGACGAGGCCACGGCTCTGCTGGAGGTGGCGCCCGACGCGCGGCTGGGCGACGTGGTCGCGCTCTCGCGGGTCGGACTCACGCTCGGTGCCGAACCTCGGAAGACACGCGAGGCCGTCGACGCCCTGCCGGACCGTGCCTGGTCGACCTCCGCGGAGCTGCGCTTCGTCGGCCGTATCTTGCGGCGTCGGCTCGAGACCTCGGAAGCCTAGATACCGAGAATCTGGATCGCCAGGCCGCTGCTGGCGATGACCGCGCCTGCACCGACGTGGCTGTAGCGCTCGAGTCGCCCGAGTGGAGCAAGCTGTAGTCCCGCCGAGGCAACCAGGGCGGCCCCGACCATCGTGGCGATGGTGGTGACCGCGAAGAGGCCTGCCACCTGCAGGACGAGCGCGAGGTCCTGCTGAAATGCGGGAGCCATCAGGACGGGGATCAGCGGCTCGCAAGGACCGAGCACGAAGATCAGAAACAGCGAGCCGAGCGCCGGTCCGGCGGCCGTGTGGGCGTGCGCGTGAGCGCTGTGGTGGTCGTGATGGTGCGTGTGCACCGTGCCGTCTGCGTGGGTGTGGGCGTGGGTGTGCGCATGGTCTCGGCGCAGGCGGTTTAGCCCCCAGGCGGCATAGGCGAGGCCGAAGGCGATCAGACTCCAGGCTGCCAGCTCGCCGCGCAGTGACTCGACCCACTCGAGCGAGCCGACGGCTGTGCCCAGGCCGATGCCGACCAGCCCGAGGGCGATGCTGCCGATGACGTGTCCGAGCCCGCAGAGCGCGGTGACCGACGCCAGCTTGGTGCGTGACCAGCGGCGGGCACGCCCGATCACCACGAAGGGTAGGTAGTGGTCTACGCCCACCAGGGTGTGGAGCAGGGCGACTGAGACGGCGGCGGCGTGGAGTGAGGTCTCTGGGGTCATAGCAGGATGCACTCCACTCGTGCGATGCAGGAGGAGACACGAACGGGCCCGAAGTGTCGGCTGTCCTCGCTCTCGGGCGGGTTGTCGCCCTCGACCCACACGCCTTGATCGTCCACGCGAATCACGCGCTTCACGAGGGTGAGGTCACGGTGAGGATGCGTCAGCAGTGCGACCTCGCCGGCCCTGGGTGCGCGCCGCTGGTAGCAGCGCTCACTCACGAGCACGAGCTGCCCATGACGCAGCGTCGGGTGCATGCTCGCGTTCCGAACTCGGAACCGATGCACCCGGCGCAGTGCCCAGCGGAGCACGTGCCACGTGCTCCGGAGGGGCAGAGGCTCAGGACGCCGTGTAGTAGGCGACGTCACGGCCCTTCGTGGCCCAGAAGATGCCGTGGATCTTCTCGATGTGGCCCATCAGCGCCTCGGCGTGGTGCAGCGACAGCTCCACCTTGGCGTAGGAGCACTCCTTGGCCGCCTTCCAGAAGATGTCGTGGAGGTCGGGGTGCGCCTCGAGGTGGTGTGGCTTGAAGTAGTCGGTCCAGAGCACGAGGAGCTCGGACTTCGCGATGTGGGCCTGCTCCTCCTTGATGGCGACGTAGCGGGCGAAGGTGTTGTGGTACTTCGCGTAGGCCGCCGCATCGGAGGGGTCGGGGACCGGAAGCGCGAGGAGCTTCTTGGTCATGGAGAGCACGGCCTCGGCGGCGATGCGTGCAGACGCGGGATCGTAGACACCGCAGGGGCCATCGCAGTGGGCGTCGGCGACGGGAGCCGGACGGGTGGCCTCGAGCTTGCGGACGAAACGGTCGAACATGAGCACTCCTAGAGAAGGCTGTCACTGTAACCAACGCGCCTCGGGATGTCGGTGTGATGTCGAGCCGTCTGGCTGCGGTACGGAGTGGGCTCTGGCCCGGAGGCGGAGCGGGGCAGTCGCCTTGCGGGGAACGGGCACGCGGCTGGGGCTTCAGCACCTCACGATTCGTGACATCACCGGCCTTGGTCAGGACCGCGCAGACCAGCCCACCTGGACGGGCCAGAGCGCGAGTGCGTGACGACACCACGCCGAGGCGCGAGGAGCCCCGAGCGTCTGTCTGCGCGCAGCGGACAGCGCGACGGGGTGCACGGGATACGGGCGAGGCATGGTGTGGGTCTGTCTCCTCGCATGTTCGCAGGTCACGGGGAGCGACAAGCCGTCGCTCGGCGAGTCGTTCTCCCCGTCTTCCCCTGTGGTCACCACGTCGACGACCGGAGGGGCGTCCTCGATCACGGAGTCCGACACCGGCACGCAGGCGTCGACGGTCGACCCGACGACGAGCGAGACCGGCGACACGGGCTCCGTCACTCCCCCAGACACGGGCGACTCCGGCCTCGCAGGCACGACCACCGGCCCCACGTGGACCCCGCCCGACTTCGAGGTCTCGGTCGAGCCGGGCGCACGGGTGGACTGCGCCGACCCCGTCCGTCGTGAGTCGGTGGAGTACGACCGCCTCGAGCTGTCCCCACCGAGTCCCTTGGACGAGGCGCTGCCGGGCTCGGGCGTCCTCGTGGCGAATCTCACGGGTGATGCCACCCCCGAGATCCTGTTCGCGGGCGTGGGATGGATCGCAGCCTACGGCTGGGATGGCGAGGAGTGGGTGGACATCGTCTCTACGCTGATGCCAGAGGTGGAGGTCGGGCGGGCCTCGACCCTCTCGGCGGCCGACTACGACGGTGACGGCGACCTCGACGTGTTCGTCGGCAGCGGCGGTCCGAACCAGCTGTTGCGCAACGACGAGGGCGTGCTCGTCGACGTGAGCGCCGAGTCGGGGCTGGCTGGGCCGGAGTGGTTCACAGTCTCGGGAAGCTGGGCGGACTTCGACCGTGACGGCGACCTCGACCTGATGGTCGGCAACTACGGCACTGGCCCTGAGGCGGGCTCGGTGCTGCTTCGGCCCGCTCATCCCTCAGAGCTGTACCGCAACCAGGGCGACGGCACGTTCGTCGACATCAGCGACCAGCTGCCTCCGGAGGTTCAGGCGGGCTTCGTGTTCATGACGGGCTGGGTCGATCTCGACCGCGATGGCTGGCCTGACCTCCTGTCGCTGCACGACTTCGGCTGGGTGCGTCAGCAGTCCCACGTGGTGCACAACGACCGAGGACGCCTGAGCGTCGACTGGGCGACGGCCTTTCATCCGAACTACGCGGGCATGGGGCTCGCCATCGGCGACCTCGATCAGGACGGTGGGGTGGAGATCGCACAGACCTCTGCCAGTGACCTGAGCCTGCGCTTCGCGCAGCCGGAGCCGGTCGCGAAGGTGGGGTGGGCCTGGCCCATCGAGTCGGCCTCGGCCTATCGCCTCTACGTGGACGTGATGGACCGCGGGCAGCGCTTCGGCTGGGGGCTCGACCTCGCTGACATCGACAACGATGGAGACGAAGACCTGCCCGTCGTCTTCGGCTGGTGGTCCGAGTACCCCGACATGTGGGTCGACCAGCACGACGGGCTGTACCTCTACGACGCGGCTGAGCGCTCCTTCGAGGACCGCGGGGCCTACTGGGGCGTGAACGACACTGCCGCAGGGCGCGGGCTCGCGGTCGCCGACATCAACGGTGACGGCTGGCCGGACCTGGTGAAGCGGCAGCTTGGGCTGGCGCCCAACGTCGTCTACACCTCTCGCTGCGGTGAAGCTCACTGGCTTCGGGTCCAGCTTCGAGACGACGCCACCGCGAACCGCTTCGGCATTGGCGCTCGCCTCGAGCTCACTGCAGGGGACCGTCGCTGGACGCGGTGGATCCATGCGGGCTCGCGGTCGATGTTCGCCGGAACGCCGCCTGAGGCTCACATCGGGCTGGCGGAGTCTGAGGCGGCCGAGCTGACTGTCGTGTGGCCGGATGGCCAGGTCAGTGTGATCGGAGAGGTGGCGGCCGATCAGGTCCTGACCGTCCGGCGCATGCCCTGATCAGGCGATCGCAATGACGATCTTGCCCCGTGCCCTGCCCGTCTCGCTGTAGGCGTGGGCCTCGGCAAGCGCCTCCAGGGGAAAGACGCGGTCGACGACCGGCATGATCGACCCGACGGCGATCAAGCGCTCGAGAGCCAGCAGGACGCCGGCATCGGCGCGCCGGATCACGTGGTGCAGGTGTCGACCGGAGAGCCGGGCTCGCGCAGATCGCCAGGCCAGGTCGAGGGCGGTGACGAGGAGGCCGAGCCACGGACCCCAGGTCCTGGCCTGTGCGGGCAGACCGGACGCGATGGAGACGAGGTGTCCGCCGGGCGCGAGCACCGGCAGTCCTGCGAGCTGGGTCTGGCGACCGAGGCCGTCGAGGATCACGTCGAGTCCAGACAGCTCCTGCGTGAAGTCCTGCTCCCGGTAGTCGATGACGTGGTCGGCGCCGAGAGAGCGCACCAGCTCGGCATTGCGTGGGCTGCAGGTGGTCACGATGTGGGCCTGGAGGTGGCGGGCCAGCTGAATCGCCATGGTCCCGACGCCGCCCGAGCCGGCGTGCACGAGCACCGTCTGGCCGGGTCCGAGCGCCGCTGCCCGCACGAGACAGTCCCAGGCCGTCTGGAAGACCAGCGGCAGGCTGGCGGCCTCGACATGCGACAGCGACGCGGGCTTTGGGGCCAGCTCTCGGGCATCCACGGCCACGAGCTCGGCATACGTGCCGGGGCGGCGATGAGAGGGAGAGCCGTAGACGGTATCGCCGACTCGAAAGCCCGTGACGCCGGGGCCGACCTCCTCCACCACGCCAGAGAGGTCTAGGCCGAGGATCCACGGAAGCCGTGGGGGGAGGATGGCGCGGTTCGTGCCGCTTCGGACCTTGCAGTCGATGGGGTTCACCGAGGCGGCGTGCACGCGGACCAGCACGTCACCGTGGCCGGCGCGTGGTTGCTCGACCGACTCGACCCGAAGGACCTCGGGAGGGCCGAACCCACGAATCACACCGGCTCGCATCATGGGCATCCGCGCTCCAGGGCGTGATTCGAACGGTCGTTCTCTGCCGACTGTATCCAGCGACGACGCACGGCAGGCGAGCCTCGACGGGCCAGTGCATCGCGTTTTCGGGACCACGGGTGTGCGCTGGGCGAATAAGGTGGGGCGCCAAGCTGGATGACCTCGTGTCTGAAACCCGACCGCTGTCCACACCCTCCGTCGTCTGTCGCCTCGGCCTCGCGCTGCTCGTCGCCACGGCGGTGGCTCCGGTGTTCGTCCTCTGCGCGCTGCTGTGTCTGCCGTTCCGAGGAGTGAGAATCCGCCTCGGCAACGTGTACGCGAAGATCGTGGGGTACTCGCTCGCCTGGATCCTCGGCATTCGCTGGACCCTCATCCATGGCGAGCGGCTCGGTGCCCAGCCAGCGATCTACATCTGCAACCACACCTCCACAGCTGACTTCTTTTTTGGCTCGGCCCTCTGTCCGATGGGCGGGTGTGGGGTCGCCAAAAAGGAGATCGTGCGGATCCCGGTCGCCGGCCAGATGTACTGGCTCACGGGGCACCTCCGGATCGACCGCGGCAACCCCAAGCGCGCACGTGCATCTCTCAAGGAGCTAGCCGCCGTTGTGAAGCGCCATGGCCTCTCGGTCTGGATGTGGCCCGAGGGCACTCGGTCGCGCGACGGGCGCTTGCTGCCCTTCAAGAGGGGGATCGTCCACATCGCCTGCGCCACGGGGCTCCCGATCGTGCCGATCGTGATTCGCGGCATGTTCCGCCGCTGGGAGCCGGGTGGCTTCACGATCCGACCAGGGGCCATCGAGGTCGAGGTCTTCCCGCCGATCGACACGTCCGAGTGGCGCGCAAACGCCTCTCGGCAGCACGCTGCCGCCCTGCGTCAGGTGTTCATCGACGCGCTCCCGGAGGATCAGCGGCCGCTCGATGAGGCCTGATGTCGCCTCCAGAGCAAGCTGAGCCTGCTGTGTAATGATTCCGCTATGACGTTTCGTGTACATCGTGAGGTAGACTGGGGCACAAGTCAGGACCAGAGTGACCCAGGGTGCACTTGCACTCTCGACGCTGCGCGGGGACCGCGATGCCGACCTCCACAGAAACCAGATCGAGCAGCGGAACGCGTCCGCTAGCGACCTGGCGTCTGGCTCCAGAGGCGGTGGATGATCTGGCGCGGTGGGTCCTCGAGACGGCCGAGCGGCTCGGTGGCTACGCGCGAGCACAGCTGCAGCCGCTTCATGAGGCGGTGTCCGGTCTGTTGGCAGTCACCTTTGGCACGGGCACGATGTCCGTCGCGGTCGAAGACGGTGAGGTCATCGTCCGCGTCCGTCGCTCGGGCGCCGAGAACCTGCTGCTGTTCCGCCCTTAGCCGAGGCGCGCGAGGAGTGGCTCCAGGCTGGGCTCGCGGCCGCGGAAGGCGACGAACTGGTCCAGCACGTCGACGGTGTTGCCGCGCTGCAGGACCTCCGTCCTGAAGCGACGACCTGTCGTGGCGTCGAAGATCCCGGCCTCGGCGAAGGCTCCGAACGCGTCGACTGACAGGACCTCGGCCCACTTGTAGACGTAGTAGCCGCCGGCGTAGCCGGTCGGATGCGAGAACAGGTGGCCGAAGCTGCACACCATGGCGTGCTCGGCGGGCTTGGGCCACGTCGTGAAGCCGGCATCGACGGCGTTCGCGAAGGCGAGGAGATCGTCGTCCGGCTCCCAGTCTTCGTGGAGCGCGATGTCGAGCGTGGCGAAGCTGAGCTGGCGCATCATCGCTGCGCCAGCGCGGAAGGAGCGGGTACCGAGGAGGGCCTGGATCTCGGAGGTCTGGAGGGGCTCTCCGGTCTCGACATGCGCCGAGAGCAGCTGCAAGCCCTCAGGAGTCCAGGCCCACTCCTCCATGAGCTGCGATGGAAGCTCGACGAAGTCGCGCGGCACCGCGGTGCCCCAGAGCAGACGCGTCGGGGAGCGGGAGAGCAGGAAGTGCAGCAGGTGCCCGAACTCGTGGAGGAGCGTGACGACCTCGCGGTGGGTCAGCAGTGCCGGCGCGTCGCGGGTCGGACTCGTCATGTTGCCGCAGACGATGGCGAGGGGCGCGCTGACGCAGCCGCTCGCGATGCCGCTCATCCACGCTCCCGCGCGCTTGCCGGCTCTCGGGTGCAGATCGAGATGGAATCGACCGATCTGCTCACCGTCTTCGTCGACGAGGCTGTAGGAGCGAACGTCACTGGCCCAGCCACCACCCGGTGAGGCGACGACCTCGACGCCGAAGAGGCGGCGCGCGATGGTGAACACGCCGTCCAGTACGTGAGGCAGAGGGAACCACGGCTGGAGCTTCGCGTCGTCGATCGCATGCTCGGAGCGCTTCAGGCGCTGACTGGCGTACGCGACGTCCCATGGCGACAGCGTCCGGCCCTCGGCGGCCTCGAGCTGGGCATCCTCGCTCTCCATGAAGGCTCGGGCATGCTGCGTGAGCGAGCCGAGGAAGCTCTCGACCGTCTCGGCATTCCCCGCCATCCGGTCGTGTGTGACCAGGTCGGTGTACCCGGCGAAGCCCAGCAGAGCAGCGCGCTCCCGTCGCAGGAGCACGATTCGTCGGATGCGCTCAGGGTTGGACTCTGCCCCACGTCGGCACCAGGCGCGCCAGAGCGTCTCGCGGAGCTGCGGGTCTTCGGCGCTCTGGAGGATGCCTCGGTAGGTGGGAGCATCGAGTGCGAATCGCCAGCCCTCGCAGCCCGCTGCTTCGGCGCGCTGTCGAGCGCCGTCGAGGAGCGGGCCCGGCAGCCCACTGAGTGTGGACTCGTCGGTCACGTCGAGGTGCCATGCGAGCGTGTCGGCTTGGACCGCGCGACTCCAGGCCAGCGTCTGCGCGGCCAGCGCGCTGTCGATGGCGACGAGTCGCTCACGATCAGCGGGAGCGAGGCCTGCACCGTTGCAGCGGAGACTCTGCGTCGACCAGTGGATGTGGCGTCGCTCTTCCTCGGTCAGGCCGGATGTGTCGAGCCGCTCGAGCGCCGACAGCAGTCGCGCGTCGGACCACAGCTCGCTGCTCGCCGCCTCGATGTCCGCGAAGACGTCGTCCCATGCGGCCTCGAGGTCGGGTGCATCGAGGGTCATCCGATGAACTGCGACGGCGGAGCTTGCTGCTGCGAGCCGGGCACTCGCGCGGTCGAGGTCCGCCACGAGTGCCCAGGTCGGCGTCGGTGCGTCGCACAGCGCAGCGAGCGCGCGGCGCTGCCCGTCGAGGAGAGCAGGGATGCCCGACCGCACGTGGCCGGGCTCGATGGCGCCGAGATCGGTTCTGGCGTCGATGTCGAGAAGTGGGTTCATGATGCGTCTTAGCGCACTCCGCCGAGGGGCTCACTCGTCGACGACGATCCGCCAGCCCTCAGTGGCTGCCAGTCCCTCGATGGCTGCCGGGTCTTCGACCCACAGCTGCATGTACAGCGTGTCGCCGGGAGCGCTGCTGGGCGGCAGTCTGATGGCTGTCAGGAGCTGTCCGGCTCCGTCGGTCGTGCCGAGTGGGCGAATGACGCTGGGCGTGGGTACTACCGTTCCCCCGAACATCGGGCGGTCGGCACGTGTCAGGCCGGCAACGAGCAGGACGCTGGCGTCGGCTAGCGCGGAGGACAGCTCGAGCTGCAGGCGGTCGCCGACCTGCGTGATGGAGAGCTCGGGCTCTCCGGCGGATCCAGCCAGGGCGGAGCCGAGGGGCATGGCTCCCTCGTCGACGATCCCGTCGCAGTCGTCGTCGATCCGGTTGCCGACGATTTCGGGTCGTGACGGTGAGCGGGTCGGGTCCAGGTCGTCGCAGTCCTCGAGCCAGGCGACGGCGCCATCGCCGTCTGCATCGGTCTCGACTGCAGCAAGGGCAGCTCCGATGTCAGGCTGGGGTCCGATCGGTGTGAGACCGGCCGAGTCTGGGTGCTGCGGCACGCCGGTGGTCGTGAGGAGGGCGCGCAGGGCCCGAGGGTCCAGTGGGGCCCCGGAGCGCTCGAACGCGACCTGCTGCAGCAGGAGGGCGGTGGCGGCAACCATCGGCGTCGCGGAGCTCGTGCCTGCGAAGGCGGCGGTGTAGGCCTGCCGGATGTCGCCTCCAGGCAGCGCCAGATCGCCGTAGGCGGTCGTCACGACGTTGCTGCCCCAGCTCTGCACATCGACACGAGAGCCGTAGGTGCTGTACGCCTCGGCGTTGGTGGTGCCGTCCGACCCTGCGGTGCCTGCCCCGACGATGATCGCCCCACTGTCGCCGCGGGCGGCGTAGAAGACGTAGGGGCCGCCGTCGAGGTCGTCGCTGCCGTTGCCCGCGGCGGCGACGACTGTGATGCCCGCTGCCGTGCAGACCTCGGTGGCGAGCCACACCGACAGGTCGTACTCGGCCGGTGCGTAGCTGACGGCGCCGAAGGCCTGCATCTCGAGCATGACCACGTCTCCCGGTACCGATTCGGCGCAGGCGCGGGTGACGGCCTCGGAGCGTCGGGGGCCCTCCTCGTCCGAGTACTCGGTGTAGAAGGCCACCTCGGCTCCGGGGGCTGCTCCGGTCATGCCGTAGTCGTTGGCGGGGGCCGATACCTGCCCGATGGTGGCCGTGCCGTGGTCGGGACCCCAGGGGTCCGTGGGCGTCTGATCGGGCTCGACCCGAACGAAGGGGAGATCTTCGTGGTCGGCGCGGAAGGCGTACTCGACGTCCGACAAGCGCAGACCGGCGCCCGTGAACCCGAGGTCGTGAGCGAGCCGATGCCCGAGCCCCGGAAAGGGGTCCTGCCAGGTCTGGAGGGCGCTGTAGGAGTCCGTGGGTGGCGCGAGATCGCGCGCCCCGGGTGGCTCGACACCGTGCACCTCGACCCAGACGTTCTCGACCAGCGGGAGTCCCTGAAGCTGCTGTCCGATCGCGCGGAGCGCCTCGCGCTCGGTGGGCCCGTCGACCCAGAGGAGGCCTGCGAGATCGACGGCCGGCTCGCCCGTGCGCGCGAGTGCACGTGCGCGCAGATCCTCGACCCAGGGTGCATCGGGCACCGCCTGTCTGAACGTCAGCCCCTCGGAAGCCGCCAAGGCGGCGAGCTCCGTGGTGTCTCCCTGGGCGACCAGGCCTCCGTCGGGAGTAGCGCGTCCGCGGGCGGAGTCATGCAGCTTCACCGCCAGCTGTAGCGAGGTCCCGGGCGGAGGAGTGGGAACACGCAGTGTCGAGACGGGGGGGAGCCGGGTCTCGGTGGGCTCGGCCGCGGCCGCGAGAGTGATCAGCAAGAGCCACATGGCAGCACTCCGTGTGTGCAGAGTGTGTCCCACCGAGGCGTCGGGCGGCTGCAAAATTGCGTCTGGATCTGTGCGCTCGCTGCGCCGCCAGTCCGTGTTGGATACGACCGAGGGGTCGCTGGCCCGGGGTCTGGTTGCATGTCTTCACCCGTCGAAGAGCGCCGACAGGCACTGCTCGCTCTCGCAGCGTCCGCTGGGATTCGTCTCAGGAACCTCCCGGAGCATCCCAGCAGCGCGTGGCTCGATCGGGCGGAGCGGCGGGTCAAGGAGGCCATCGCGAAGCGCGAGGCTGGTCTTCGAGAGCGTCGGGATGCGTTGATCGAGCGTGCAGCGACCGCACGCATCAAGCTGAGGAACGTCCCGGAGCAGCCCTCCGCAGCGTGGCTCGACAAGGCCGAGTCGCGAGTCGAGGAGATCATCAAGCAGAGGTTCGCCAGGCGTCGGGCGGAGGCGGTTGACAACCCCCGTCTTGCCTCGTTGATGGCACGGGCTCGCTCCCTCGGCGTCCGGCTCCGCAAGGTGCCTGAGTCGCCCTCCGAGCGCTGGCTCGATCGCCTCGAGCAGAAGCTCACGGAGATCGCGCGAGAGCGCGAGGAGCCCGCGCCACCCGACCCAGCGGCGCCAGAGGTCGACGCCACCTCTGTGGCCGATCCGCGAGCCACGGTCGACGGGCTGCCCGCGACCGTCGAGGTGCCCCAGCCGGCCGCCGTCGACCTGGAGGCCGACGAGCAGCGCGCGATCGAGGAGCGGGTCGCAGAGCTGATCGCGCGGGCCGAGCGCGCCGGACTCGACCTCGGGCGAGTACCACCGAATCCGACCGAGGACTGGGTGGTCAGCACGGCAGCGGCACTCGAGAGCGTGCTCGAGGAACGCCGAGAGGCTCGACGGGCAGAGCGCACCCGCAGGACGGCGCGTCGCAGGGAGCGCATGAAGACACTGTTCGCTCTCGCCGAGCAGCACGATGTGCGTCTCGATCCCATCCCGGCGTTCCCCACCGAGGACTGGATCGGCCGCGCCGAGCTGATGGTCTACGAGCGAGCGTACGCCGACGAAGACGAGGGCTCACGGCGCGATCGGCTGCAAGATCAGCGCCGGAGAGAGAGGCTGGCGGCGATCTTGGAGCGGGCCGAGCGGGGTGGCTTCGACATCGGCAGCATCCCGCCCGATCCGGACGAGGAGTGGCTCGACGAGGCGGAGAGCCGCGTTGCTGGGCGTGAGGAGGAGGCCTCGGAGGTCCTCGAGGCCGAGAGTGCGGCCCAGCCTGACGTCGCCCGGCTCGTCTACGAGGCGGACACCCTGCAGGAGGAGGTGAAGCCCCTCGATAGCGACGAGATGACGATCGGGCGCAACCGCTCCAACCCCATCCAGGTGCGCAACGACGCCCAGGTGTCGCGCAAGCACGCGCGCCTGTGGGTGGTCGATGGGGTCTGGTACGTCGCCGATCTTGGCTCGACTCGGGGCACCCAGGTGAATGGCGCGACGATCGACGGTGATCAGGTCCTGCGCGACGGCGACGAGCTGCAGGTCGGAGAGACGCGCTTCCTCTTCCAGCTCCCGAGCTAGTTCGCGGCTCTACTGCGCCTGTGGGGGCGGACAGGGGACAGGGAAGAGCCGCCCGTTCTCCTCGTCGCGCTCCAGCCGCCCGACAGGGACGGCACCCACGATGCGGGGGGCACCCGGGCCCAGCCGCACGACCTGTCCGTTCAGGCACTCCAGAGCGCCGATGCCGGGCAGATCTGCGGCGAGCTCCGCGTGGGCTCTGAGGTGTCGGGGAGTGCCGTGAGTCGGCACGACCCAGGACGGTCGGACCATGCGGTACATCCGTCGGAGATCGCTCCGACAGGGGTGCCCGGAGACGTGGATGTCGGGGTTGGTCTCCTCGTCGTGAAGTGTGCAGCCGAGCTCGCGAAGCTGCTTCTTCAGGCGGAGGATCGGCAGCTCGTTCCCAGGGATGACCTTGGATGAGAAGATGACCGTGTCGCCCGACTCCAGTGCGACGTCCCGGTAGTTGTGTGTGGCCATCCGGGACAGCGCGGCTCTCGGCTCCCCCTGTGAGCCGGTGGCGAGCACCAGCACCGCCTCGCGTGGCAGGAAGCCCGCATCTCGGCTGTGCACGATGGTCGGAAGGTCTCTGAGCTGACGGGCTCGCTTGGCCGCCTTGAGGACCCGATGCAGAGAGCGGCCGACCAAGACAGGGTGCCGGCCCGTCTCCGCTGCGATGCGGCAGAGGCTCGCGAGGCGCGCGACGTTGCTGGCGAAGAGAGTGACCACGACGCGACGTTCCTGGCGACCGATCAGCTCGCGCAGCGCATCTCGGGCGCTCCCTTCGGAGGCACTGGACCCCTCCTGTGTCGCGTTCGTGCTGTCGCCCACCAGTGCGTGCACGGGCAGATCGGCGAGGCCTCGGAGGACGCCCTCGTCCGTGCGTGGACCCACGACCGGCTCGGGGTCGAGCTTCCAGTCACCGGTGTGGAAGACCGTCGTTCGACCGGCTCGGATCACCAGCCCATGCGACTCGAGGGTCGAGTGGGTGATGGGCACGTAGCGCAGCTCGAAGGGCCCCACCTCGAAGGTCGAGCCTGGGGCGAGGACCCGCATCGGGACCTTGCGGTGGAGGCCCAGCTCCTTCAGGCGATCCCGAAGCATGAAGGCGGCGAAGGGGGTGCAGAATACCGGGCACCGGAGCTTTGGCCAGAGATCGCCGACCGCCCCGATGTGATCCATGTGGGCGTGCGTGAGCACCAGGGCCTCGAGCTGATCTCGCCGCTGGGTGATGAACCGAGGGTCGGCCATCTGCACACGTCCCTTGCGGTCCTTTCCACGCTCGAAGGTCACGCCACAGTCGACCATCAACCAGCGCCCGTCGTGGGCATACAGGTTGAGGTTCATGCCGATCTCACCGGTCCCCCCAAGGGGCACGAAGTGGAGAGCTCTGTGGTCCATGAGCACTGGTAGGGCGGTCGGAGCAGGAGCCCCAGTCACCGCGTCGCAGTGGAGTGCGTGCGGCCGGTGAGTGCGCGCAGCCCGCGCAGAGTGCTCGGACGCCAGAGACGGAGCGCGGTCGAGTCGTCTCCGGGTGGGAGCCTACAGGTGCTCCAGCATGAAGTCCTTCTCTTCGCAGGCGAACTCGCTCGTCGGCCTGTGGGTAGCCCAGACCACACGGAACAGGGTCGTGAGGCGGCTGGGCCCCGCGATGGTCGTGTTGTTCGTCCAGGCGCGCAGGCCTTCGTCGACATCGTCGAGCGACACCGCCCGGCTGCCGTCCGCCGCAATCAGCCCAAAGTCGACCACGTCGTCGAAGACCTCCTGGGCCTCGATGTCGTCGTACGCCGGATGGAGCATGGCGTGCTCGACCGCCCACGGCACCTCGAGGCTCTCGTGCCAGACGGCCGGACTGCCGCTGTCCCGGTGGCGCTCGAAGGAGGCGCGCGTCGACGACGTGATGTCATCATTCTCCGCGGAGGTGAAGAAGGCCGGGAGGGGCAGGTCGCGGAAGGTCGAGCTGTTGTGGACCATGATGCCGCGAATCGGCCAGCCGAGGTCGAGGCCCATGGAGGCGAAGTCTTCGGTGAAGCCGCCACCATTGGAGAAGCCCCACGCAAAGATGGGAGTGTCGGCTGACAGAGCAGTGGTGTCGATCATGTGCTGTCGCAGAGCCGCCAGGCGGGGCATGTCGTCATTGCGATCTGGATCCGTCGTCGAGCCATCCCAGGTGCCGTCCCGACGGTTCGTGCTCTCCGTGCCGACGTACCCGATGCCGCCGGTGAGCCAGGCGTTGTACGAGCGGATGTAGTGCAGACCGGTCAGTTTCCCGATCTCGCCTCCGGAGCCGTGAAAGACAAACACGACGGCCTTGGGATCGTCGGGAATCACAGAGAGGACCGGGAATTCGTCAAAGTCCTCCATGTTCGGCTCGATGGTCGGGACGATGGGGTCGAAGCCCTCGTCGATGCAGTCGCCGGTGACGCCACCACCACCGCCGCCACCGCCGCCTCCGCCGCCTCCGCCGCCTCCGCCGGTGCCACCAGCGGTCGCCGCGGGCAGGCCACCTGGTGTGAAGAGGCCGGTGTCGTCCGATGCCGGGTCTGACTTGTCGCCGCCACCACACGCGGCGATCGTGAGTGCCAGTGCTGCAGCTGCCAGCCTCGTCATGGCCACCTCCGCCGGGTTCCTAACCGACGCTCGGACAGGGTCGGGTTAGCCGGCACCATGCGCTGGAGCATCGCCATCGCGCTGCTGGCCACGGCATGTACGTGCTCTCGCCAGGCCGCACCCTCGGGACCGCCGAACGTCCTGCTCATCGTGGTCGACACGCTTCGGGCGGACCACATGGGCCTGTACGGCCATGAGCGCGACACCACGCCGCACCTCGACCGCTGGGCGGATGGCGCGATGGTCTTCGACCGAGCGTACAGCCATGCACCGTGGACGAAGCCGTCCATCGCCTCTCTGCTCACCTCCCGCCTGCCGCGAGACCACGGTGTGCACGACTGGGACCACGCCCTCGATGCCGGTCACGACACTCTCCAGAGTGCCCTGCGGACCGCAGGCTACCGGACTGAGGCCTACGTCTCTCACCACGCGCTCGATCCCAAGTGGAACAACTTTCACCATGGCTTCGACGTCTACGACACGTCTGCCTACGAGGGGCGAGGCTCTCCCCACCACATCTCGTCGTCGGCCCGGGTGGCGTCTCGAACCATCGAGGCGCTCGACCGGCTTCAGGGAGAGGCTCCATTCTTCCTGTGGGCGCACTTCTTCGACCCGCACGACACCTACCTGGCGCATGAAAAGCACGACTTTGGTGGGTCCGACATCGACAAGTACGACTCGGAGATCGCGTTCACCGATCACCACATCGGTCGGATCTTGGACCACCTCGACGCAACCGGGCTGGCCCACCAGACCATCGTGGCGTTCACGGCTGACCACGGTGAGGGCTTCGGGGCCCACGGCTACAACCTCCACACGGTCTCTCTCTACGACGAGCTGATTCGAGTGCCGCTGATCGTCCGGGGGCCTGAGCTCGCCGCCGGTCGCACCGACGTGACGGTCCCGCATGTCGACCTGGCTCCGACGCTGCTGTCGCTGGTCGGTGTCGACGCGCCCAAGGGCTTCACCGGCGAGGTCTGGCCGGTGACCCATGGTGTCCTCCAGCCGCTGACCGACCGGACGGTGCTCGCCGAGACTCGGCGCTACGCTGACATCCGTGGACTCGTCCGTGGTCGGTGGAAGGTGATCGACGACCGGCGAGCGGGCAAGGTCGAGGTGTTCGACATCACGGCTGACCCCGACGAGCAGCGTGCTCGTGCCCGGAGGCCCCCCGAGGTCGAGGGGCTGCTCGGCGAGCTCCGCACCGCCTACTCGGGCACCGAGGAGGCGCCGACCGTCCGACGGATGGGCGACGAGGAGCGCGCGGTGCTCGAGGCGCTCGGCTACATCGAGGGAGACGCAGGCGACGACGCCTCAGAGTGAGAGGGCGCTCGGCGGTGCGAGGTGAGGGCGCATCATCGGGGAGACGTCGTCATCGCAGGGCCGGCCCGTCGCCCGGCTCATCATCGTGATGTCGAGGATCAGGTGGTTGGTGGCCACGTCGACGATCGACGGGTTGGATGTGCTCACGGCCTGGTTGTCTTTGCTGAGCTCGGCCCCACCGATCAGCGCCGTGGTTCGATCGACGACGACGATGGCCTTGTGGGACCAGCGATGCTTCGCGTCGGACTCGGAGCGCGCGTCAGCCCAGCAGGAGAACCCAGGTGGGGGGGCTTCGAGGCGCGTCGGGCAGTGCAGTACCCGGTGCAGATCACGGTCGGCAATGGCCAGCAGGGCCGGTGACAGGCGCTCGATCTCTCGGGGCCACAGCGAGAGGTAGACCGACTCAGTGGCGCCACGCACGAGCTGCTCGACGCGGTCCATCACCTCATCGTAGGTGGACAGGATCCACACCGGCTCGGGACGCTTGCGCTTTGGTAGCTTGCCGAGGGATGCCTCGAGTGCGTCGAGTCGCGTGCGCGTCTCGAGGCGGCGGGCCTCGATCAAGGCGTCGGGCTCGGTGGCCACGAAGCGGGCGGGCTTGTCACCCCACCCGAAGGCTGCACCTTGGTTCTCGAGCTTGCCGAGAGTGGTGTAGACGACCGAGCGAGGGATGCCGGAGCGTGCCGCCACTTCGTAGCCCGTGAGGCCTTGGCCCGTGTCGTCGGCGAGGAGCGTGAGGTAGGCGAGGGCCTCGTTTCGGGTGAGCCCGACCTCCATCAGCTGGGCCGCCAAGGTCTCTTCGAAGGTCATCCGGTCCTCATGCGCGGCCGCGACCATAACGTAGTTCGGGCACGGGTGACGCTCTCACGCTGTCGCGTGCTGACGTACAGCGGGTTTGTTGGTGGTGTTTGCGCCGCATAGGCCAGGGACGCTCTGCGTGCTGGGACGTTTCCTTCCCAGTGATGGGAATCTGGCTGTGGAGGTCCCCATGTTGTTGCTCACCACGACGGTCGCGCTGGGATTCACGTGTGGCACGCTGGACCACCTGGACGAGATCGCGGCAGCGCCGCGCCCTCCGGTGTTTCTGGCGGCGCCGGGGGATGAGCTGGACCTGCGCGACCCCTTCGACGCTGGCCCGAACCTGGTCACGACCGAGCACTTCGCCATCCGCTGGGGTGGGGAGGTCTCGTTTCCCCTCTCGACCGTGGAGGCCGTGGAGCAAGCCCTGGAGGAGATCTGGATCGCCGAGATCGAGCAGATGGGCTGGCCACAGCCACTCGGCACGGATCGCTACCGCCTGAACGTCTACTTTGGCAGCACCGGTGGAAACACGCCGGAGATCTCGTTCACCGGGGCCTACGTGACCTCGGACGAGGAGGGGTATCCCTACATCGTCGTCTCACCGAATCTCCTCGCGGCCTACGCCTTCGGCGACACCGAGTCGGTCCCGGGCGTGCTCGCGCACGAGTTCATGCACACCATCCAGTCCTCGGTGGACAGCTTCGTCTACCTCGGTCGTGCCGGCTGGCTCTGGGAGGCCTCGGCAGAGTGGGCCGTGCAGCGGGTCTACCCTGACAACGGGATCATCGGGAGTGCGGTGGGGGCGTACACGCTGCTGCCCCACGTGAGCGTCGACCACTTCGACTACCCGGACGAGGGCACGCTGATCGAGTCGCACCACTACGGTGCGGAGATCTTCCTCGCCTACCTGACCGAGCTTGCCCGGGACGACGCCTTCCTGAAGGAGACCTGGCTCACGTCGGGGCCGACGGACATCCCGCTCGATCGGTTCGCCGAGCAGCTGGCTGAGGATGGCGGCTCTCTGGAGGAGGCCTTCCTCGACTTCGCGACCCGCAACGTGACCTTCGACGACTACGCCTACGGCTCGGAGTATGCGGCCACCACCGAGCTCTACGGTGACTTCTTCAGCAGTGAAGATCGGCGCTGGGCCGCGCGGGTCTCGAGGGACGGGACGGACGGGTACGACGCGGTGCGGGACAAGAACCTGCCGTGGGCTTGGGGGTACAACCACGTGCTCATGCTGAACCCCGTCGGTGGTGAGCTCGCAGTGGGGGTCGAGGCCGACGATCTCGGCTCTAGCGGCTCGCCGAGCACGCTCGGGGCGGCGCTCGTCGTGGTGCGCGACGACGAGGTCGAGGTGATGCCCGTCCTCTGGGAGGGCTCCAGCAACGAGATCAGCTACACGTCCGACGGTGACGAGCTGTACCTGGTGCTCGTCGTCGCCGCGACGCCCGAGGCGTTCGAGCCAGAAGAGACCTTCGGCTACAGCTTCCGCATGGAATGGACCGAGCGTGCCTTCGCCGAGGTCGCTTCCGGCGGCTCGGACGGGCCCGTCTCGGTGACCCGGGCCTGCGCCTGCTCTTCGGGAACGGCAGCAGGGGGCTGGGCCGCTCTGCTGCTCCTCCCACTGCTCGGTCTGCGTCGCCGCCGCTGACGGGGAGCGACTACTCCCAGATCACCTTCGTGCCCGAGGCGTACCAGTCTTCCCACTTGGGCTGGTACTGGGCCTCGAGGACGTTGCGCTTGATCTTCTGGGTGGGCGTGAGGTGGTTGGCCTCGATGGTCCAGGGCGCGCTGGCGACCACGAAGAAGCCAAGGCGCTCGTGGTGCTCCACCTTGCTGTTCACGTCGTCGAGGAGTGCCTCGAGCGCGCTCGTGACCTGTGCCCTCACGCTGGGGTCGGAGACCTTGGCGACCCAGTCCTCGGCGAGCTGCAGGATGGCGTGCGTGCTGGGCATGCCGGAGCCCGAGACCAGCGACAGCTCGATGTGCGTGTCGTTGTTGATGTGGTTCTCGATCGGCGCCGGCGCCACGTACTTGCCCTTGGAGGTCTTGAAGAGCTCCTTGACGCGGCCCGTGATGCGGAGGCGACCGGTCTCGTCGATCGCACCGCGGTCGCCGGTGCGCAGCCAGCCGTCGTCGGTGAAGGTCGCTGCCGTGGCCTCGGGGTTCTTGAAGTACCCCTTCATGTTGCCCGGCGACTGGATGAGGATCTCGCCCTCGTCGGAGATCTTGCACTCGACGCCAGGGTGCGTGTGGCCGATGTACCCAGGCCGACCCTGGCCAGGCCGAGTGAGGTGCGAGAAGTTGAAGTTCTCGCTCATGCCGTAGCCCTCGAGCAGCTCGAGGCCGAGCTCGCGGTACCAGGTGATCAGCTCGGCCGGGATCGGGGCCGACCCGGAGCCGGCGAAGCGCACGTTGTCGAGGCCGAGGTTGCCCAGGATCTTCTTCTTCACGATGCCCGAGAGCACCGGCACCTTCTTGAGGAACTCGAGGCGCTTGGGCGGCATCTTCTTGAAGACACCGAGCTGGAACTTGAGCCACAGTCGCGGCACCGACACGAAGAGCGTGGGGCGGGCACGCTTGAGGTCCTCGACGAAGGTGTCGAGAGACTCCGCAAAGAAGATCTGGAACCCTGCGTTCAGGGACAGACACAGGGACAGCCAGCGGTCCATCGTGTGGGCCAGCGGCAGGTAGGAGAGAATCCGGTCGTCGGGCGTGGCGCCGAGCGTCTTGGCCAGGCTCACGGTGGGCGTGGAGATCGTGCCGAAGGTGTGGAGGACGCCCTTTGGCTGCCCCGTCGAGCCAGACGTGTAGATGATCAGGGACTCGTCGTCGGGATCGCGGACGGGCTCGCCGTCCACGGGCTCGAGCTCAGCCACGACGGCATCCCACGTGGGCATGTCGAGGCCCTTCGGCGCCAGGGGGAAGGCGATGCACGGCAGTGCATCGGGCACGCCATGGCGCAGCTCGGACTCCCAGGTGTCGAGCTTGCCGACGAACAGGAGCTTCGCCTCGCTGTGCTCGAGGATGTAGCTGACCGTGTCGCGGTTGAGCGTCGGGTAGAGGGCGACCGAGGTGTGGCCGCTCATCCAGATCGCCAGCTCCGCCATGAAGAAGTGGGCGCAGTTCTTGGAGAGCATGGCGATCTTGGAGCCGGGTGGAAGCTCCAGCGAGCCGAGGTGGCGAGCCATGCGCTTGGCCTGATCGGCCACCTGCGACCACGTGTAGGTCGTGACCTCTCCGCCGCCGATCGGCTGGATGAGGTAAGGCGCGTCGCCGCGCTCGCGCACGTGCTTGTGGAAGCGCTGAAGGAGAAGGTCGTCCGTCGCGATGCTCGCCATGTGTCACCCCTGCCTGAGGGCGCGGGGAATAAGTCGGTCGCGGCGTCCCCGCGAACAATCCGCCCGGTTGATTTGGGTCAGCGACACGTCCGGTTGCAGCCCTCTGGCTCGAGCGGGGCATGCACCGAGCAGGCCCAGAGACCGTCGACGCAGGTGCGTCCGTCTCCGATGGTGTTTCCACAGGTCTCGCCTTCGGCGTCGCATGGCTCGCCGCAGGAGAGCGCCCAGTCATCGGGGCATGCGTCGGGACAGTCGGGCAGTGCCAGACCGAAGCACGGACCCGCGGTGTCGGTGGTCTCGAGCGTCTTGCTCGCGCCCGTGTCGCCGCAGCCCAGCAGGCCCAGCGCGACCACCAACGGCACCCACCTCATCGGAGACTCCGCAGCTTCTCGTCGGATTCGCGAAAGCGCTCGGCCAGGGCCTGGACGAAGGCGCCCAGCCAGCGGTTGCGGCCCAGCTCGAGCTCGAGCGTCTCCTGGGTGACGAGCCTGAGCGTCACCTGATCGATGGCCTCGACCGTGGCCGTGCGCGGCATTCCGGTGAACACCGCTGTCTCTCCAAAGACATCGCCGGCCTCGAGCAGCCGCAGCACCTGACGATCTTCGCCGCGGCCCGCCACGACCCGACACTGTCCCTTCGTGATGATGTAGGCGCAGTCACCGGGTGCGCCCTCGGTGACGATGCGCTCACCAGGGGGGACGATCACTTCGGCCAGGTACCACTCGCCCTCCAAGAAGGCGTACAGGGCGTCACGCAGGGAGGTGGTGTCGGGGTACCGGCGGTCGGGCTCCTTGGACATCGCCCTCTGGCAGATCGCGACCAGGCCCGGTGGTAGGCCTGTGACCTGCTCGTCGACAGGATCGAGCATCCCCAGCGAGGCCCGAGCCAGCGCGGTGTGCGCGTCGCCCTGGTAGGGGGCTCTTCCAGTGAGGACGAAGTACAGGCAGGCCCCGATGGCGAACACGTCGGCGCGCGGGTCGAGGGCCCCTCCAGCTGCCTGCTCCGGCGGCATGAATGCCGGGGTGCCGCCGACCATGGTGCCGGTGCTCCGTACGGCGCTCGCCTGCCGCGCGACCCCCCAGTCCATCAAGTAGACCTCTCCGAAGTCACTCACCATGATGTTCGAGGGCTTCACGTCGAGGTGGAGCACGCCCTTGTGGTGCGCGAAAGCGAGCGCATCGCAGACGACAGCCAGCGTGCGCACGTGAGTGGCGAGTGCCTCGGGCGTCAGGCGACCGCTGCCCTGCTCGCGGATCACCTTGCTCAGATTCCGACCCCGGACCAGCTTCATCCGGAACCAGCATCGGCCATCCGCATCCTCGCCGATGTCGTACACCGGCACGATGTGGGGATGGTCGAGGCGTCCCGTGATCCGAGCCTCGGAGATGAAGCGCTGTACACCGCGTGGGTCGAGCGCCTGCTCCTCGGTGAGCTCCTTCGAGGCGATCTGGCGATCGATCAGGCGATCCCACACCCGATAGACGACCGCGCTGCCCCCCTGGCCGATGGCCTGAATCACCTCGAAGCGCTCGCCGGACTCGGGCTCCGGGTCCCCGTCGAGGCGCTCGGCCGGGAGCGTGAGCAGGCCAGCCTCGGGGGTGTTCGGGCCGCTCATGACCGCAGGAGTCGCTGGGTCGCCTCGGCCATGTCCTGAAGGACGGATTCCTTGGTCTGGAGGCCTCCGGACCAGCCGACCAGCTTCGCGAACCAGATGTCCTGTAGGAAGCTCGCGATGCGCTCCTTCTCGGAGCTGGGGATGTCGAGGTCGAAGAGGAATGCCGTGAAGAACTGGGTCGTCGTGGCGTGGAACTGCGCCACCTTCTGAGCAATCTCGGGGACTCCCGAGGCGACGGCCCGGAGCAGGGCGCGCGCGAGATGCGGCTTGTCGACGAGTGCGCCCGTCATGGCGGCAAAGGCGTTGCTGGTGCGCGTGACGGGATCATCGCCCTCGATCGGGTGGGACTGCAGGTAGGCCCCCATCCGCTCGACCTCGAGCTCGAGGGCCGCGACGAGGATGTCTTCTTTGGACTTGAACCTGCGGTACACGGTGCCGAGAGCGACCTCGGCCTGCGCTGCCACATCGCGCAGGCGCACTGCTTCGTACCCGTCGCGCTCGGCGAGGGTGATGGCCGTCTCTAGGATGCGTCGCGTGCGGTCTTCCATTTCGCGGATGCCTCCGCCGTGCGTCTAACCTCGCAGAGTCGGGACGAGCCATCGTGCCCACCCGGCGGCGTCGAAACCGGTTAGCCGCTGGCGCCCTGGGGGTGTGATGGACTGGTATCGCGGCAAGAAGGTGCTCATCACCGGCGGCAGCAAGGGCATC
>PKDJ01000240.1 GCA_002862545.1 Pseudomonadota bacterium
GACGATCACGCTGCCGAGCTCGCTGCCCTCGTACTCCAGTGCGCCGCCCACGAGGCGCGTCGTCCCGCGGCGGATGTAGAGGGGGTAGGCGGTGAACACCATCGTCTCACCCCCGAGGTCGTGGTCGCCGGAGAGCTCGTCTGCGACCGGCTTGCTGGGGCGGAGCAGCGCATGGACCATGGTGGCGACATCGAGCGTCCCCCGAGCGATGATCTCGGCATCGCCATGGGCTTGCTCCCACCCGGCGTGGGCGAGCAGCGCCTTGTGGAGCGCCTCGAGCTGAACGGTCTCCGACGCCGTGAGGCCGTCGATGTGGCGGGCAATCGCGCGGAGGTGCTGCAGGCGTGTCGACCAGTCTTTCAGCTTGCGCAGCTGTGTCGCCTGGGCCGTCAGGGCGTCATGAGGAAGGGGCATCTGGACTCCCTGGCAGGGGAAGGCTGCGGCGCAGGTCGATCTCGCAGCGGGTCGTCTCGCAGGCGGATACGTCTGTCACCCAAGCGGAGGACGCATGCGACTGTCACTGATCTTCCTTGCGATGTTGTGGGCGTGCACCGACAAGGGCTCGATCTCCGACACGGCCGGAGCGCCGACGGACGGCACGGCGACGGGCGGTGGCACGGCGACGGGCGGTGGCACGGCGACGGGCGGTGGCACGGCGACAGGCGGCGGCACGGCGACGGGCGGTGGCACGGCGACGGGCGGTGGCACGGCGACGGGCGGCAGCGGCACAGCGACGGGCGGCAGCGGCAGCGGCACAGCGACGGGTGGCAGCGGCACGGCGACGGGCGGGAGTGGGACGGCGACAGGCGGAACGGGTACGGGGGGCTCCACACCTGCACCCGTCCCAGAGTTCGGCTCGTCCCCGACGTTCACGGTCATCGGAACGGGTGATGCCGATCGGCTGCGCATGCCGCGTGACCTCGAGTTCAACCCCGACCGCCCCAACGAGCTGTGGACGGTCAATCGGTTGACCGATGCGACGGTGATCTTCTTCGACCCGGGCACGCCCTCCCAGACCTCGGACGAGGTGAAGGACGCCTATGCGAACCACTTCATGGAGGAGGCCAGCTCCTTCGCCTTCGGCGCCGAGGGCACGTGGGCGTCGTGCCACGAGTCCCGCAACACCTACGACGATGCCTACCCGCCCAATGACTTCATGGGGCCGGCACTGTGGCCCCACGACCTCGACATCTACGCTCAGGTCAACCAGGAGTGGTGGTCTCCGCTGGGGGGCAGTCACGCCGACATGCTGCACCAGAGCCCGCTGTGTATGGGCATCGCACACGTGGCCGACAACGCCTACTTCGTCTTCGACGGCATGAACGGCAACCTGGTCTACTACGACTTCCAGGTGCCTCATCCGCTCGGCGCGGACGACCACAGCGACGGCATCGTCCACCGCTGGAGCGAGGTGGAGCTCACGCGTCTCGAGGACGTGCCGGGCCACCTCGAGCTCGATGAGGCCTCGGGGCTTCTGTACATCGCCGACACCGGCACGGGGCGGGTGCTCGAGGTCGACACGGCGTCGGGTCGCGGAGGTCGCAACCTCCCGCCGTTCGCCGAGCCGCTCGAGGAGTACCGGGTCTGGGAGGACGTCGATCAGCGTGTCCTCGTCGAGGGTCTCTCGGAGCCCTCGGGCGTCGCCCTGCACGACGGTCGTCTCTTCGTCTCCGACCACGCTACCGGCGAGATCGTCGCCTTCGACCTCGACGGCGTCGAGCTCGACCGCGTCACCACGCCAGAGGGTCCTGGCATCATGGGCCTCACGGTCGGTCCCGAGGGCCAGCTGTGGTACGTCAACGGCATCGAGGACGTCGTCGGCCGCGTCGATCCCGGCTAGCGCGTGGCAGGAGAGCAGGACGTGTCCGATGATGACGACTCAACGGAAGAGGGCTGGGACTACTCCCTCGGCTTGATCTTGGCCGTGGTGCTCATGCTCTCCTTCCTCGTCGGCAGCCTCTTCTGGACGCCAGATCTGCCCGAGGCCGAGTCCCGGATGAAGCTGATTCCGGTGCCAGGCATCACCGCGCCCACCGAAGAAGCACAGCCCTCCAAGTGAGTCACTCGAGCACGATCTCGCCCTCGATGGTCGCGATTGCGTTCGTGAGATCACGAATCGCCGCGGGAGACAGGGAGGGGTTGTCCCGAATCACGAGATCGCCACCGACGCGGGTGAGTTCGTGGAGAGCCGTGACCACCGAGAGCTCGGAGTTGCTCTCGAGGACGAGGTCGGCATCCACTTCGCGGAGGGCGGCAAGCGGGGCGAGGGTCAAGGTCGTCGTGCCTCGGACGGTGAGAGCGCCGACATGCTCCAGCTGCCGAAAGCCGTCGAGCACACCCACGGGCGTCTCGCTCATCGTCAGCCCCTGCTCCACACGGGTCAGCTGGTGGAAGCCACGGGTGAAGCTCAGCGAGGGCAGATCCTGCAGGACGATGGCCTGCGCCTCGGGCAGCCAGGTGAAGGCATCGAGGCTGGTGATCGGGAGGTCCGTGAGCGTCACCGTGCCCACGCTCTCGAGGTTGGAGAAGGCCGTGAGTGTGGGCAGCGCGGTGCTGGAGATGGAGAGGTCTCCCCCCACCTGACGGAGCGATGTCGTGCCGCCGAGGACTGTGAGGGCAGGCAGCTCATGGAGTGCCAGATCGCCGCCGACCTCGGCGAGCCGGTCGAGTGAGAGCTGGCCCAGGCGTGGCGAGGTGTCTGCGCGGAGCGAGCCTCCGACCCGCCGGAGTGCGCTCGGCTGCAGCGTGCCGCCGAGTCCATCCTCCGTCACGACGAGATCACCTTGCACCTCTTCGAGGCGAGGCAGCTCGAGCTGTTCCAGCCCCGGGTTGCGAGTCAGCTCCAGCTCCGCGATGGGGCTGGCGAGGGCGGGCAGGACGAGGGACATCAGCGAGGTGGTGTCGTGGACGCGCAGGGCGCCGCCGAGCTCCTCCAGCGCTGGCAGTGTCACGGCGGCTGGGAGAGCGCCGGTGACCACGAGGTCTCCGGTGACGGCGCAGACGTCGGCAGGCCACGTCTCGCCCGTGATGACGAGGTCGCCCTCGATGGTCGGTCCCTGGCAGCCGAGTGGCGCCACGGTCGGCTCGCCGGGTGCCCCGCAGGCGAGCCACTCTGCCAGGTCAGACCGCTCTGTGGGGGATGGTCCGCCGATAGGGGGCATCGACGCGCTCTCGTCGGTGGCGACGGCGGCGATGACCGCCGCCCACTCTCGCACGCCCTCGACGGTGTCCAGGTCGATGCCCACAGGCGCACCCTGGCGGTCGGTGCCGGTGACCGTCGAGGCGTGGCAGGGTGTGCACCAGGTCGTCATGGTGCCCTCGCCGAAGTCCTCCCAGGTGAGCTCGGTGCAGGTGGCCGTGTCCGTGAGGGTCGCTGGAGGAGCGGGGTCCACGGGAGGGGCACAGCCGAGCGCGAGCAGCAGCCAGCTACGCACGGAAGCCCCGCCACGGGGAGATGCCGGGCCGCCAGCGCTCGGCGTCGAGTCCGCACAGCTCCAGCACGCCGGCTGCGAGATGGTCGTAGCGAAGGACCACGCCGCTCGGGTCCAGCATGCCCGAGTCGGGGTCTTGAGGGAGCGACTCCAGGGCGTCGGTGGTGCCTCCGGTGGTGCGACCGCCCTCGATGCCGGCCCCGATGAACATCGCCGAGGTGTGTGCCCAGTGGTCCTTGCCGAAGGCGCCGTTTCGGCGTGGAGTGCGCCCCATCTCCGAGAGGACTGCGACGACGGTGCGCTCCCAGAGCCGCGCCTGGATCAAGGAGGTCACCAGGTGGTCGAGGCCATCGAAGAGCAGATCGTACATCGGGTGCTGCAGGGCGTTGTCGGCGTGGGTGTCCCAGTCGCCGATGGCCTGGAGCGTCACGGTGTGGCAGGTGCCTTGCTGGAGCAGAGCGACGGCGACGTCGGCCTGCTCACGCAGAGAGGCCGTCGTCCCCAGCGTCACGCCCTCGAAGAGCTCCGCCCCCTCCGCGCGGAACCGCTCTGCGCGACCGAGCGAGGCCATGTAGTCGTCAAAGACCTTGTCGTTGGCCCCCTGGTCACTCCACCGTGCACGCTCGGACGCAGCGCGAGCCTCGAGGTGGGCCCGCAGTGCGTCATCGTCGTCGGGCTCCGGGACGTACAGGGGGTAGGTGAGCGACGTGCCGGGCGGGGCACGGAAGCTGATCGAGGGGTCGACCAGCACCTTGAGCTGATTCTGCGCGCCGAGGCTCCCCGCGGTTGCGGACAGCGTGCCTGTGTAGGACAGTCCGGTGAGGTCGACCGAGCCGAGCGGGCGGTCAGAGCCGAGCTCGGCGCCGACGATGGTGGCCAGGTCGGCGGCCGCGTTGTCGGTCGTGCCCGTGAGGAGCCGCAGCCGGCAGGGGTCGTGAGCGACCGAGCCCGTCGAGATGCCGTTCACGATCAGAGCCTGCCGGCCCCACTTGTCGAAGAAGTCGCTCACGCGCGGGCGTCGCACGGGGTTCACGGCGAGCGTGATGTCGCCGTAGGTGGCGAGGTCTTCCCGGTCGTCGGGGTTGGCGGGATTGCTGTCGGCGTCGGGGCCGTCCACACCGGGCACGCCGAGCTTCGGGTCGAACACGTACGTCGGGTCCCAGCCGCCACGTG
This sequence comes from Pseudomonadota bacterium, assembly GCA_002862545.1. GTDB lineage: Bacteria > Myxococcota_A > UBA796 > UBA796. The sequence goes on from PKDJ01000240.1 coordinate 4,605, forward strand.
CGAACACGACGACGAGGTGGCGTCTGTCATCGACCGCAGCGCGACTGGGCATCGCCGTCAGGGCAGCGAGGCCAGCGAGCAGCTCTCGGCGGGTAGCGCGCATGCCAGAGGGTATCGCAGTGACGGGAGGCGCGTTGTCGGTTGGCGCGGACGGGGTGCTCGGCTGCCCGCGCGTCTCGACGAAGACCTCGTCGGTGGCGTCGCCGCCGCGCGGGGGGGCCACGTTGAGCGGGGGAGACGTAGGCCTGTCCGACCGGGTGTCGGCTCGGATACGGTGGTGTGCATGCGGATGGGTTTGCTGGTGCTGGCGAGCTGCACGGGGGTGGTGCCCGACACGGGCTCCGTGCCTCTGCAGGCTACGCCGACGGACCGCGTCGCCATGCTGTCGCCCGCAGAGCTCGCGAATCGTGCGTCGATGGTGCTTCGGGGCGTCCGGCCGACTCCCGAGGAGCTCGCGGGCGCGACCGATGCGTCCGCCGTCGCGGAGCTCGTCGACCACTGGCTCGACAGCCCTGAGCTCGGCGAGGTCGTCAAGGACATGCATGCCGAGTGGTGGCTCGTCCGCAACGACATCGAGACGCCTCTGCCCAGTCGGGGACCCCTCGAGGGGGTCTACAAGCAGCGGATTCTCTCCTCGACCCAGGAGGCTCCACTGCGGTTCGTGGAGGAGGTGGTCTCCACCGGGCTGCCCTACACCACGCTCGTGACCGCCGACTGGACGATGGCCGACCCGATCGTGGCCGACATCTACGGGCTGGAGCACGACGCCGGAGGGCCCGAGTGGCAGCGGACCGCCTGGGCGGATGGTCGTCCGGTGGCGGGGATCCTCTCCGACTCGGAGATCTGGCGCCGGCACGTCTCGAACGGCAACAACGCGCACCGGTCTCGCGCGGACTTCGTCGCTAAGGCCTTCCTCTGTGCCGACTTCTCGTCGCGCGACATTCCGCTCGAGGCGGGGCTCGACATGTCCGACGAGGAGGCCGTCGCCCGGGCGGTGCGGGAGGTGCCGAGCTGCGTGGCCTGTCACCAGTCCCTCGATCCCCTCGCGGCCTTCTTCTGGGGCTACAAGGAGCAGCTTCGCTACGGCGCCGTGAACAAGGCCTACGAGCTCGACTGCCGCTTCGACTGGACGCGGGAGGACGACCCGGCGCGAGGCTCCTACCTGCCCGATCACTTCTGCTACCCCGCTCTGTTCTACGAGGTGGAGCAGGAAGACCAGTGGCTGGAGCGGGACCTCCGGGCGCCGGGGTACTACGGCGAGCCGGCTGGAGACGTGCGCGATCTGGGCGACTTGATCGCCGATGATCCACGTTTCCATCAGTGCACCGCGCGGCGCTTCGCGGCATGGATGACTCAGACCGAGCTGGAGCAGGTGCCAGACGCCTGGGTGCGGGAGCTGGCCGACGACTTCGTCGCGTCGGGCTTCGACACGAAGCAGCTCATGCACAACATCGCACTGTCTGAGCCCTTTGCTGCGATCTCAGCGGAGGGAGAGCAGTTCGCGGCGGGCGTGCAGCTCGTGCGTCCCGAGCAGTATGCGCGCACGGTGGAGGCCCTCACGGGCTTCACCTGGATGATCACGCCGGATGCGCTGCCCTGTGGCACCTGCTGGGGCGAGGTCGACCTGGGCCGTCAGTCGCTGCATGGGTTTAGGGCGATGCTGGGCGGCACCGATGGCTTCCAGGTCACGCGACCGAGCCACACCGTCACGCCCTCACGCATCCTGGCGCTGAGGCGGTATGCGGCGGAGGCTGCGGGCTTCGTGGTCGACGCGGACTTCGCGACGGCGCGCGCTGAGGACCGTCGGCTGCTCACGATTCGCGCGGCCGAGACGGGCGAAGAGCCGGTACGTGCGCAGCTCGCGAGCCTCCATCTCGCCGTCCTCGGCCGCCAGCCCACGGATGGCGACATCGCGGCCTGGTACAGCCTCTGGCAGGGAACGCTCGAGCGCCGCGGCACCACGGATGCGGCCTGGAAGCTCACGCTGGCGGGGATGCTTCAGGACCCTGCGATGCTCGCCTACTGAGCACGCCGCCAGGGCCTGTTGCCCTACTGGCGCTGGAACTTGACCCCGACGACGGTCTCGGCGCGCTGACCGGGCTCGATGGGTGGGGGCTGCCAGCGCCACCTGAGGACGGCGGCCTCGGCGGCCTCTGCGAACGGGGGCGAGCAGCGGGAGGCCTCGACCTCGAGGGGGCGTCCCGCGTCGCTGAGCACGACCCGGATGGCACAGGTGGCCGTCGTCTCGGTGACGCCGAGCGGAAAGCGTGGGGCGACGCGTCGCTTGAGCTTCAGCTGCTTCGGATGGAAGGGCAGGGGCGCAGCGGCGGCATGCTCTGCGGGCGAGCTCGTCGCGAAGCAGGCGGTCAGGGAGCCCTCGCCGGCGGGCGAGAGGCGGACCTCGGCGCAGCGCAGCTCTCCCTCGTCGGTCGCGTCGGTGATCCAGTCCGTGACGGTGATCCCGGCGGCGCTGCCGTCGGGTCGCACCAGAGGGGTGCCGGCGGGGACGTGGGTCTCGCCTCCCGCTGTGGGCGCCATCGGTCGGGCCACGCCCGCCAGTCCGCCGGCGCCCACGACCAGGGGGCCGTCGGCCGGCGCCGCCACCGACACGCAGGGGGAGCGGAAGTGCGTGATGTCCCCCTGCAGGCGGAGGGGGAGGCCCTCTGTCGGCGAGAAGACGAAGGCGTCGCCCGAGGCTCGGAGCACCGTGCCCGCCTCGATCCGACGCGGCTCGCCCTCGGGGGGCAGCCCCTCGAATGGTGCCGCAGGCTCGTAGTGATCGCCGATCGCTGCCTCGGGCAGCGCGAGCGCGACCGCCCAGCCGAACGCCGGGAGCGTGTGCGGGTCTCCAGGAACCACCCGCTGCCCTGGCTTCAGCGTCAGCGAGGCGCCGTCCGTCTCCACGGTCTGCGTCGTCGTGAGGACCGGAGCCAAGGACTCCTCGGCGACCCAGCCATCGAGCGCCACGCCAGGGGTCGACATGAGGGGGTGGCAGTGGGCGCCCTCGGGTGTCTCGGCGAGTGTGCGGACGTGCACCCACCCCTCGACACGCTCCACCTCTTCGGCCACGGACACCGCGTGCGGCGCGGCCTCGGTCGAGCGCCGGACGCCGGGGGCGTCTTCGGCGGGCTGGCTGCGGACCCAGACCTCAGCTGGCACGAGGACGAAGGAGCTACCCAGGGCGCTGCTGATGAGGAAGAAGAGCATGCGGCATCCATACTCGGTGCTGCGCGCGGGTCAAGCATCATCGCGATCGTCGAGGCGTGCAGGGCCCGAGGCCGGTTTTGTGAGCGCCCCGTGACTCCGGACCCTCTCTTGATCTAAAACAGGCCGGTACAGAGGTGTGTGTGATCGAGTCATATGGTTCTACCTTCTCAACACGCTGGACGCGCATGTCCGCCACGGTGGCTTGGTCGGCCCTCTTGTCGCTGGGCACGTCCATGTTGCTGAGCGTCGTGACCTGAGCGCCATCGCCCCCCACCGACACGTGGTGAGGTCGGATACGGTCCCGGCATCGCCCCCGGGAGTGTCGTGAGCGAGAGCCTCTACCGTCCGCCCCCCGTGGCCACGCATCAGGGGCAGCCGCTGGGTCGCCGGGCACGCCCGCAGTCCGCCGCTGAGCGCCTGCAGCGAGGCATCACGCTGGTCCTGCGCGATGACTATCGGCATGGCGTCGCCGTGCTCTCGGCGCTCGTCAAGGCACTGCGTCCGCCGCTCGAGACCGCGGACTACGCAGCAAAGCAGGCCTACCGGAAGGCCTATCGCGACGCGGGCTGGCGGCTCCTCGTGCCGATCGAGCGAGGAGAGATCGCCGTCCCGGGGGCACCGAAGATCGGCTTTCTGGCCGAACTCTACCCGGAGCTCGAGCGCTTCTGGTTGCCGCTGCCCGAGGTGCGCTCCTTGTCATGGGCCTGGAGTCAGTACGTCGATGGCGTGAAGCTGGCGGTCCTCGGGCACTCCCTTCATCCGTACTACGGCACCTACCTGCCGAAGCGCACTCTGCACCTCGAGCTGTTCGCCACCTGGCTCTCGCGGTGGAGCGGGGCGCGGGATCGGGCTGTCGATGTGGGTACGGGCTCGGGGGTGCTCGCCTTGATGTTGGCGAAGCGGGGGTTTGCCGAGGTGACGGCCACCGACGTGAACCCGAATGCGTGCGAGAGCGTGCGCCGCGACCTCGCACGCCGGTCGCCGCGTCCTCCTGTCACGGTGATTCAGACAGACCTGCTGACCGACGTGTCCGGGGCTGTCGACCTGATCGTGTTCAACCCACCGTGGACCCAAGGCCCCGTCGAGAATCTGCTCGACCGCGCTCTTCACTTCGACGACGACGTGTTCGAGCGCTTCTTCGATCAAGCCGCTGCTCGGCTGGTCCCGGGCGGTCGCGTCGTGTTGGTGTTTTCGAACGTCATCCGACTGGTGCAGCCCGACGTGTCGCACCCGGTGGACGCCGAGCTGAGTCGCGGCCGCTTCACGAAGGTCGATGTGCTCACGCGTCGGGTGAAGCCCCCCCGCGACAGTCCCCGTCCGGCACGGCGCACGAGGGAGCGCGTCGAGGTGTGGGAGCTGGTCCGAGCGTGACCAGCCGTCCCTGGGGCGTCCTCGCGCGCGAGGTGGATTCGCTCCTGCTGAGCCGCGCTCTTGAGGGTAGACCGCTGCTACAGTTCCTGCCGCCAAGCGGAGTCTGCGTGCGTCATCTCCTGTTCCTGCTGCTCATGGCCTGTCCGAAGGCCCCACCGACCGCGGCCTCCGCCGAGGCGCCGGCGCCGGGCTGTCCCGTCGATGCAGCCGACGACCTTCCGGATCCTCTTGAGCGCACAGACCCCGAGGACGATCCCTGTGAGCCCGAGAAGTACTGGGACACGCAGCCTGGCGCGACGACCTTCTTCGTCGGTGACTACACGGTCGACAGCTGTGGCGTCGTCAGCGGACACGAGACCTGGGTGATTCACCCGAACTCCGTGTTCGCGGGGCTCGGGTTCACGGACTGCAGCGTCGTGTGGACCGTCGACGGGCGCTTCGAGGGCCCACTCACCGAGGGCTCGCACACCCTCTCGCTGCGGCTCACGGTCGATGAAGAACGCTCCGACTGCAAGCCGAACGGTGCAGGCCAGAACATGTGGGACGGCGAGGAAAACGCTGTGGTCACCTATGCGATCGAGCTCGGCAAGGAGGGTGTCGCGAGCCTCTCGTTCGCCGACTCCGGCACACCGCTGGGCGATGGCCACTTCAACGCCAGCCACCTCACCTTCGTCTCACCCGCGAGCTGCAAGTACTTCTGAGGCCGCGCGTCGGTCACTCGAAGGCGTACAGCTCGGAGGATGGGGCAACCACCACCCACGCCCACGGCACGGCGCTCAGGCCGCTCCAGGCCGCAAACTTCCACTCGCCGTCGTAGAACTCGACGAAGCCCGAGTCTGGGCTCGCGGCCAGGGCCTCGAGGACCTCGGCATGCTCGAGGTTCTTGCCGGTGATGTCGGTCGGGGTGTCGCCGGATGCGAGGACTACCCGACCCTTTGCCCGCTCGATCAAGTAGATCGAAGACTCGGGTGTGGGGGGGTCGAGGTGCTCGGCCAGCGTCTGTACGCGCAGGTCCAGGGCCGCGACGCCGGCAAAGCCGCCGCCGGGAGCGCGAAGGGAGCGGGCGACGGTCATCACCGAGCCCTGCTCTCGCGGGTCGCTCTGTGGCGGGGCCCACTGCGGTCCGGTGTGCTTGCGGGCCATCTTGTACCAGAGCTGCTTGCGGGGGTCGGCGCTCGGAGCGTCAGCCAGGCCAGGCAGCACGCCGGTGGCGCCGCGTGCGGTCGCGACGCGCGCCCAGGCAGCCGGCACACCCTCGTCGCGGAGACGGGTGGCCGTGGCCTCGGTGTCGCCGGCCGAGTGGAGCAGGGCGCGAGCCATGTACGGCCCCATGGCTGCCAGGTTGCCGAGCTCGTCAGCCCCCTTCTTGTCGAGCAGCTGAAGGTCGGGAGATCGTAGGCTGATCAGGCCGTCGTAGGCTTCCGAGTGCTGACTCCCCGGTGGAAGCTCGCCCGGTGCGTAGGCGGCGGGTCCGCGTTCTCCCGACGCCATCTGGACCTCGGCACTGTACGAGAGCCCCGTGAGCAGCCCTTGGAAGCGGTAGAGGGTCTCGTCCACCGCGTGTCCCCTGCGCACGGCGTGCTGGGCGACTACGAGCAGTGCGTCCTCGCGAGCTTCGGACCGCGCGCGCTGCCACTGGAAGGCACCCATGCCCAGCAGTCCGGTGGTCGAGCCCGTGCACACGACCAGGAAGGCCAGGAACACGAGCAGGCCGAGCACGGTGCCGCGCCGGCGAGACACGGCGCGGCCGAGGCGCTGGAAGATGCCATCGGGGCGCGCGAGCACGGCTTCGTCGCGCATGTAGCGCCGCACGTCGTCGGCGAGGTCCTCCACCGAGGCGTAGCGATGGTCCGGGTCGCGAGCCGTGGCCTTGTCGATCACCGCCGCCAGCTCGCGGGGGATGCGTCCGCGCCGGTGTGCGTGGCGCAGTGGAGCCTTCTTGGCATGCTCCGCCCAGGTGAGGACGTCCTCGAGGCCCATTCCGACCGGAATCGCGGGTGTGAGGGAGACCACCTCGAAGAGGATCAGGCCGAGGGCATACTGGTCGGAGCGACCGTCCATGATGTCGACCCGGCCCAGGCTCTGCTCCGGGGACATGTACCGCGGCGTGCCCATCACAGTGCCGACCTGCGTGCCCTTGGACGAGCGGGTGGGCGGGAGCTCCGTTTCCTCGGTGGGGGGGCCGTCGTCGGTCACCTCCAGGAGCTTGGCGAGCCCCCAGTCCATGACGAGGACCTCGCCGTATCGCCCGACCATGATGTTCTCGGGCTTGAGGTCGCGGTGCAAGACGCTGCGGTCGTGGGCGTGCGCCATCGCGTCGCACACGTGGAGGAAGCGCTCGAGCCTCGCCGGCAGGGCATGGTCCTCGTCGACCGCGCCCTTCGTGCGCCACTGGCTCAGGGCATCGGCGAGGTAGTCCTCGAGCGTGTGCCCGCGAACCAGCTTCATCGCGTACTCGAGTCCGCCGTCTTCGCGACGCGCGAGACCATGGATCGGCACGATGGAGGGATGGTCGAGCTGGGCGGTGACCTGCGCCTCTCGGTAGAATCGGCGCGTGAGGCTCTTGCGCTTGGCGGCATGGGGCAGCAGGCGCTTGACGGCTACGGTGCGCCCCAGAGCGTTGTCTCGAGCGAGGAGAACCTGTCCCATCGCACCGGCGCCGAGGTGGCCGAGGACGCGGTACGGCTCGACGTCGTCGGCTGGCGGTCTGCGAGCCACACGGTCGATCCGACGGGTCTCTTCCAGAGCCAAGACGGCGCTGCGGAGCTGGTCGTCGTCGAGGATGCCGCGCTCGCGGAGGATGGCGAGGACCTCTCGGGGGTCGGGCTCTGCCTCGCCCGCCATCTCGTCGTAGACGCGCTCCGCATCGTCGCGGACGACCGGAGAGAGTGTCTGGAGAATCGTCTGCTTCGTCGACATCAAGACCCCACTAGCGTCTCTAGCATGAAGGTCGTCGGCTTCGCTCGCTGACGCCATAGGAACGAAGTGGACCCGCGAGAGTCCGGCCCGTGAGTGAGATCTGTCCTGGCGGGGATGAGTGAGGTGGATGGGTTACCCGCCGGGCAATGGCGACTCCGCATCCCGAGTCGGCCCCCGAGGGCCCGCCACCGGCACGGAAAGTGACGAGTGGCCCTTCTCGAAGCGCGATCATCGGTGCTGCGACCATGCTGGTTGTGATCGTGACCGGTGCGATCTTGTGGCGCTTTCCCGGAACGGTCGAGCTCGTCGTCAGTGCTCTGGAGTGGCTGCGGCACGCCGGCTGGCCTGGCATGTTCGTCTACCTCGTGGTCCACCTCGCCTGCAGCCTGCTGCTGATCCCCGCGAGCCTGATCGAGAGTGGCGGAGGCTACGCCTATGGGCTGCTGATCGGCTACCCGCTGACGACGCTGATCTCGCTGATTGACTCGACGCTGGCCTTCTTGATCGGTCGCTACATCCTCTCGCCACTGGTCGGGCCGCAGGTGCGGCGACAGATCTGGTTCGAGGCGCTCGACTCGACCCTCGTCACGCAGGGCACCCGCGCAGTGGTCCTGCTTCGCCTGAGCCCCGTCGCGCCGTTCAACGTGATTAGCTACGGACTTGGGTTCACCCGGGTGCGTCTGCGGGACGTCATCCTCGGTACCTGGCTGGGGAGCATCCCGACGCTCTTCTTCTTCGTCTATGTCGGGTCGACCCTCGCCCACGCCTCGGAGATCGTCGAGAGCCCACTCACGCCGCTCTGGGCTCGAGTGGTTGGGGGCGTGCTCACCCTGCTCGTCACGGTCGGCATCACCCGCATGGCGCAGCGGGCGTTCAAGCAAGCCATGGAGCGGAGCCAGCAGGCCGTCGAGAAACAAGCCGCGAGCTAGGGGCTCACCGTCGGTGTTCGTCTGCAGTGGCAGCAGGACAGTTCACCACCACGTGCCATCGTGCTGGCGCGGGAGACGGCTGTGGGTTCTTCCTGTGCTGTGGAGGAAGGATGCGCTGGGCCTTGGTGATCGCACTCGCTGCGTGCGCAGGAGAGGAGAGCGTCGAGAAGCTCTCGGACACGTCTGCAGGCCCGCCAGCGGACGACCCCCGCTATGATCCGTCGACGTGGCCCGACACCATCGGCGGCCGACGTCCGGCGACGGTGCGCGCGCCCACGGACTGGGACGGCGTGTCGCCTCTGCCCGCGCTGTTCGTGGTCCACAGCTACGGAGCGACGGGCACCCTGCAGGATGCCTACTTCGGGGCGACGGGGCGGCCGGAGCCGATGGTCATCATTCTGCCGGACGGCACGCCGGACAGCAGTGGAGCCCGGTTCTGGAACGCCGCGGATGCGTGCTGTGACTTCCAGAACGACGGCGTCGACGACGTCGCGTACTTCCGACGGCTGATCAATCAGGTGGAAGAGGCCTTCCCGGTCGACCGCATCCTGTTTCTCGGGCACAGCAACGGCGGCTTCATGTCTCACCGCATGGGCTGCGAGCTCGGCGACCGCATCACGGCCATCGCGAGCCTGGCGGGCTCGAACGAGGAGAGACCGTGTGCCGACAGCAGGCCGGATGTCCTCCAGATTCACGGCACGCTCGACGAGACCATCCTCTACGAGACCAACAGCTGGACCCTCGGTGCCGAGGACAGCATGCGCCTGTGGGCCGACGCGGCAGGCTGCGACGGCACCACGAGCGCGGGCACGGCGGACTACGTCCTCGAGGTCGACGGCGCGGAGACCGTGAAGACGGCCTGGACGGGCTGCAGCGACGGCTTCGACGGCGAGCTGTGGACGCTGGAGGGGGGTGGTCACATTCCGGGCTTCAACGAGAGCTTCCGGGATGACCTCTACGGTTGGTTGCTCTCGCGCTGAACTAGTCCCCGACGACGACTCCGGCGGCCCCGACGGCCCGCGCGGCGTCCTCGAGCGCGTCCGGGGCGCCGAGATCCCGCGTGTCGACGACCACGGGGCAGGGCGTGCGCGATGCGAGTGCTGCGAGTCCGGCGAGGTCGAGCACCCGTCCGCCGACGCCATGCACGCCGGCGTCGACGAGCACGATCTGTTGGTTGCCGCCTTCACGGATGCGGTCTGCGGAGGCGAGCCAGTCATCGACCGAGGCGCCCGGCGCCCGGACCAAGAAGACGGGCACGTCCTGTCGGCTCACGGCCTCGAGGGGCGCGTCCATGCTGATCCACATCGCGTCACCTTCGCCGTCGAGTGTGATGGCAGGAAGGTCGACGCTGCGGGCGAGTCCATGGTCGCTCACGAGCAAGGCGTGGGCGCCTTCACGCCAGGACGTAAGAGCCTCCTCCGCGTTGCTGACGGCCGCGATGCGCACGGGCTCCAGCCCGATGGTCACTGCGCCGAGGCGAACAGGGTCGATGGTGGGGCGCGCCGACTCTCGGCGAGGGGGCCGGTGAACGGGGGCTCGCTGCCCGGCCCCGGTGCGGGAGGGGTAGCTGCCGAGCACCTTGATCCAGGCGGTCAGGGGTGGCAGAGCCTGGAGCGCCTCCTGGACCTGTGGATCGGAGATGTTTCCCTCGAAGTCGACGTAGAACCTATACTGCCAAGGGGTCTTCGGTCGCGGTCGGGACTCGAGCTTCGTGAGGTTCAGGCCGTGCTCATCGAAGACGCGCAGGCATGCAAGCAGCGCTCCAGGAACGTGACGCGTCGCGAAGAGTACGGATGTTTTGCAGGGAATACGGTGATCGACGTCGACCGGATCACGCGCGACCAGCACCATTCGGGTGGTGTTGCCCTCCTGATCGGCGATTCCGCGCGCCAAGATGGGCAGGCCGTGCAGCTGAGCCGCCTCGGCGCTGGCGATCGCGGCCACGCTCGGGTCGTTGAGCTCGCCGATGTGGGCCACGGCACCTGCCGTGTCGGTCCACGCCTCGGCGCGCAGCCCTCGCTCCTCGAGGAAGCGAGTGCACTGCAGGAGGGCCTGTGGGTGGCTGTAGACGCGACGAACTCCCTCGAGTGGTCCCAGGCCGATCAGGCAGTGGTCGACGGGCTGAAGGGTCTCGCCGACGAGGTGGAGGTCAACGGTGGCGAGGAGGTCCATCGCGGCGTGAATCGAGCCTGCCGTCGTGTTCTCGACGGGCAGCAGGGCGATGTCTGCTCGGTCGTCGGCCACCGCGTCGAGCATGGAGCGGAAGCTGTCGTGACCCTCGAGAGTGACGGGAGTACCCGCGAAGTGTCGTGTGGCGGCGGCATGGCTGTAGCTGCCCGGCCTGCCCTGGTAGGCCACCCGCTTCGGGCGATGCGGGTTGTCGCGGGCGACGACCTGCTGCTGCTGCCAGTGGACGCTCGCGGCGAGGATGTCGCGGTAGAGGCGCGCCAGCAGGACAGGGTCGGCGCCGGCCTGCTCAGCCAGTCCGACGATGCGGGTCAGCAGGGCGTCCTCGCGGTCCACGTCTCGGATTCGGATGGGTGCGGAGGCTAGCTTGAGGCGTGACACCTCGCCGACCACGTGCTGGCGCTCGGCGAGGGCCTCGACGATTCGACGATCGACCGCGTCGAGGCGGTCCCGGAGTGACTTCAGTTCATCAGGCATGGGGGCAGGGTGCCCCACAGATGAGAGGGAGGCAAGCAGAGGCTTCTGGGGGTACAGAGCCACATGCGTGCACTTGCCATGGTCTTCTTGTTCGCCTGCAGTGGAGGGTCCGACAGCTCTCCCGCAGGTGGTGCGACCACCCTGGCATTCTGCGAGGGGCCTACCCAGCATCGCTACGACCCTGACGTCTCGACGGAGCTCGAGCAGTGGCCGGACGACCACTGGAGCTTCGACGATCCGTCATCGCCAACGGGTCAGCGCATCGCCCTCGAGGGGGCTCCATGGGCGAGTGCGCTCTCCGCCACGCTCGTGCCCCTCGCCGAGCAGCTCGAGGGGGGGACGGGCTTTGCGACCCAGGGCCGCATCGTGATGCGCTTCTCGGCACCTCTCGCAGAGCCGTCGCTCGACGCGGACGCCTCACTGGTGAGCGATGCGCTGCAGCTCTTCGACCTATCGGAGCTGCCGCCGGCGCGCGTTCCCTACAGTGCGACGCTCGAGGATGGCGGGACGCAGCTGCGGGTGCAGCCACTGCGTCCGCTGCGGCCTGGAGCCCGCCACGTGCTGATCGCGACCCGATCGCTGTCGGCGGCCGATGGTGGCTGCGTCGCGCCCAGCCCCAGGCTCGAGCAGCTGCTGCGTGGCTCGGGGGAGCCCAGGTTGGTGAGTCGGTACGCGGATGCGCTAGAGGCCTCTGGGGTCGAGCCCGATCAGGTCTCGGCGGCGACGGTGTGGACGACGCATCGCGACCACGAGGGCTTCCTGGCTGCGGCCGAGGCGGTCTTGGGTGCTTCGCATTCCTGGGAACGACGCCCTGTCTGTGTCGATGTCGGAGACTGGCTCGAGTGCGACGGAGCCTATCGAGCCACGGACTTCCGCTCTTCCGATGGAGCCGTCCGCAGTGCCGAGGCCAGCGGCGCGTGGTCGCTCGAGACCCGAGTGCTGCTCCCGCACGGCGAGGGGCCCTTCCCGACGCTCATCTTTGGGCACGGGCTGTCGTCCTCGCGGACCAATGTAGGCTCGATCATGCCGCAGATCGCCGATCTTGGGGTGGCGATCGTCGCGGTCGACGCCCTGCACCACGGTGCACACCCGACGGCCGAGGAGGGAGGGATCGAGGCACTGCCCTTCCTGGGACTCGACCTCGTCGACTTCACCTTCGACACGCCGGGACTTCGAGGCTCGTTCGAGCAGACCACCTTGGATCGGCTCACGCTGGTCGAGCTGCTGGCTGCAGAGCCAGACCTCGACGGTGACGGCCGGCCCGAGCTCGACCCGTCGCGCATGGGCTACGTCGGCGTCAGCCTCGGCGGCATCCTGGGGCCACAGCTCCTCGCCGTCAGCGACCGCCTGCAGGTCGCTACCCTCTGGATCTCTGGCGGTCACCTGATCGAGTTCTCTCTCGGGATGGAGACCATCGCCCCCTTCGTGCCGCTCTTGGAGTCGATGGCTGGCGGGGAGGCTGCTCTGCAGAGGCTGCTTCCGGTCGCCCAGGCCTCCATCGATGCCGCAGACTCGGCACTCTGGGCGGCACTCGCCACGGGTGAGCGTCCGCTCGGCGGCATGGTGCCCGACATCCTCCTGCCGGTGTCGGTGGTCGATGACACGGTCCCTCCGGCCGCGGGCCGCGCGCTGGCGCGGGCGCTGGAGGCGCACCATGTCGAGCAGGTAGTCGAGCCGGTCGACGGCCTCCAGACGGCGGCGGCTTCGATGACGGCCAACCACGCGAGCGGCGCGACGGTCGGCTACTTCCAGTACGACCGGCTGACCAATGGTGGCATCGTGGAGCCCTCGGGGCATGCGAACACGCCCTGGCGGGAGGAGAGCACGCTGCAGCTGAGGGCCTGGCTCACCTCATGGCTGGAGCAGGGGCAGGCCGAGGCCGTCGATCCCTACGCCATCCTCGGGACTCCCCCGCTGTGAGTGCTGACGACGCTAGCCGCTGGGACGCCCGGTATGCCGAGCCAGGTCTCCCCAGTCCACCGGAGCGCTTTTTTCAGGCCCATGCGCACCGGCTCCCGAGCTCGGGCCGCGCTCTCGATGTCGCGGGAGGAACGGGTCGCAACGGGCTGTGGTTGGCGGGTTGCGGGCTGAGCACGAGCATCGTCGACGTGAGCCGCGTGGGTCTCGATGTGGCACAGCGCAGGGCTGAGGAGCGTGGTCTGAGCGTTCAGACGATCTGCCTCGATCTCGAAGAGAGCACGCCTCGTGGGCCCTGGGACGTGATCCTGGTGGCGTGGTTCCTGGTTCGAGGTCCGTGGGAGGGGCTGGTCTCTTCGCTGAGCATCGGAGGCTCGCTGTGGGTGGTGCATCCCACGACTCGGAACACCGAGCGGCATGCCCGTCCCTCAGCGCGCTGGCTCCTCGAGCCAGGGGAGCTCGACGCGCGTGCACGCGCGAGCGGGCTGGAGCCACTCGTCAGCGAGGAAGGCTGGGACGAAGACGGACGGCACACAGCACGTGGCATCTGGCGTCGTCGGTGACCGGCGGTACCCAGCGTCGTCGGTCGGAATGACGATGACGGGCGGTCCGCGCCCGCGATAGCCTACTGCGGCCCACGGAGACGCCATGCTGCGACGCTCACTCCTAGCCCTGCTGCTCTTTCCGGCCTGCAGAGCTGCAGAGGACCCCTCGCCACCGACGCGCATCGTTCTCGCCGATCAGGCGTACGACCCGCGACCGCTGGTGCCAGCCATTCTGCGCGACGTGGCGATGATCGACGACGAGGTGGCCTTCACCCACCCCTACGTCCCCGGTCATCGAACCACGATGGATGGTCGGGTGGGCCTGCGAGTCCAGGGGGGAACGAACGACATCGACCGCCTCTCGACGCACCTCTCCTTCTTCCTTTTTGCGCCAGAGAAGCTTCAAGAGCCCATCATCACGGGCCCGGCAGGACCAGAGATTCTGTCCAGTAGTATTCCCTTCGATGTCGAGTTTCTGCCGGCGCTCGACGGCGACGTGTTTCGCCTGGGCCACCACGCCGTCTGCGATCCGACGGAGGAGTTCGCGGTCGAGGGGGAGCGCACGAATCCATACCCCTGTGGCGAAGAGGGGCTCAGCGACTGCTACGACATCACGGTGATCAGCTCGACGAGTCCAGGACTGAGTGCGCAGCTGTGGGGCACGCCCGCGACCATCATGGTCGCCGAGCCGAAGACCGCCAGCGCACGCATCGTCGATGTGACGCTGGGTGAGTCCGTGATGGGCGTCGAGATTCCGTCGAGCACCGAGTGGACGGAGCCTGCGGTGACCATGGACGGTCGGCTGATGACCGGTCGCTTGGGGCGCCTACCGCGAGTGTGGACGAACCCCGAGACGGGGGAGACCCTGACGCGACCCTATGACCTCGCCTACTCCCTGCTCCCCGAGGGCGCCGACCCGTGCGACGTGACCGGCTGGACCGAGTTCCACCCGATGTCGCATGCGCCCTTCGATCCAGCCATGCAGCGCTATGGCCTCGCGCAGTACCCGTTCCGCGACTCGGAGGGGAACCCCATCCCAGATGGGGAGGATCTCGGCGGGACCTACCCTTGGGTCGATCGAGAGGGGGCAAACCTCTTCATGACGGCGGTCCCGGGTCGACTCTCGGAGCAGTCGGAGGTGCGCTATCCCCGGCGCTGTGTGCACGAGGGCTGCGACGACTACCCCGAGAACATCGACTTCGATCGGGGCTTCATGGTCGCCGGACTCTGGACGCACGGCAAGCTCGTGCATCTCGATGGGCTGATCAACAACGTCTACTGGTCGGTCGGTGTCACGCCAGAGACGCACTGGGAGGTCGATCTGTACGCGGACGAGGCTGGTGATCCGGTCGGGGTTCGGGTCGGCTCGGGCCGCTTCATCGGGCGGTTTCGGGAGGATGGGCCCTACCCCGGGGGCTACACCCACAACGCGAACATCCTCGACTCACTCCAGAACCTGCCGAACATGCACTCGCGGGCGCGGCCCGTCACGCCACGCGACGTGGTCTGGGTGATGAGCTCGGGCGTCGCGACGGATGAGATCGCCTTCGACGACTTGCTCGATCCGAGAGCGCTCATCGTCTCGAACATGCAGGCGTCCATCACGCAGCACTGGGGAGAGGACGGCAGCTCGACAGGCGTGCCGATCCATCACAGCGGCGAGGTGCGGACACTCGGCGGCTTGCCCGGCGTCTTGGCCACGTGGGAGCTCTCGCCTGAGGAAGACGCGGAAGTGCACGTACAGAATGCCGCTACGTCGCTGGCGTGGCAGGTGCCCGCCTACGGACGGATGGAGGCAGGCTCCGGTCGCACCGAGCCCGTGGCGCTGGGGGGTGTCGAGGGTCGGGGACTCTGGCTCTCGGGTGACGCGGCCGTCACCTACGCCATGCCGGCCCAGGGCGCCGACGCCGTGGCTGCCTACCTGGGACTCTTCGTCGATCCGCGCACGCCGGACGGCGAGGCCCGAGAGCTGCTCCGCTTCCCGGACGAGACCGGCGTGGTGCTCTCTGGCTCGTCGCGTCTCACCTATGTCCTGGGCGATCGCGTCATCCACGAGGTCGACCTGCCGAGCAGCGACGGCTGGGTTCACCTGGGCTGGCACCTGGACGCCGGTCACCGGCGGGTGACCCTCCTTCACGACGGCTTCGCACTCGACACCTTCGACTCCCCCGAGCCCGTGTTCTCCATCGACGGCGGCGACCTGGTCCTCGGCCGCAGCACCGGAGCATGGACCGGCTTTCGAGGGTGGGTGGACAACTTGGTGCTCTTCGCCCACGAGGTCGACCCCGAGGTGGCCTGCAACCATGCGAAGGGCACGCTCGTGGCGCTCGGCCCCGACGCAGAGCTCGAGCGGATCGCGTCGAGGTACCCGAGCTGGGCTCATGCCGAGGTCGCCGAGGCCGCCGGGCGTGCCGAGGGACGCTTCCTCTGCTGGCAGGACCACAGTGACGACTACGCGGCACACCTGGCCAATCGACCCACGGGCACCGAGCCGCTCCGCGACGCCATCCTCGTCCCGGAGGGCCACGCGACTGCCGGATCACCTCGTCCCGACTCCTCAGACAACGCCTTCTGCCTGACCTGCCACACATCGGAGAGCCGGGGTGGCTTGGGCTTGGCGGCGCTCGCGCCGGATGCGGCTGTCGATGCCGAGCACGACCGCCGGCGCCAGCCCCACCAGCCGCCGCGTCGGGTCTTCGGAAACGTCCCAGCAGGGTGGCTTCCCGGGGGGCCTGATCACCACGTCCAGGCGCCGCCGGAGGGCCTGCTGGTCGATGCGTGGCTGATGTCCGAGTGAGCGAGGCCTCCACGAGCGATGCTCTGATCATCGGCACCGGCTTCGGCGCGATGGTCGCCCTCAAGGCGCTCCGCTCGGCGGGTCTCGAGGACATCGTGTTCCTGGAACGCCGCGCGTTCTTGGGAGGGACCTGGCCTCAGAACAGCTACCCAGGGGCTGCGGTCGACGTACAGTCGCCGCTGTACTCGCTGGCAGGGGAGCCCTGGGACTGGTCGCGCCTGTTCGCCGAGCGTGACGAGCTCGTCGCCTACACCGAGCACCTCCTGACCAAGCTCGGTGTGCGCGAGCGCGCGGTCACCGGTGCCGACGTCGCGTCGCTGGAGTGGAGCGACGACGACCAGCTGTGGACGGCGAGCTGTCGTGATGGCCGTGTTTTTCGGGCCCGCTACGTCGTCAGCGCGTCGGGACCGCTCAGCCAGCCATCGGTGCCCGAGTGGCCGGGTCAGGACACGTTCGCGGGCGAGACCTGGCACACCAACGCGTGGCGGCATGACGTACCGCTCGCCGGTAAGCGCGTCGCCGTCATCGGCAGTGGTGCGAGTGCGGCGCAGGTCATCCCGGCGATCGCACCCGAGGTCGAGCACCTGCATGTCTTCCAGCGCACCCCGCACTGGGTGCTCCCACGTCGAGACCGTGTGCTCACCGAGCGCCAGCGTGCGCTCATGCGTTGGCCCTCGGTCTATCGGCTGGTGCGGAGGCTGATCTACTGGTCCATCGAGTACCGCATTATCGGTCTCTGCTACGTCCCCCGACTGCTCGACCGCATGGGGCGGCGCCCTGCACTTCGGCACCTCGAGGACCAGGTGGACGATGGATCGATGCGGGAGAAGCTCACGCCGAGCTACATGATTGGCTGTAAGCGTGTGATTGTCTCCAGCACGCTCTTTCCAGCCCTGACGCGCTCGAACGTGACGCTGCATGCTCGCGACGATGCCATCACGGCCTTCACTCCGGAGGGCGTGACCACGGCCTCGGGTGCGTCGGTCAATGTGGATATCGTCGTCTATGCGACAGGCTACAACGCGACGAATGGATCGATTCCGTACGAAGTCGTCGGGCGAGGGCAGACGCTCACCGAGGCCTGGTCTTCCTTCCCGCGGGCCTACCTGGGCACCACCGTGCCCGACTTTCCAAATCTATTTTTGATTGGTGGTCCAAACACAGGGATTGGGCACACGTCTGCGTTGTTTGTGTTCGAGTCCCAGGCCCGGTACATCGAGCGCTGTCTGCGGCGGTCACGCGCCTCGGGCTGTCCCATCGCGCCGTCGGCAGAGGCAGAGGAGCGCTACACGAGCTGGATTCATCGGTCGCTGGAGGGGACGGTGTGGTCCGCGGGCGGCTGTCGCAGTTGGTACCAGGGTGAATCAGGTAGAGTGATTGCGATATTTCCGGGCTTTAGCTTCCTGTACCGATGGATGTGCCAGCGTTTTCGGTTGTCGGACCATGTGCTCGGCTGACCGGGTCAGCCCATGTCCTCGCGCCGGCCATCGGCGTGGATTGCAAAGCGACCCTCGCTGCGCTCGTGGGCAGGACCGTCGCTCGACCACGGCCAGCCGCCGAACTGAGTCTGCTGGTAGTCGATCATGGCCTGGCGAATCTCACCCCGCGTGTTCATCACGAACGGACCATGCTGAACGACGGGCTCGCCGATGGGGCGGCCCTGGAGGACGAGTACACCGCCTCGCTCGGGGCCGTTCTGAAGCGTGATCTCGGCTCCTGGACGCGCCTGAATGGCGTGCGGAACACCGACCTTACGCCCGTGCGCGGTGAGTCCGGCTCCGCTGTAGACGTAGAGGACGCGCTGGGCATCTGCTGGACCGGCCGGCAGGGTGACCTCCGCGCCAGGCGGCAGGTCGAGAGTCCAGATGGCGACGCCGGCATCGGGACGGGAGGCCCATGAGCTTGGCGGAGGCGCTGGAGGCTCTGCGCCCTGAAGCGAGCCGGCGTACACGGTGACCTCGACGCCATCCCCGAGGGTGGTGCGGGGGATGGTGTGCTCCCACAGCATCGTGAAGTGCGGCTCCACCATCTTGTCTGCCTTCGGCAGGTTCAGCCAGATCTGGAACAGCTCTGTGGGGTTTGGGGCGTCGCGGTTCACCAGAGGGAACATCTCGCTGTGAACGACGCCCTTGCCAGCCGTCATCCACTGGCAGTCTCCATGGCCGAAGCGTGCCGTGGCGCCCATGCTGTCGGAGTGGTCGATGTAGCCCTGGCGAGCGATGGTCACGGTCTCGAAGCCGCGGTGTGGGTGCCGAGGAAAGCCGGGAATCACGTCGCCGTGGTACATCCGCCAGCCGTCGATACCGGCGAAGTCCATCCCGATGTTGCGGCCAGCGAGGGAAGCCTCTGGCCCCATGACCTCGTTGCCGCGTGGGTACTCGTCGAGGTGGTGGACCAGAAAGAGGAAGGGGTCGACAGTCGGCCATGGCGGGGTGCCGAGGGGAACGACGGCGAGGACGGGGTCGGACACGGTGCCTCCAGGTCACCCTGAGGTAGTCGCGTACGCCGGCGGCACCACCCGTTGGTTCGTGGACGGTGTGTTCGTCTGTCGTGCACGGACGCTCCCTGCAGGATCGGTCTGGCGGTTCCTCGCCGTGCGGCGACCGACGATTCCAGGCCGAGATGCGCTTGCACTGCAGGATCAGGGCCGGTAGATTCGAGGCCCCTCACGCGTCCCTGCACGTGTCCCACCTCGCGTCCCTCCTTGCCTCCCCCCGGCTCCTCATGCAGACCCAGCTCCGCGCGGGCCTCACCGCGCTGAACGTCGGCCTCTTGGTCGCGCTCGCTACCCTGTGGCTTCCCATCTCCTCCGCCTCCGTGCAGCTCCCCGAGCCACCCCCCTCCGCGCCCGCCGGCCCGCTTCCTTGGACGCCCCCTGCGTGGCATCCCAATGTGGACGGACTGCTGCACGTCCTCGAGCAGCTCGACGGCGCCGACGCTCACGAGAAGGGGCCACGGATCCGTGCGCGGGCTGCGATTGTGGCTGACATCGATCGCGGCGAGGTCCTGTGGTCGCGGAACGCGGACACCCTCCGGACGGTCGCGTCACTGACGAAGATGGTCTCGTCGCTCACGCTCGCGAGTCACCCCCACGACCTCGACGGCACGCTGTGCGTGTCGCCGGAGCAGTGGCCGTCGCGTGCTGGCGCTCGCTCGCGCTTCGAGACGGGAGTCTGCCACACGGGGTGGGAGTTTCTCGGTGCTGCCCTCGTGGCGTCGGACAACCGTG
>PKDJ01000233.1 GCA_002862545.1 Pseudomonadota bacterium
AAGGACGAGGTCCGGCTTGGCTCCAGTGAGGTCTGTGATGTCTGCATTCAGGGACTCCAGCGCACGCACGCCCTGCTGCAGGTCTCCGGGGGACGCATCTCGGTGACACCCGTAGCAGGAGCCCCCATCGCCCTGAACGGCGCTCCTGTGAGGCATGCGCTGACGAGGCCCGACGACCTCCTGACCCTCGGGCGGGTCCGGCTCCGCGTCGCCTGGGTGTCAGCACAGCAGGAGCAGCCCCTCTCCCGAGCCAACCAGGCACTCGCGGACCGACCGGTGCTGGTCGTCGAGGGTCCGCTGGGACGACGCCGGACGCTCGAGCTTCGATCCGGTCAGCTCGGCATCGGCTGCCGGGGGTCTCACATCCGCCTTCGCTTTCCGGGGGTTCGGGAGAACCACGCGACCCTTCATGTCGAGGGTCATCGGGTCACGCTCGTCGCGAGAGACGGAACGGTGATGCGCAGCGGCCTCGACATTCGCCAGTGCACTCTGCTACCCGGCGAGATCGTCGAGCTGGGCCAGGTGCGGCTGTGGCTGCGACCATCGGCCCCCACTCCACCCAAGCCCCTGCAGCTCCACGTCCCGCAACACCTTCTCCGGATCCCCAGCCCCCCGATCGACGACGAGGAGGACGAGGACGACCCCGAGACGGTCCTCATGCCCCGAGCCCGAGAGGCCCTGTTCGATGGACCGCCTCCCCCCACGGTCCTGATCGATGCCGACGACACCCACGAGGCGCTCCTGGACGAGCTGACCGGAACCGCTGCAGACACCGAGCCTGAGCCGACATCGGTCATGACGAGCCCGGATGCACCTCCCGGGCCGCCCGTCCTGCCGCCGGTGATCGAGACAGGCGAGCGAGCGCCGCACCTGGCTGCGCGCGTCGTCCAGATCCGGCATGCGCGGGTCGTCGACGCTCACGAGGTCTGGCCTGGCCACCCCGTCGACACCGGTCCGCTTCACTGTCGCGTCGAGGGGCACGAGGTGCTCCTGCACAGCCGCGTGCCGGTGCGCCGAGGCGCAGACTGGATCACCCCCGGACAGCTCCGGCTCGTCGAGGGCGAGCACGTGAGCATCGACGAGCGAGGCACGTCGTGGCGGATCGACGTGTACCGACCCGCCCGAGGCCGCTCGCACGCGCTTCGCTGGTGGGCGCTCGGTCTCGCCGTCGGCGCCCTGATCGCTCTCGCGCTGCTCTGAGCCGCTGCGGCGCTCTTCTCAGAAGCCCGTGAAGGTGAAGGCGTCAGGGTCGTAGCCGAGCGTCACATCCAGCGTCATGTGGGAGCCTCCCGCCTCGCGGCCCACCACTCCCTCGGCGATGGACAGGCCGAACAGGTCGAGCTCGAGCGGAGCCCCGAACTGGGTCGCCAGCGTGAGGTTGAGGATCGCGGGCAGGCCCTCGAGGAGAGGACCGAGCGCCGCATCCATCAGCTTGGTGGTCGCCTCGTGGCTCGCACCCCAGTCGTGATCCCGGCTCGTGGTCGTGATGTGCGTCTCGCCGATCACGATGCGCGGAGCGTTGTCCACGAGCGAGACGGTGAGATCGGCCTCGACGTGCAGCATCACGGTGATGGTCTCGCCGAGGGTGCGGCCCGGAGTGTCGATGGTCATCAGCAGCTCCGAGACCTGAAGGACCAGGCCTCCGTTCCGCTCGACCAGGACGGGTGGTAGGCCAGCCGAGACGCTGACGGTGCCGCTGTCGACCTGCAGGGGATCGAGGAGCAGCGCCACCACCGTGCCGAGGTCGGGATCGTCGCTGGACAGCTCGAGCTCCAGAAGACCTGTGCACCACAGGTCGACGAGCAGACCGTTCACCAGGTCGTCCGAGATCGCCATGCCCAGGTCGGGGGCACGGGAGACCACCGGCTCGACATCAGGCGCCACCAGGTGCCCGACCTCGGCGGGGCAGATCGCCCCCGCGTCGACGGCGAGGCCCGTGCTGACGAAGATGCCGTCCTCGTCGATTCCACCCTCGCTGAGCAGGGCCTCGACCGTGACGACCTCTTCGCCCAGCGGCAGCTCGAACACCAGCTCGAGATCGGCGAGCAACCCATCGAGAAGACCGGGAAGGAGGACCTCGAACTGATCGACGAGCAGGTCGCGGATCAGATCCTCCAGGAAGCCATCCGCCAGGCTGTCGATGATGTCCCAGAGGTTGGTGTCGAGCGTGAAGCCCGTGAACGTGAACGACGGGACGTCGAGGCCCGCGTCGAGCTCCAGCTCGCCATCGACGACCTCGAAGCTCGACAAGGCCGAGGCCTGCAGGCCCGTGTCGATCACCATGTAGCCGTCGATGTCGAACAGATCGCCGAGGGGGAAGTCGACGGTCACGTCCATGCCGACGTGGATGTTCTCGACGGTCGCATCGAGGCGGAGGAAGCCATTGGCCTGGGGAACCGCGATGAGGTCGATGCCAGAGATGGAGACGGCATCGGGCTCGTCTTGGATGTCGGCGATCAACGTTCCGAGGCCGATGCCGAGGATGTCGACGGGGACCTCCACCAGCGGGCCACCGCCCGTGCCAGCGCCTGCGAGGAGCGCCATCGGATCGATGCTGTCGGCGATGTCTTCAGCGATCTCCATCATCAGATCGAGCCCGCTCTGGTTCACCCGCAGCCGCGCGGCATCATCGTAGGGCGCACCAGCCTTTGCGGGCGCGGTGGGCCCGGAGTGCACGCCGTGGCGCACGTACATGATGTCGCCGTCGTCCTGCGTGGCGACGACCTCGACGAGGTTCAGTCCACGCTGCAGCTCGACGGTGCCGTCAAAGCTTCCGCCCGTGATCGTGGCTGGCGCGCCGTTGACCGTGACCTCTGTGACACCAGCGACCTTCCCGGTGACCGCCACCTCACCCGCTGCCGTGAATGCACCAGGGAGTGGACTCTGCACGTCGAGGAGAGACGCGACGGACGCCGCGGCATCCTCCTCCGGCTCCCCACCACCACAGGCCACCAGCCCCACCAGGAACAGCGCGCGCATCCGGACTCCCTGCCACGACGGGCCAGGGTATCCGGCCGCGCGGTGACCGTCTGCTCACGATGGCGCCGAGCCCTCGCTGAGAACAAAGGCCGGGAGTGCTAAGACCCTCGGCAGTCGATGCGGAGGCGCGACATGGACGAGGTGCTGCAGGTCCTGAGCGACCTGCCGATGCTCGTGAACGAGGCGGGCTGGAGCCTGTGGACCACGCTCTACCCCCCCGAGGTACTGGCACCCCTCGTGGGCCTCCTCTCGGGTGCGCTCGTCGCCCAGGTGATCCACATCGTGCAGACGCGACGTGCCCGCACGCTGCCTTTCTTGCCCTCGTACCTCAAGTCGGTCGATCAGGAACACGACGCCGCGACCCGCTACTTCGCGGCGGTCCACGACCTGACCATGTGCGTCACCGAGGCGTGGAACATGAAGAGCAGCCGGAGCCGAGAGGCCGGCTCCGTGGAGAGCAACCTGCGCCGAGAACACCTCGCCACGACCTGCGAGCGCCTCAAGTCCAACGGCCAGGCGATGATGGATGGCCTGGCCGACTACCAGCGCCTCTCGAACCGCATCGCCGCCGCGAAGGCCCAGCTCGACGCCTCCTGGTCCTACACCTCTCGCGACAACTACCGTACCGAGACCTACACCGAGTCCTACACCGACAGCAACGGCAAGAGCCGCACCCGCACCAAGACCCGCCGCGTCTACGAGGACACGGATCACTGGTTCCACTACACCGCCTCCGAGGCGCGATCGGCCCGCACGACGCTTCAGACGCTGCGCACCGAGCGCAAGGCGGCGCAGCTCGTCCGCCCCGACGTGCGCCGGATGCGCGTCGCGCTGACCAACCTGTCCCAGGCCGACCGGATGTTTCTCGAGAAGCTCTACATCCACACGATCGTCGAGGACCCCGAGGCCAAGCCGACCGACGACGAGCTGCGCAGCGTGATCAACCAGTGGCTGATCGGAACCCGCATCGACGAAGACCTGAAGCAGCTCGAGGAGCACATGGACCACGGGCTCGCCTCGAGCGCATCCGCCTTCGGGACCATCTTCGCCTCACGCGCCTCCTACCACTACAACACGACCAGCCGGAGCCACAGTGGCCCGCCCGGCTACCAGGCGGCGAGGCGCCTCGGCAGCACCCTCGGTACGGCGACCGCCGGCTGGATGTCCGTCTCGGAGATGTGGGACACCTGCGCTGAGGCCGCCGACACGCTCTCGGAGTGGGCGGATGATTCCGAGACGGTCGAGTCCGACCGCGACTACGCCAAGACGGCCATCGCCGCCTACGAGGCCGCCTTCCCGGACTCCACCCTCGAGGTGGATCAGCTCACGACGCCCGGCAAGACCGCGCTGATCGGCCTGGCCGTCGCCGTCGCCGTCGGTGCGGCGATCTTCGCCCTGCATGAGCAGAGCCCTCTGTTCTGACGCCACGCTCTCCTGCGAGGCCTACCCGCCGAGCTCGGCCAGCTCCGCGAGCAGCGCTGCCTCGGCCTCGTCGTCGCTGAGCGCATCCACCGCGTCCCAGCCGAGAGCCGCGCCGACGGCATCGACGAGCGCATCCACCGTCGGGTGGTCGAAGGCGGCCGTCGCCGAGAGCTGGACACCGACCGCATGCTCGATCCGGTTGCGCAGCTCGAGGGCCATCACCGAATCGAGGCCCAGCTCGGGCAGGCTCCGGTCGTCCCGCAGAGCGGACACCCCGAGGACGGCCTCGGCAGCCGCCCGGATGGCCTCGCGAGCCGCGTCGGGACCCGTCGCCTGCGGTGCCGTCGGAGCGCGCGCACCCAGCTCTCTCAAGAGTGCCCGGTCGGCCAGAGCCGGGACGGTCTGGCGGAAGCGTCGCGGGTCGAGGCCCATCAGCCAGACGTCTCCCGTGAGGGCCTCGGCGAGCGCGGCCCGCCGCTGATCCGGGTCCAGCGGATCGAGCCCCGGGCCCTCACCGAGCCGCAGGATCGTCGCGCCGGCAGCCTGTGCCGCCGTGATCGCCGCGCTCGTCGACGCCGCCGCCTCCGGATCGTCCGACAGCCAGTCCGCCACCCCTGTGACGAGCACCGTGCGCTCCCCGCCGAGCGGACCGTCCGTGATCCAGAGGTCCTCGCCACCGACCGGTGGATGGTTCACTTCGCGCGCGCCAAGGGCCCGTGCATCGTCGGCCCACGACGCCGCACCGTGCACACCCACGACGAGGCCGTCGAGCCGCCCCCGCCGGCCGGCCGCCGCCGCGCGAAGACGCGGTGCGTACCAGCCATCCGCACGCTCCGCGAGCCGATCCTCGCCAGTAGACACTGCGGGTGCGCCCTCACAGACCGTGACCTGTACCCGTGGATGTTGCGCCGCGAGGGCCGCCTCATGCGCTCCACCCACGACCACCCGAGGCCCCGGCTCGTGCTCCGTCGCAGCCGTAGTGAGCGCCTCGACAGGCACCGACGAGGCTGGGGAGGCCTCGACCGGCACCCACGCTATGCGCCAGCGGTGCCCCTCGAGCGGATCGTGGGGCACCCCACGATCCGGACGAGGCAGAGCGACCGACCAGTGCCGCTCCCCGTCCCACACCGTTGTCGGAGCGTGCGTGCGTCGACCCGGACCCGACGCCGCGGGCCAGGGAGCCTGCGGGATGGACCCACCATTCGCAACCGCCTCCAGTGTGGTCGCCAAGTGCTCGGCCGTGCCCGTCGCGACGAGGGCGTGGGATCTCCGGGAGCGACCGGAGAGTGCCGTGTGGCAGAGGTCGTCCAGGGCGCCGGGTCGTGCCCGCAGAGCCGACGCCCACCGGGCCGCCAGCGCGCGCAGGCTCGGCTCGGTGTGTGCCGACAAGGCGAGCGTGCGCGATGTCGATGCCGCCGTCCCGAGCGGACGCCCCGGCGCCGCTCCGAGCACCACGTGGGCATTCGATCCCCCGAAGCCGAAGCTGCTCACCCCCACCAGACCACCGACCTCTGCAGGCGCCCTCGTGAGCTCACCCCACGCGATGTGGGGATTCGGCGCAGCGAAGTGCAGGTTGGCCGGAATCCGGCCATGCCGCAGCACCTCTACGGCCTTGGCCAGCCCCGCCACGCCCGCCGCGGCCTCCAGGTGCCCGATCACCGACTTCAGCGCCCCGAGGGCCACCGGTGTCTCGAAGACCGTCGCCAGCGCCTCGACCTCGATGGGATCGCCCAGCGGAGTGCCCGTCGCGTGGCACTCGACCGCCGCGACCTCCTCGGGCTGCGCACCCGCGTCGCGCAGCGCCGCGCGAATCACCGCCGCCTGGGCCGCCGCACTCGGCGCGGTCAGGCCGTTCGAGCGACCGTCTTGATTGGTAGCCGACCCCCGGATCACAGCGAGGATGGGATCGCCGTCCCGCTCCGCGTCTGCGAGGCGCTTCAGAGCGACCATTCCCGCGCCCTCGGAGCGCACGTACCCGTCTGCGTCGGCAGAGAAGCTGCGGCAGCGGGCCGTCGGCGACAGGGCCCGCAGCTTGCTGAAGTAGACGGTGCCCTCCGGATCGAGGAGCACGTTCACCCCACCTGCGAGGGCCAGGTCGCACTCCCCGCCTCGGAGGGCCCGCACGGCGAGATGGACTGCGACGAGCGAGCTGGAGCACGCCGTGTCGACGCTGAGGGCGGGGCCGTGGGTTCCGAGCACGTAGGCCAGCCGACCCACTGCCGTGCTCGCGACGTTGCCGGTGCCGACCCAGGCATCGATCTGCTCTGGCGGCCGGCGCTCCAGCAGCTTGCGGTGATCGGCAGTGGAGAGCCCGACGAAGATGCCCGTCGACGAGCCGGCGACCTCATCGGGGGCGATCGCCGCATCCTCCAGCGCCTCCCAGGCGACCTCCAGCAGCAGGCGCTGCTGAGGATCGAGGACAGCAGCCTCGCGCGGCGCGATGCCAAAGAAGGCGGCGTCGAAGGTCTGGACGTCGTCGAGGAAGCCCCCCTCCCGCACCGGGGTGCGACCGGGCGTCTCGGGATCAGGGTCCGTCCAGTCCGCGAGATCCCAGCGATCGGCGGGCACCTCCCGAATGGGATCTCGCCCGGACTCCAGCAAGGACCACAGTCCCTCCCGGTCCGCCACGCCACCGGGGAGGCGGAGGCCCACCCCCACGATCGCCACGGGCCCTCGACGCTCGAGGTCGGTGACCCGCGCCTTGAGAGACTTGACGGCGTCCAGCGCCTTGCGCAGGCGATCGAGGTAGAGCTGCTCGCGACTCATGCGGCCCCCTATCCGCGGAGCATGCGAGACCGCCTCATAAGCTGACCACTCCAGTGGGCTGGAGCAGCACGTCGACCCCACCGCCCCTCACTGTTCGCGCCTTCGTCCGCAACAGCGAGACAGGTGGTCGCCCGCTTGGACGACGGCCGCAGTCTTCGCTGCGCAACTGTCCTGCCCACCGCTTGTTCCTTCGCTGCCCTCGTGGGGGCCATCGCACCACCCCGACAGACCAGGTACAAGCGAGACGTTCGACGGGGCGTCAGAGTCATCTCAGTGTAAGTTTGGCAGGGGCCTAGGTGCAGCCGCTAAAAAAGTGTATCGTCCCCCAAACAACCACGGAGTCCACGATGACTGCACGTAGCTTCAGCGCCCTCGCAATCGCGTTGGCACTTCCCTCCCTCGCCTCCGCCACCACGCTCACGCTCGGTGGCGAGTGCCCCGGCCCGGCCACCATCGAGATCACGGGCACGCCCGGCGGCACCTTCGTGCTCGTCGCGGGCGATGCAGCCGGCAGCACGACCATCCCCGGCGGCTCCTGTGCCGGCCTCGACCTCGGTGTGGAGTCCGAGGGCGTCCTGAGCAAGTTCGGGCCGCTCGTCGACCGCGACGGCGATGGCGTGATCACCATGACGCCAGACCTACCCGGTGCCGCCTGCGCCATGAGCATGCAGGCGCTCAACACCACGGAGTGTACGGTCTCCAACGTCGAAGACTTCGTCGAGGATCCCAACACAATCTACGCCGTCGACGGCCAGTGCTCTGGCGGCACGCTCTACGCCCTCGACCTCGACACGGGCGAGGAGACGAGCGTACCGCTCACCAACGGCTACACCGGCATCACGTTCGGCGCTGACGGCCTCCTCTACGGAATCTCCGACGACTGCAGCGGAAACTCTCTGTACAAGATTGATCCCGCGACCGGCGTTGAGACGCCCGTATTCGCAGATGGCGGAGATGACGTAGACTGCGACTACTACTCGTACATGTTCGGCCTCTGCGACTACTACGACTACCTCTACGGCGACTACGACTACTACTACGACTACTACGGCGGCATGACCTTCGGAAATGAGAGCGGCATCTCCCGTCGTGGCGACGCCCTCTGGATCACCGATGCGGGCAGTCAGACGTACCTGGTCGAAGGCGACGTCTCCACCTCCCTCGGATTCTCGAGCGTGGACTGCTGCGGCGGTGACATCGCCGAGGATGCCTTCGGCACGATGTGGTACGCCGACTACGGCGATAGCATCGGCACCGTCGACGACTTCGGCACGAGGTCGGGCACCATCTTCGACTTCGACGGCGCGGACAAGGGCATCACCTTCCACAACGGTGGGCTCGTGGGTGCTGCCGGAAGCTGCGGCTCCAACCTGCAGTCCCTCGACACCGTCACGGGTGCCGTCACCGACCTCGGGTTCGGCTTCTCCTCCTGCAGCATCGACGGCATCGCGAGCCCCTCGCGCTGATCCGTCCTCTCCGACCTGGGCCTAGCCCGGGTTGGAGTCTCCAAGAGGCCACGCTCGAGGCAGCTCGAGCGTGGCCTCTTCGGTCTTGCTCACCCCCACCCAGCGGTGTCCGCGCGAAGCCGCGGCGAGCTGTCTGTGTCTCGGACAGCCACCCGGAAGCCAGCACGCCACAGCGGTCCAGCGGAAGAGAAGATCACCGTATCGTCAGCGTCCGCTCGCGCGGCCGCCGGGCTCGACGCCTCAGCCTGGCCACTCCAGGTCGGGCATCTCCGTGGGGAGCTCGCCCTCCATGACGCTCTGCCAGGCCTCCTCGAGGGCCATCGAGTCGCGGCCCCGCGCCCGGATGGCGCGCCGCAGCCAGTCACGCAGCTGGTGACCGGCGGGGTCACGCCAGCGGTTGTCTTGGACCCAGGCCGTCAGAACGGCCCGCAGCCCATCGTCGCCCAGCAGCCGGTGCGCCTCGTGCCAGAAGAGCGTGCCCCGGACGTAGACCATGTCGAAGGTGCCCTGCTCATACACGGACTCGCGGCCGTTGCCGACCTCCTGCACCCCCGCCTCGACCAGGCTGTTGGCCCACTCGTCGAGGAAGCGGTCACCCATGCCTGGCTCGTGCAGCTCGAGCCACGCCAGTGCGATCCACATGGTGACGGCCTCGTCGACCCACGGCTCGGCGAGCACTGCCGAGCCCACGTCGCCGTAGAACCACTGGTGCGCCACCTGGTTGGACACGAGCAGCTGGTCGATGTGCGCTCCCCCCGCGTGCGCACTCTCGGGCACGAGGAACATCCCTGGAAGCTCGAGGCCGACGCTGTCGAAGGGCACGAGGATCACGTCGAGCGCGGGGATCGAGAGCGGACCGAAGACGGTCGCGATGTCGGCGAGCGCCGCAGTCGCGGTCTTCTGCACGACCTTCGCATGCTTCTTCGCATCGTGGTGGTGCACCGTGACCGCGTACTTGTGGTTCGGGGCCTTGGCCTTCCCCGACTTGGCCTCGAGATCACCGACCACGACCGCGAAGTCTCGTGCCGGCACCATCACGTAGGGGCTGTCTTCGCCTAGGAAGAGCGGCTCGCCGCTCGTCACCACCACGTCATCCTCCGCAGCCTCGACCGTGGCGAAGAGGAAGGTGCTGGGAGCTGCATAGGGATCGCCGACGCCACCCCACTTGTCACGATCGAAGCCCTGCGGACCACACTTCGCCACGAACGGAAGGAAGCCTGAAGCAACCAGCATGTTCTCGTCGCGGAACATGCGAGGAAGCGTGACTTCCTCCTTGGCGGGCACCTGCACCTCGAGCTCCAGCACGACCGGCAGGAAGGCGCCGCTGGGCAGCAGCTCGTTGAGCTTCACGTCGAGCAGCTGCCCGTCGACCAAGGCCGCCTCGGCGGCTTCCCCGCGAATCGAGGCGCCGACCAGGGTGCCCGTGGCCCCCTCGAGAGCATTCACCGGCCAGCGGAACGTCAGCTCGTCGATCGCCGTGCTCGGACACGGGTTCTTGAACACCACCGCCTGGCGCACGCTCAGGGTGCCCGCCTCACGATCGACCGCGATGTCGAGGAACTGCGCCATCGGCGGATCGAGCTCGCCCCAGGTGTCGGGCGTCACGGCTCCCTGAAGCAGACCATCGGGCTTCCCGATGCCCTGAAGCAGACGCATGATCTCGCCGCCCGACGCATTGGCGACGGCGTCGAGGCGGTCGGCACGGAGCACGAGCTCCGGACCGGCGAGAGCAGCGCTAGCGAGGACCCAGGTGAGCACGGGCGCAGCATAGCCGCAGGGAGCACCCGGTGGGGCCGAGCGCGACAGACTCGCCGCACTATCCAGCTTTCAACAATCACTTTACCCTCCAAACCACACAGATGACCGGCCGGATCCTGGTGGGCGTTGCGCTCGCGATAGGATGCGCCGCCCTGGAGGAAGCATGCTGACCCTTCTCGCGCTGGCCTCGGTGGCCGCGGAGCGCACCCACGACATCGTCCCCGACGACCTGCTCACGGTCGCCAGCGTCGGGGCCTTCGACGTGTCTCCGCGGGGCCGCTTCGTGATCTACCAGGAGCTTCGCTGGAGTGAGGATCGCGATGGCCGGGTGTCCGATCTGTGGCGCGTCGACCTCGACGGCTCGGCCCCCGAGCGACTCACGTTCGGAAACAGTGGTGCGAGTCCCCGAATCGCGCCCGACGGGAAGCACCTCTACTACCTTGGGTCCCGCACGCGACCCGGCGAGAAGCACGCCCCGTGGGACGGCTCGCGACAGGTCTGGCGAGTGCCCCTCGACGGAGGAGAGCCCGTGCCGCTGACCTCCTTCGAGGACGGCGTGCAGCAGCTCGACCTGACGGCAGATGGCCAGACCCTTTGGCTCACGGTGAAGGCCGAGCACGCCCGGGAGGATGCCTTCGCCAGCCTCCGCAGCACCCACAGCGATCCCGAGTACGGGCACGCGAAGGCCGACACCTCGACGCTCTGGCGTCTCGATCTCCAGACCTGGCGAGCCGAGGAGGTCCACGGGGGTGAGCGCACGATCACCGAGCTGGCCGTCTCTCCCGACGGCACCCGCGTGGCGATGCTCACCACCCCCGACAGCGAGCTCGTGTGGAACGAGGGCTGGTCACGGGTGGACGTCCTGAATGTGGCGACCGGTGCGCTGACCACCGTGCCCGACGCCCTCTGGCGCGAGGGAGGGCCGTCACCGTACGGCTGGCTCGGCGGCCTGTCCTGGAAGCACGACAGCTCCAAGATCACCTTCACCGTCGACTACGACGGCCACCCCGGCGAGATCTACGTCGCCGAGGGTGCCGCCCTCGACCAGGTGCGTGAGGTCCCGGTGGACGACCCCGGCACGGCTGTCGGGGGACTCGCGTGGCGGCCCGGCACCGACGACCTCTGCTTCCGCGTGGCGGATCACGCCCGCATCCGCCTGTGGTGCCGCGGCGACGATGGCAAGGCGCGGACCACCGACCTGTCCCCCGAGGACGATGCCGTGGTCTGGGGCTGGGGTGCCTCCGACGACGGCAAGGTGCTGGTCACCAAGCGCGGCGGCTCCGACCACCTCGGCGACCTCTTCGCAGGCACGGGGCGACGGCTCGAGCGCCTCACTCACGTCAACCCGCAGATCGACAGCTGGCGCCTGCCCCAGCTCAGCATCGTTCGCTGGACCGCACCCGACGGCGCCCCCGTCGAGGGGGTGCTCGAGCTGCCCCCCGACTGGACGCCCGAAGACGGCCCGCTCCCGACCGTGATCCACATCCACGGCGGCCCGACCTGGTCGACCCCCCTGCAGCTCTCGCTGCGTGGGTACGGCCAGAGCGTGTTCGCCGCGAAGGGCTGGGCCCTGCTCTCCCCGAACTACCGGGGCTCCATCGGCTACGGCGACACCTTCCTCGAGCAGCTCGTCGGGCGGGAGAACGACATCGAGGTCGCCGACATCCTCGCGGGACTCGACCACGTGATCGCCGAGGGCATCGCCGACCCCGACAAGCTCGCGGTGATGGGCTGGTCGAACGGGGGCTACCTCACCAACTGCCTGATCAGCCAGACCGACCGCTTCAAGGCTGCCTCGTCGGGAGCCGGGGTCTTCGATCAGACCCTGCAGTGGGCCACGGAGGACACCCCCGGGCACGTGGTCAACTTCATGGAGGGCCTGCCCTGGGAGCAGCCGGAGGAGGTCCAGAAGGCGAGCCCCCTGTTCGCTGCAGACCGCATCACCACGCCCACGCTGATCCACGTCGGTGAGAACGACCCGCGGGTTCCAGCCGCACACGCCCGGGCGCTCTTCCGAGCACTCGATGTCTACCTCGACGTGCCGAGCGAGCTCTTGGTCTACCCGCGGACCGGCCACGGCCTGACCAAGTGGACCCACAAGAAGGCCAAGCTCGCCTGGGACATCGCCTGGTTCGAGCACTACGTCCTCGGGGAGTCGAGCGACGACACGCCCGAGACGCCCGAGGAGTAGGCACTCCGCGTGTACAGGTCGGGACGGGCCAGGTCCGTCTCGCGAAGACTCCTTGCGGGCCACCGTCCTCCCAGACACAATCTCGCTCCAACTGGAGAGACGATGCGGTGGTTCGTACTGGCTGGGCTGGCGGTGGCCTGTGGCGGTGACAAGTCCGACTCGGGGGACACCGCATCCGACACCCCGACCACGGCGACCGGAGGGGCCACCACCAGTGGCAGCGCCGGCTCGGGCGGTGTCGGCACGGGGACAGCGACAGGGACGGGGACAGGAACAGGGACGGGTGGCACCGACCCGACGACCACGCCCACCTTCTCGACGCCAGGGGATGTCGTCGCTGCGTCGTGCGCGCTTCAGGCCGACAATGCACTCCGCGCCGAGTGCACGATCACACGGGACGGCGAGGGGCCGGTCGCCCTGCAGCTCAATGGCCCAGGCTTCCGAGCCACCCGCCTCCTCGAATCGACCAGCGACGCCACCGAGCATGCGATCGACCTGTGGGGCATGCTGCCCAACACCACCTACAGCTGGGTGGCGACGGCCGGTGGGCTCACGGTCGAGGGAGAGCTGCGCACCGGCTCCCCGCCCATCTCCCTGTCCGGCAGCACGGGGGGCGATGCCGCGACCGCGACCATCGACGGGATGCTCGTGCGGTCGTGCTCCGACACCGACTACCTCGTCGTCTACAGCCCCCGGGGCGACGACATCGTCTGGTACGAGGACCTCTCCACGCATGCCTCCGACCGGGCGGCGGTGTACGGCTACCACTGGGCCGAGGACGACACCGTGGTGGTGGCCACGACCCGCGACGAGGTCATCGTGCTCGGGGCGGACGGCAGTCTGCAGCTGCGTGCCTCGCTGTCCGCGCTCGGCGTCGAGGGACTGCTGCATCACGACATCTACAAGGCCAATGGCTACGTCTACGCGCTGTTCGCCTACGAGGTCGACGACTGCATCCTCGACGGCGTCGCGGTGATCGACGGCGACGGGAGTCTCGCCGGCGTCGTCGACCTCGGCACCACCTTCGAGCCCCCGCGGTGCTCGGCGGGCGGGGGCGGGGGCGGTCCAGGACCAGGGGGCGGCTACTGGGGCCGTGATCTCGATGGCGAGGACGTGTCTCACGCGAACAGCGTCTACGTCGACCCGACGGGCGAGCTGGTGGTGAGCTTCCGGTTCTTCGACACGGTAATCGGCCTCGACGGCGACCCCACGAGTCCGACCTTCGGCGAGCTGCGATGGGCCCTCGAGGGTGAAGACGGTGCGGAGTACGAGTCCTCCTTCAGCCTGGAGTCCGATGTCACCCCCGATGCCAGCTTCCAGGCCAACCACTGCGCCCAGTTCGCTCCGACCGGCGAGCTGACCGTCTTCGACAACGGGAACTCCGGCCTGTCCCGAGCCCTGGTGATCGATCTCGATCTCGGAGCCGGCGTCGCCGACATCACCGAGGTCTACGAGCCCGGGCTGACCTGCGGCGTCCAGAGCGCGATCTACAAGCACGCCGAGGACGGCAGCGTCCTGCTCACCTGCGCGACCGAGCCCTGGTTTGCCGAGTTCGACGAGGGCAGCGCAGCGCCGCGCTGGACCTACGCGCCCTCCTGCAGCGGCATGGGCCCCGGCGGAATGATCCCGAGGGGGATCCCCGTCAACTGGTAGGGCGTGGCGTCACGATCACGGCGATCAGGAGCCAGGACATGCCCGCCCAGGTGAGCAGCGAGAGCCCCGAGTCGGCCAGCGTCCAGGCCTGCTCATTGCCGAGCCAGGGCTCGCCCAGCATCACGGCGAGGTGAAGCGCCACCACCCCCGTCACCAGCCACGCGCTGCGGGCTCGACGACGGTCGAGCCGCGCCAGGGCAGCCCGGAGTGCCACACAGGCCGCAAGGTCGATCCACACGTCGAGCAAGGGCAGCTGAGGCACCAGCCGCCCGGTCATGAGCAGCCCGATCCGGAGGGTCGCGCCAAAGACGAGCGCCGGAACGTACCGGGGAACCAGGCTGCCACTGACCACCCAGGCGCCCCCGAGGAGTCCGACGCCACAGATGGACTCGACGAGCCACAGCAGCTGCCCGGGGCGCCCCCCGAGCTCCACGACGGACCAGACCAGCACGAAGAGGTTGGCCCACAGGACTCGCGGAGGCCACGTCACTAGCCACACCGCCGCACCCCAGCGCCACAGCGCCACCGACTGGGGGTCGTTCAAGGGAGCCTCGAAGGGATCGGCGACGGCCATGAGATGCCGTAACCCCTAGCCGTGAGGCAGGGCCGGCCCGAGTCTCGGGCGCGCCGCAGAGACGAGCACGTCAGTACCGCGCGATGGCGGCCGCGATCGCCTCGCGAACCCCCTCGTCATCATCCTGGGCGTGGCGCTCGAGGAAGCCGCGGCAGGCGGGCACCTCGAGGTCTCCCATCGCCTGGGCACCCGCGATGCGCACCTCGGGAACCGGATCGACGAGCAGATCGACCAAGCCCATCACCAGCGACGGCTTGCCTCGACCTAGGATGCCCAGGGCCCGCGCCACGGCCTGCCGCACGCTCGCGTTCGGATCGGGCAGGCGCCGGCGGATGGTGACGATCCAGTCGTCGCGCTCGAAGGCGACCGCCGCCAGGCACACGCCGCGAAAGGTGGTGGGGTCGTAGCCCGGATAGGCCTGCCCGAGAGCGGTGTCCCAGAGGTTCTTCCGTGGGCGCAGGGCCTCGAGGACGGTCTCGCGGTGCTCCTCCGCCACGCCACCGAGGATGCGGTACAGCTCCAGTGTGCTGTCCGGGAGGATCTCCGGCAGGTCGATGGGGCCCTCGATCACCAGCTTCTCGGGCTCGGGAGGAATCACCTCCCACCAGGGGTCGGGCTCTGCCTTCGGGAGCTTGCCGAGGATGCGGTCGACGGCCTCAGCGGCCGCCTCGGCGACAGGCCCCTCCTCCTCGGCGATCTTGCGGAGGACCGGCACGAGGCTGCCTCCACCCACGTGGCCGAGCGCCTCCGCCGCCGCGGCCCGCACGTCGTCTGAGTCGTGCTGAAGCTGGCGCTTGAGACCCTGGGTCATCGTGCGATCGACGAGCCGACGCACCCGCTGGATCGACTCGAGGGCGAGCGCGGCATCGGGGTCCTCGACGAAGGACCGCACCACCCCCACACCATCCTCCTCTGCCGCGATCCCCACCTCGAGCGCACGACGGCGCACCGTCAGCTCGGCATCCCGCGCATACCAGCCGACCATCTCCATGCCGTCCGGGCCGCCGATGCGCGCGCCGACCTCGACGGCCTGCAGCCGCTGCTCGGCATCCCCGTCGAGCACCATGCCGCGTACCCTTCGCAGCAGGCGGGTGCGCTCGATGCCGCCCTCGGGGGGCTCGCGCGTGCCGGCCGCCACGTCCGCGAACAGCTTGTCGATGTCTTCCACGATGCCTCCGTCGCTGCACACTACCGGCCGCGGGGCCGCGGGTCATCCCATGAAGGGCTCCCGCCCTGCTATCCTTGCACAGCGGCAGGACGTGCCGTGGTGGGAGGTTCACCCTGAGCGACATCAAGCTGACGGTCGACGGCGAGGCGGTGGTCGTTCCCGCGGGCTCGACGGTGCTCGACGCCACGCGGAAGCTCGGCCGCTCGGTCCCGACGCTGTGCCACGACGACCGGGTCGACCCGATGGGCTCGTGCCGGATGTGCCTGGTGGAGATCGAGGGCCAGCGACGCCTTCAGCCCGGCTGTGCCTTCAAGGCCTCGGACGGCATGGTGGTGTCGACGAGCAGCGACCGCGTGCAGCAGCACCGGCAGCTGCTGCTGTCGATGTACATGTCCGACCATGCCATCGACGCCGACGGCCTCCCGACCGAGCGGGGTGTCGGCAACCGGCTCCGCTCGCATGTGCTCGAGCACGGCCACGGCCCGACGCTTCCGGCCATCGAGGCGCCCCGCGGCTACCGCGACGAGCCGAACCCCTACATCCACTTCGACGCCGAGGCCTGCGTCCTCTGCAACCTGTGCGTCCGCTACTGCGACGAGGTCGAGGCGGTCAGCGCCATCACGCTCGCGGGCCGCGGTGCCGGCACCACCATCGCCACGGCCGACCAGCAGGGCCTGCTCGACTCGAGCTGTGAGCTCTGCGGCGGCTGCATTGCCGTGTGCCCCACCGGTGCAATGACCGAGAAGCCCAGCCGCGCGAACGACTACCGGGAGGCCGAGAAGGTCAGAACCACCTGCAACTTCTGCGGCGTGGGGTGTCAGCTCGATCTCCACGTCCAGGACGACCGCGTCGTCCGCGTGACCTCCCCCGATCCCGGCACCACCGTCAACGACGGCAACCTCTGCATCAAGGGCCGCTTCTCCTACGAGTTCATCCACCACGACGAGCGGATCATGCAGCCCCTCGTCCGTGGCCGCGACGGCAACCTCTGGCCCGCCACCTGGGACCACGCCCTCGACGTGGCCGCGAAGGGCCTGCTCGGCGTCAAGGCTCGCCATGGCGCAGACGCCCTCGGCTTCGTCTCCTCCTCCCGCTGCACCGGCGAGGAGAACTACCTGATGCAGAAGCTGTCTCGGGCCGCCTTCGGCACGAACAACTGCCACCAGTGTGCCGCCACTTGACACGCTCCCACGGTCGCCGGTCTGGTGACCATGTTCGGAGCAGGCGCGATGACGAACTCCATCCCCGAGATCCGGGATGCAGAGCTGCTGTTCGTGATCGGGAGCAACACCACCGAGGCGCACCCGATCATCGCCATGGAGATGAAGCGGGCCGTGAAGAACGGCGCCAAGCTGATCGTGGCCGATCCACGAGCGATCTGGCTGTCCAACATCGCCGATCTGCACCTGCAGCTGCAGCCGGGCACCGACGTCGCCCTGCTGAACGCGATGGCCCACGTGATCATCACCGAGGGGCTGGTCGACCAGGCCTTCGTACAGCAACACACCGTGGGCTTCGACACGATCGTCGACGCCACCCGCGAGACCACCCCCGAGTGGGCCGAGGGCATCACGGGCGTGCCCGCCGACGACATCCGGACCGCTGCCCGGCTCTATGCGACGACCAAGCACGCCGGCATCTACTACACGCTCGGCATCACCGAGCACACCCACGGCACCGACAACGTCTACAGCCTGGCCAACCTCGTCCTGATGACGGGTCACCTCGGCGTGCGCAGCGCCGGAATGAACCCTCTACGCGGCCAGAACAACGTCCAGGGCGCCAACGACGCCGGCGCCTCTCCGGTGTTCTACCCGGGCTACCAGCGCGTCGACGACCCGGCGGCCCAGGCCCGCTTCGAGGGCGCCTGGGGAGTCGACCTGTCACCCGACCCGGGCATGAACCTGAACGTCATGATGAAGGCGATGGCCACCGGCGACATCAAGGGCATGTACGTGATGGGCGAGGACATCGTCCTGTCGGAGCCCAATGCCTCCAAGGTGGAGCAGGGCCTGAACAGCATCGAGTTCCTCGTCGTGCAGGACATCTTCCACAACGAGACGACCCGCTTCGCCGACGTGGTCCTGCCGGCCGCTTGCTTCGCCGAGAAGGACGGCGTCTTCACCAACTCCGATCGTCGTGTGCAGCGCGTCCGCAAGGCGGTCGAGCCCCCCGGCGAGGCACGCGCCGACTGGGAGATCTTGTGCGATCTCGCGCGGCGGGTCGGCTACCCGATGCCCGAGTACGCCGATCCCGGCGAGGTCTACAGCGAGATGGCGGGCCTGTGCGACAAGTTCGCCGGCATCAGCCACGACCGCATCAACGCCGAGGGCGGCCTGCAGTGGCCCTGCCCGGCCCCCGAGCACCCCGGAACCCAGTACCTGCACGGCGACGGCCCCCTCAAGGGCAAGGCGGAGTTCCAGGCCACGGCCTACCGTCCCAGCGAGGAGCTGCCCGACGAGGACTACCCACTGCTGCTGTCGACGGGCCGCACGCTGTACCACTACAACGCCGCCACCCAGACCCGGCGCTCCAGCGGCGCCATGGCCCGGCAGCCCCGGAACTTCATCGAGATGCACCGCCGCGACGCGAAGATCCGCGGCCTCGAGGACGGCGAGCTGGTGCGCGTTCGCAGCCGACGCGGAGAGGTGCTCGCCGCCGTCAATGTCAGCCCGCGCATGAAGCGTGGGTGTGTGTGGATGCCGCTGCACTTCCCCGACTCGAACACCAACCGGCTGACCAACGACGCCGGAGACCCGACGACCCAGACCGCCGAGTACAAGGTCTGCGCCGTCGTGATCGAGAAGCTCCGCGCCGCGGCGAAGTAAGCGGGCTTAGGTGAGGCCCTTCCAGCGTCGCACACGCTCGACGCGCCGCTGAATGGTGGCGCGCAGCTCGGCGTCTGCGAAGCGGTACTCGCGAACCTCCACGTGGATGGAGGCCTCGTCGCCGAAGGCTCGGGCCAGGGCCTCGCGGCGGCCGTTTCCTTCGAAGGTCACAAAACCGCGCTCTCCCTCGAGCGCCACGACCTGAAAGCCCGTCACGGAGCGAAAGGCCTCGAGGGCCGGCTCGGCTGCGACGAGGTCCTCCGAGAGTCGATCGCCATTCGCCTGCAGGAGCAACCGGGCTGCGCGTGCAGAGGCTGCGCGCTCGTCCGCCTTCTGACTCGCCGTGTCCCGATCGATGGGGTGGATGGGCAGGAGCAGTCGATGATCGACGAAGCGGCGGACGACCTCGTCATGCTGTGCACGAATGTCGGCGATCACCTTCCCCATCAGCACGTCCCCCGCATCGAGCTCGCCAAGCTCGGGGATCTTCTGCGCACCCCACTCGAGGAAGGCCGCAGCCCGCGTGAGCAGGTCGTCGTCCTGCTCCGCGGCGTCGGCTGCCGCGACGACCCGCAGCGCCTCCTGGTGGATGACCCGCCGGGCCGCCTCGGGATCGTCGACGACGCCGGCGAGCCGCTGGAGGGAGGTGAGGTGCCTCCGAAGCGCTGGCTCCGTGACCCCCGCCGCAAGAGTCTCCCAGTCGGGGGGCGCCTGGAGCGCCGGCGTGGTGGGGGGAGGCTCCGAGGGGTCGGAGACCGCCTGTGGCGCTGGCGCATCCCCGCCGCGCGCACGCGTCCACGTCACGGTCGCCGCCGCGAGACCGAGCAGGCCGAGCAGGAAGTGGTGTCCGTTCGCAGACAAGGCGGGAACCAGACCGAGGATCCACAGCCGATCCACTCCAACGACGACGGCCGCGACGGCGAGGTGAACCAGCGCACCCAGCGCGAGGTTGGCCGTGACGAGCGACCGGCTGAGGCGCGCACGGTAGTGCCACGCGACTCCGAACAGTCCGACGGTGAAGGCGACCGTGAGCAGCACCAGGCTCGTGCGAACCACAGGGCGGACCGAAAGGATCATCCACGTCCAGGCCAGCCCCGAGCCGGCCGTCACGAACCAGAACAGCCCACTGCGCCAGCGCTCCACGCGTCCACCTCCACGCCGAGTCTAGTGCCGGGCGGCCCCGTGGTCAGGCGAGACCGAGCCGGATCAGGCTCTCGGCCGTGTCGCGGATCGACTGGTCGATGCCCGTGTAGGTGAGCCCGAGCTGCCCTGGAGCGACCGTGCCGTCGTAGTGGGGCACGCGCCCGAGGATGTCGCGCAGGTTGGCCATGCTCATCCGCTTGCTGGTCAGAGCCGCCGCGTACATCGCGACGTTGGGGAGCTGCCACCTGCGAATCCCTCGCTCGGGGTAGGCCTCGGCGAGCAGCACGGCGATGTCCCGCCACCAGCGAGTGCCCGCACAGAGCAGGTGCCTGCCGCTCACGCTCGGCTCGTCCACCGCAGCGACATGCGCGGCGGCGACGTCGCGCGCATCGACGATCCCGAAGGCGATCTTGGGGTTTGCTGGAAAGGACCCCTTCAGGACATCCCGGACGATGCTGGGGCTGGCCTTCGCGTGGCGCGGCGCGAGCACCGGTCCGAGGACCATGCAGGGGTTGATCGTGACGAGGTCCCAGTCCGCCGACTCCGCCATGGCCCAGCCCAGGCGCTCGGCCTGGGTCTTGGCAAGGCCGTACGGATCGGTCTGGAGCGTGGCCCCGTCGTTCCAGTGCGCAGCCGTCAGCGGCTGCCCCTGCGAGTCCCGGTAGCTGCCGATCGCCGCGACCGACGAGGTGAGCACCACGCGCCTCGCGCCCCCCCGTGTGGCCGCCTCGAAGACCGTGCGCGCGCCTTCGACCGCCGGGTCGACGATCTGCCGCTGCGGATCGGGAGCCGTGAGCCGTGCGACCGCCGCCACGTGCACCACCGCCTCGCACCCTTCTGCCGCCGCATCGAAGCTGCCTGGCTCACCCAGATCGGCCCGGAAGAAGGTCAGCGCGGTGCCTGTGCGCTCCGCCGCCTCCCGCAGTGGAGCCGTCTTCTCCGCATCGTCTGGGCTGCGGACCGCGGCATGGACCGGAAAGCCAGCCTCGAGGAAGGCCACCGTGACATGGGCCCCGACAAAGCCGGTGGCCCCCGTGATGCAGACCGGCACGCGCCCTCCTCAGGCCACCGTCATGTGGGTCACCACGTGGCTCTCTTGGATTCCTGGGCGCGCCTTGGTCTCGGTCGCCCCGACCCAGTCGTCGCCGAACACGTCGAAGAGGTTGCCCGTGAGGGTGATGGGGGGCAGGCGCTGCACGGGCCGGCCCTCGGCATCGAGGGTGTAGGCTAGCTGAACGGGCAGCGCGTAGTCACCGGCATCGCTGCAGTCGGCGCCCATCGCGAGGCACACGAGGATGCTCTCGTCGTCGAGGAGCGGCGAGAGTCCGCCGGTGCCGGGGATGCGCAGCTCGCCGACGACCGGACGCGGAAGCTCGTGCACCTTGCCCCAGCCGTTGCCCGTGTCGGGGACCCCGAGCACCTCCGCCTCGCGGCGATCGGCGACGCCCTGAACGCCGTCGGGCCCAAGCAGCACAAGCTCGGGCGTCTGGCGCACCGTGCCGAACAGATCGAAGGGGCACGTCCGCACGCGGGACGCGTCGCGGGAGTCGAGCAAGCGGAAGTCCGGGTGGAGTGAGACCTCACGACCTGCGAAGACCGAGGCCCCCGTCGAGAGGGAGCGGGCGGTGAGATCGGACTGCAGCCGCCCCTGGAGTGGACCCAGCCCCTCGAAGACCACCCGCTTGCGCCCGGCGGGCATCGGCGCGAGTCCGGCCCGGAAGGCGGGCAGGAAGGCATCG
The DNA here is from genome assembly GCA_002862545.1 of Pseudomonadota bacterium. Classification (GTDB taxonomy): domain Bacteria; phylum Myxococcota_A; class UBA796; order UBA796. The sequence continues at coordinate 21,688 of PKDJ01000233.1, forward strand.
GCCTGGGCGATGGCCGCGTCACCATCGAAGGACGGCCCGTCGACCACCAGGAGCGTGTCCAGGATGTTCGGCGAGCCCTTCTGCTTCACCAGGAGGACCACGTAGGTGGTAGCCCGAGACCACTGCAGATCGAGCCCAACGTCGTTGGTCAGAGAGAGGTGATCCGAGCTCCACGTGACCTGGTGCGAGAAGACGAAGTCGGGGTAGCGCCCACGAAGGACGTCGAGCAGCTCGGTCGTCGCGCGGACCAGCGAGGCCGCGTCGTGGGTGTCGCCCGGGTGCGCGTGCGTCAGCTGGCGATCCCGCACGGGCCCCGGTGCGAACGGCACCCCGTGCACCAGGGCTGCCCGTGCCTGCCGCTCGAGGGCGTCGCGGTCGTGCGGGCCGACAGCCGAGGCGAGGCCGACGAGGCCGTCCGAGTACATGCGCACCACGGTCTCGAGCTCGTCGTTGCTCCGCACCGAGACGACGCGGCTGTCGGCGAGACCAACGGTCACCTTTTTCTGGCGAAAGGCCAGGACTTCACGAACCATACCGTCACCCATCAGGCCACCATCATGCGGGAGATGCGGACGTAGGGGCCGCCGAAGGCGACCGGAAGCGGGTACTGCTCGAGCTTGCCGCAGCCGCCCGTGACCGTCGGCATGAGCTCGACCTCATTCGAGACGCCATCGATCAGCCCGAGGGTCTCGAAGACCGTTCCCGAGATCACCGAGATCCGCACGGGCTCGGCGATGCGCCCATCTCGGATGCGCCAGGCCAGAGCCGGTGCAATCGTGAAGGTGGACATGCCCGAGCCATGGCGGAAGCTCTCGATGAAGTAGCCATCCTCCACACCGGCAAACAGCTCCTCCTTCGTCGACTCGCCGGCCGCGATGTAGGTCGAGGTCATGCGGACGATGGGCTCGTAGCGGAAGGACATCGCCCGCGCGTTGCCCGTCACGCCCTCGCCGAGCGCCGTCGCCGTGGTGGCCGAGTGAAGCCGACCGGTGAGCACGCCGTCCTTGACCAGCCACGTCTGGCTGGCGGGCTGCCCCTCGTCATCCCATGGGGTGAAGCCGGAGCCTCGAATGCCACCGTCGTCGACGATGGAGAGCACCTCGGAGCCGACCTTCGAGCCAAGCTTCCAGGCCTCGAGCATCGACGGGTCGCCGATCATGAAGTCGGCCTCTGACTTGTGGCCGAAGGACTCGTGGGCGAACACTCCAGCCGTGTACGGGGACAGAATCACCGTCGCGGGACCCGCCTCGACAGGCTGGGCCTCGGCGGCGAAGCGCTCGGCCACGTCGAGGGCCGCACTGAGCTCCTCGGCGCTGCCGCCGAGCTCCTCGATGGTGTCCGCACCGACCGTCCAGCTGTCGGAGAAGCGATTCTCGCCCTCACCAACCGAGTAGCGCACCGCCATTCCCACGAGCTGGCCGTCGGTGATCACCTCGGCGCCCTCCGAGGAGCAGAAGGCGCGCCAGCGGTAGCTGTCGACCCAGGTTCCGCTCCAGGTCTGGATCGACGGACGGTCCATCGCCGTGAGCACGGCCTCGAGGCGCGCGAGCTTGTCGCCGAGCGGCACCTGATCGGCGCGCCGGTCCGCGAACGGCGTGACCGTCTCGCGGTGCGGCGTCAGCGCCCCCCGCGGATCGATGCCCTGGCCCTCGGGGATCGCCTGGGCGAGTGTGCGGAGCTGGGCGCCGAGGTCGGTCAGATCCGTCGTGGCCGCCGTGGCCCACATGCCGTTGCGCATCACCCGCAGGAAGGCCCCGACCTCAGCCCGAGCGGTGACGTTGTCGCGCACCCCGTCGCGAATGCGGATCGAGGTCGTGGTGGCTTCTTCGAAGCGAACGTCCGCATAGACGCCCTCCGGCCATTCGATGGCGGGAATCTGCAAGCTGCCCTCCAGGGTCGCCTCACCTAACCGAGCCCGAGGGCACGCCGCTCACCCCCGGCGCCGGAGTACCGCCCCGAACAACCCGTCGCAGTCGTGGGTGTGAGGAGCCGTGCGCAGGAAGCGGCCGCCCAGCGGAGCTCGCTCGGAGGCGGCCTCGAGGTGAAAGTCGTCTGTCTCCCGTAGGAAGTCCTCGACGATGTCCTCGTTCTCTCGGGTGAGGACGCTGCAGGTGCCGTAGATCAGCACGCCACCGGGACGAACCCGTCCCGCGCCTCTCCTGAGCAGTCGGGCCTGAAGGGCCGTCAGGTAGTCGAGGCGCTCTCCGTCTACCTGCCAGCGGTGCTCGGGGTGCCGACGCAGGACCCCGAGCCCCGAGCAGGGGGCGTCCACGAGCACCCACGGGAAGGTGCCCAGGTCGCTCGGGAGCGGCGCATCGCGGATCTGACGGGTCTGAGTCGGCGTGCCCGCGCGCTCCGCGCGTCGTCGAAGCTCCGCGAGCGCGCCGCGACGGACATCGGTGGCGAGCACGGGGCCGGCACCTCGCGCCGCGACCGCCAGCGTCTTGCC
>PKDJ01000186.1 GCA_002862545.1 Pseudomonadota bacterium
CGTCACCCTCGCTGTCGATGCGCTCCCCGGGGAGGCCTTCGAGGGCCGCCTGGCGTTCATCGACCCCACACTCGACGCCCAGCGGCGGACGGCGCGGGTGCGTGTCGAGGTCGGAAACCCCGACGGTCGACTGCGTCCCGGCATGTTCGCCGAGGCCGTGGTGCGCACTGGGCAGGACGGAGCCGCCGAGGGCCCGCTCGTCATTCCGGCGACGGCGCCGCTCTTCACCGGCCGGCGCTCGGTGGTCTACGTCGAGATCGAGGACGACGGTGGGGTGGCCTACGTGCCCCGCACGGTGCGTCTCGGGCCGCGCCTCGGCGAGGTCTACCCGGTCATCGCCGGTCTCGCAGAGGGCGAGCGGGTGGTCAGTCGAGGGGCCTTTGCCATCGACGCCGACCTGCAGATTCAGGGCGGCGCCAGCATGATGGGGGCGCCCGACGACCGCGCCGGAGGACCCTGGGATGGTGTGCTCCCCACCTCGGAGGCGGAGCGTGCCGCACTGGCACCTGTGGTCGAGGCCTACCTCGGAGTTCAGGTGGCGCTCGCAGACGATGCGCATGGAGACGCTGTAGGGGCGGCCGCGAAGTTGGTGCCCAAGGTCGAGGCCGTGGCGCTGAGCGGTCGCACGGCCGAGCCGTGGGAGGCCCTACAGGCGCGGCTCATCGAGCACGGCCGCCGCGTCGCCTCGGCTCCCGACATCGAGGCAGCCCGCTCGGCCTTCGAGCCCCTCTCGGAGACCGTCCAGGAGCTCCTGCAGCGCTTTGGCAACCCGACGGGCTCCGAGCTCCACGTCGCCTACTGCCCCATGGCGATGAATGATGCCGGCGCGTCTTGGGTGCAGCGGGGCAAGACGATCGACAACGCCTACTTTGGTGCCTCGATGCTTCGGTGTGGTGAGGTGCGGCATGCCGTCCCCGCTGGCGGCTACCTCCCGGCGACGCCCTGATGTGGCAGCGCCTCGTCGGGGCCGTCCTCGAGCTTCGCGTGGTCGTCGTCCTCCTCGGCGTCCTGTTCGTCGGGGCGGGGCTGATCGCGTCGCCCTTCGACCTGCCGACAGGCCCGCTTCCTCGTGAGCCCGTCGCGGTGGATGCCATCCCGGACATCGGCGAGAACCAGCAGATCGTGTTCTCCGAGTGGCCGGGGCGCTCACCACGGGATGTCGAGGATCAGGTCACCTACCCTCTGACGAGCGCCCTGCTCGGCATTCCCGGTGTCCGCACGGTCCGGAGCAGCTCGGCGCTGGGCTTCTCGTCGATCTACGTGATCTTCGAGGACGACGTCGACTTCTGGTGGAGTCGCTCCCGCGTCCTGGAGCGGCTCGCCTCGCTGCCGCCCGACACGGTTCCCGATGATGTCCACCCCACTCTCGGGCCGGACGCGACGGCCCTGGGTCAGGTGTTCTGGTACACGCTGGAGGGCCGCTCGCCCGAGGGAGAGCCGGTCGGGGGCTGGGACCCGGACGAGCTGCGCTCCATCCAGGACTGGACGGTCCGCAGAGCGCTCCAGTCGGTCCCTGGAGTGAGTGAGGTCGCGTCGGTGGGCGGCTTCGTCCGCGAGTACCAGGTCGATGTGGATCCGGAGGCCATGCGGGCACACGGGGTGTCCATCGGCCAGGTCGCCGATGCTGTACGGCGGTCGAACCTCGACGTGGGTGCTCGGACACTCGAGATCAACGCGGTCGAGTACCTGGTGCGTGGAGTCGGCTTCGTCGAGGGGGTGGAGGACCTCGAGCAGACCGTGGTCGCTGCCCGGGAGCACACGCCCGTTCGCGTGCAGGATGTCGCCCGGGTCGGCCTCGGTCCCGCCCTGCGTCGAGGAGCACTCGATGACGCGGGCGCTCCGGCGGTCGGCGGTGTGGTGGTGGCCCGCTACCTCGAGAATCCCGTCGATGTGATCGATGGCGTGAAGGAGCGACTCGCGGAGCTGCAGCCCGGCATGCCGCGGCGCGTGCTCGCTGACGGCACGGTGTCGCAGGTGACGGTCGTGCCCTTCTACGACCGCACCGAGCTGATCGCAGACACGCTCGGCACGCTCTCCCGCTCCCTCGCCCAGCAGATGCTGATCACCGCGCTGGTGGTGCTGGTGATGCTGCGAAACCTGCGGAGCAGCCTGCTGGTGACCGCAGTGCTCCCCCTGGGAGTCCTCGGGAGCTTCGCGGTGATGAAGGCGCTCGGGGTGAGCGCGAACGCCATGGCGCTCGCGGGCATCGCCATCGCGATCGGCACGATGGTCGACATCGCCATCGTGTTCGTCGAGAGCATCACCGCGCGGGTCGAGGACGCCTCCGATCGAGCCACGGCGATTCGGGAGGCGGTGATCGAGGTAGCTCCCGCGGTCTCGACCTCCGTGCTCACGACGATCGTCAGCTTCCTGCCCGTGTTTGGGCTCACGGATGCTGAGTACAGGCTGTTCGCGCCGCTAGCCGTGACCAAGACCGCGGCGATGGCGGTGGCGCTCGTGCTGGCGCTCAGCCTGCTCCCGGCGGCGGCGCTCTGGCTGTTCGGGCCGCGCGAGCGGCTTGCACTGCGGCACCTCGCTCTGCTCGTCCTGGGGCTTGTCGCGCTGTCGATCTCTCCGCTGGGTGGAGCGCTGGTGATCGGCCTCGCGCTGTGGCAGCTCGCCCAGCCGTGGCTGTCGGAGGCGGCGGTCCAGGCCGGCGCCACGCTCGAGCTTCCGGTGACGGCGGTGGTGCTCGCCGCCCTGCTCACGGCGGAGTGGCTGCCGCTCGGCCCAGCGGTCGGGCTGCTCCTCAACGGGCTCTTCGTCGCGCTGGTGGTCGGGGCCGTGCTCGGGTCCTTCGTGCTGTTCGAGGGGGCCTATCCGAGGCTGCTCGCCACCTTCCTCGAGCGCAGGGAGGTCTTCCTCGCGCTGCCGGTGGCGATCGTGGCGTTTGGTGGCGCGGCCTGGCTGGGCGTCGAGCCGGTGGTCCGCCACCTGCCGGAGTCGCTCCAGACGAGTCGCCCCGTCTCGGCCCTCACTGCGGCATTCCCGGGTCTCGGACGCGAGTACATGCCGCCCTTCGACGAGGGTGCCTTCCTGTACATGCCGACGACCATGCCGCATGCCTCCATCGGCGAGGCGCAGCGCATGCTCTCGGATCTCGATGCGGCCATCGCGTCGATCCCCGAGGTGGACCGGGTCGTCGGAAAGCTGGGTCGGGTCGAGAGTGCTCTGGATCCAGCACCGGTGTCGATGATCGAGACAGTCGTCACCTACGTCCCGGAGTACCGGACCGAGGAGGACGGCACGAGGGTGAGGCAGTGGCGGGACCACATTCGCTCGTCGGCCGACATCTGGGAGGAGATCACCGACGCGGCGAGCCTGCCGGGCCTCACTCGGGCTCCGGTGCTCATGCCGATCAATGCCCGGGTCGTCATGCTCCAGTCGGGCATGCGGGCCCCTCTCGGGCTCAAGCTCACGGGGCCTGATCTCGCGACGCTCGAGGCCTTCGGATCCGAGGTGCAGGCACTCCTGCGGGAGGTTCCGTCGATTCGCTCCGAGACCGTGTTTGCGGATCGTGTGGTCGGCAAGCCCTACCTCGAGGTGGTGCTCGATCGTGAGGCCATCGGGCGGTACGGCCTCACGGTGGTCGACGTGCAGCGGACGCTCCAGGTGGCGCTCGGCGGCATCACCCTGACCCACACGGTGGAGGGCCGAGAGCGCTACCCCGTCCGGGTTCGCTACATGCGGGAGGATCGGGACAGCGTCGAGGCCCTCGAGCGGGTGTTCGTCACGACCTCGACGGGGGAGCCGATCCCGCTCACCCAGGTGGCGGACCTTCGGTACGTGCGTGGTCCGCAGGTGATCAAGTCCGAGGACACCTTCCTCACCAGCTACGTCCTCTTCGATCGGGTGCCCGAGGTGTCCGAGGTGGAGGTCGTCGAAGATGCCCGGGCGCTGCTCGACGAGCGCATCGCGTCGGGTGCCCTGGTCGTGCCCGAGGGGGTCGGGTTCACCTTCGCGGGGAGCTACACCAGCCAGCTGCGCAGCGAGGCCCGCCTCCGCGTGCTGATTCCTGTGGCGGTCATCTTGGTGATCTTGCTGCTGCACCTGCAGTTCCGGCGTCTCTCGACGACCGTGATCATCGGATCGGGAGTGCTGGTTGCGGCGGGGGGCGGCCTGGGGCTGGTCTGGCTCTACAACGTCCCGGGCTTCCTCGATGTCGGCCTGGGGGGGGCGAGCCTCGCAGAGCTGCTGCAGATCGGTCCCCTCAATCTCTCGGTCGCGGTCTGGGTGGGCATGCTCGCCTTGATCGGTGTCGCGACGGATGACGGGGTCGTCATGGCCACCCTGCTCGATCAGCGCTTCGCAGCCGCACCACCGCGGACCGTCGAAGAGGTGCGAGACCGGGTGCTGGAGGCCGGTAGCCGGCGCATTCGTGCCTGTCTGATGACGACCGCGACCACGCTCCTCGCGCTGCTGCCCGTCATCACGAGCACCGGTCGGGGCTCGGACCTCATGGTGCCGCTGGCCGTTCCGATGATCGGCGGGATGGCGGTCGCGCTGGTGACGCTGTTCGTCGTGCCGGTGCTCTATGCGTGGGTCGCGGAGCGAGAGCTGTCGCGCTGAGCATCTTGTCGTGGTGCACCGGCCTCGCCAACTGACTGCTTTGGAGGTCGACCTCGATGAGTTTGTGGCGGCTCGGTTAGCGGAGTGGCTCGTCGGTGAGGACCCATGTTCGCCCTGCTCTTGCTTGCCTGCTCCAGCACGCCCGAGGTCGTCGACACCGGTCTGCAGCCCTCTGCATGCCCGTCGGGCAGCCTCGAGCCCGGTGTCGTCGAGGTGCTAGCCACAGGCTTCGACGTCGACGGCGCCGTAGGCACGGAGGGGCTCGTGTTCTCGCCGGACGGTCGCCTGTTCGTGGGGGGGAGCGGGATCGGCGGCGGTGGCTACGTGGCCGAGATCTTCTCGAATGGAACCTGGACTCGTCTCGTGGACGTTCCGCAGTCCATCGGTCTCGCCTGGCACGACGAGCGCGTCCTGGTCGCGACCGGCGACGTGGGGACGGGCGAGGGAGGGCTGGTCTCGGTGGACCCCGACACGCTGGAGGTCGAGGAGGTAGCGACGGGCATTCCAGATGCCAACTTCCCAGCTCCGACTCCCTGGGGGACCATTCTCGTGTCGGTGCCCAGCGGAGAGACGGTGTGGGAGGTCGAGGACGGTGGGGTGAGCGTGTGGGCTGAGGGCGTACCATCACCTAATGGCATTGCCATCACACCCGACGGGTCAAGGGTCTACGTGGCGAACACGTACGTCACCCCCAGCACGGTCGCCTCGATTCCCGTGACGGATGGTGTGGCGGGGCCGGTCGGGACCTTGGCGACCCTGCCGGATGGCTCGACCCAGGATGGGGTCGCGCTCGATGCCGAGGGCAACCTCTACGTGGTCAACAACCTGCCTGGCACCCTCGCGCGAATCACGCCGTCAGGGGGCTGGGACATCGTGGCCGAGGGGATCGACTTCGGCGCCAGCATCGCCTTTGGAACCGGCGACTGGGACCCCTGCAGCGTCTACGCCACCTCCCTCTTCGGGCCTGATGTCTTCCGCGTGGGTGTCGGTGCTCGGGGGCTCTGACGACAGCGGCGTCGCGTGGTCACGGTCCAGCGCGGCCTGGAGGAGCTGGAGGTAGGACCTCGGCAGCGAGGGTGTTGTCTTCGCCTCGTCGAGCCACGTCTGCGCGAGCTCAGGCTCGTGCGCCAGAGCTGCCCATCGCGCACGCTCCAGTGCCGGGATGCCCTCCAGCGAGCGCTTGGCAGCGAGGACGGCCATCGGCCAGTCGCGGCGGTCGGCGGCGTAGCGCGCCAGCTGCTCCGCCTGGCGACGGGTGAGGGCCGAATCGTTGCCCGCGTGACGTGATGCGAGCGCCATGCCCGTGCGGAGCCGCTCGGGTAGCTCGAGATCGCGCACCAACACGCTGTCGTCATTGCTGCCGGTGACCAGTCGACCGTCGTCGAGCCAGCTCACGGTTCCGACGCTTCCCTTGTGGACGATGTCGGTCGCGATGCGCTCGCCCGTCGCGGCGTCGATGATCCCGACGGTCCAGTCGAAGGAGGCGGTGGCCAGGTAGGAGCCGTCGGTCGAGAACTCTACGTCGAGTACCGCGCCGTCGTGGCCCTCGAGTGCGAACACACGCTCCCCCGTCCGCCAGTTCCAGATGAGAGCCTTGCCCTCTACGGTGCCTGTGGCCACGAGATCGCCGTGCCGAGCGACGGCGTAGGAGCGGCGTCCGGTCTCCAGCCTCTGGACGGGTGTGCCGTCGCTGTCGACGACCACGAGTGCGTTGCCCTTGAAGTCGCTGTACAGAGCGTGCTCTTCGAGGGGGAGCACATCCCACGGTGTGCCCCGCAGGGCCTCGGACGTGGTCCAGATCGGAGTGCCGTCAGCCTCGGTACGCCCGATCGTCCCCGCGCTAGCCCCGAACCAGACCCGAGCATCTGCGTCGACGGCCAGCTTCTCCACGGGCTGTTCGATCCGGCCGATCTGCTCCAGATCCGAGAGCCGCCAGAGGTTGGCACCGCTGTCGCGCCGGCTGATCCAGAGGGACTCGGTGCCGACGAAGTCGAGGTCCGAGCACTCCTCTGTGCCGGGGAGCTCGGTGAGCAGCCAGCCCGTGTCGATGTCGAAGACACGAATGACCTCGGCACCCACGGCGAGGAGGCGGCCGTCGGGGGAGACCGCCATGGCCGTGGCGGCCTCCATGGTGATCTGGCCCAAGGGGGCCGCGCCGGGGATGGACCATCCCATCCAGGTCGAGCCGGCTTGACTGAGGAGGCCTTGTGGGAGAGCGATGAGGGTCTTCACCGCCTCGGTGTGACCCTCCAGCCGGCCGCGCAGATCGCCTGTGTCGGTGTCGATTGCCAGCACTGTGCCCTCGAAGCCGGAGGCCCAGAGGATGCCTCCGTCTTCCGAGACCTCGACGGTGGTGATGTTCTTCGCCATCACGTGCCACCGCTCTTCGCCGGTCTGGATGTCCAGGGCCTGCAGCTGGTCGGTCTGCTCGTTGAAGAGGTAGACCGTGCGGCCGTGAAGGGCGGCATGGGCGTTGTAGTCGAGGAGCTTGCGCACCTCTTCGCCGGTCTCCAGGTCGACGAGGCGGACCGCCTTGGGTCGCTGTCGCGTGAGGATGACGTGCGTGCCGCTCCAGCTCTCCGGATACCCCTCACCGAGGACCGTGCTGCTCCAGAGGTCGGTCTCGGGGTCACGCCGCCATGCAGTTGAGCTGGGGGTGGGGGGGTCAACTACAAGCAGGAGGAGGTTCGGGTCGTCGGGAAGGCGCAGTCGACCGGGGGCGGTCCGGAACAGGCGCTCCTCTTGGCCGGATGGACCGACCAGGCGGACGAGCCAGCCCTCTTCGTCCCGGGTGTACAGGACGGGCTTGCCGTTCTCGAGGCGCATGCCCTTCAAGCGACCGGGAAGGGGCCGTGGCCAGCTGCGGACGATGCGTCCCGAGGGCCAGGCGCGCTCCTCGAGCACGCCGTCGGCGTAGACGTAGAAGCGCCGACCTGTGGGTCCCGGGAGGGCCATGGCATCGGCATCCAGCTTCAGGCGCCAGCTTGGGGGCGCGCTGTGGTGAAAGGTTGCCCACAGCCCGAGCTGTGCACTCGTGAGCTCGGCGCCCAAGCGCCGGAGCTCTGGAAGGGCCGTACGGAACTGCTGACGGGCATCGGCATACCGCCCGTTGGCGGAGAGGGCCTCTGCCGTCGCGACACGACCCTCAGCGAGTGCTAGGCGGGCCTCCGTCTCGGCAGCGGAGAGGTCGCGCACGTACCGCAGGGTGCCGCCAATGCCGAGCAGCATGGCAAATCCCGTAGCGATCGCGGCGCCAGTGACCAAGGCCCGGTTGCGCCGAACCCACATCCAGGCGAGCTGGGGGGCCGAGTACCGGAGAGAGGCGAGGGGGCGCCCCTCCACCCAGGCCTGGAGATCCGCGGAGAGGTCGATGACGGAAGCGTAGCGCTCTGCGGGGGCGTACTGCATGCTGCGGTGCACGACGGCCTCGAGCTCGTGAGGCACGGTGAGGTCCGGCCGGCGTGCGCTGGGGCTCTCCACTGTCGCGCCGCGCACGTCAGCGAGCAGGGTGTCGACGTCTCCCCGGAAGGCTCGGCTGAAGGTGAGGAGCTCGTAGAGCATCGCGCCGAGTGCCCAGACGTCGGTCTGGGGGCTGATCTTGGAGTTCTGGCCAAGCGCCTGCTCGGGCGACATGTAGGCGGGGGTGCCCGCCAGCGCACCGTCCTGCGTCTCGAGGGCGCCGACGTGATCCGATGACACGGTCTGCTGGTCGTCGGTGTCGCCTTGGAGTCGGGCCAGGCCCCAGTCCATCACCTGCACCTCACCGAACGCACCGACCATCACGTTCGCGGGCTTCAGGTCGCGGTGAACCACGCCGCGGGAGTGGGCGAAGGCGACTGCATCGCAGACGCGCCGCAGAATCTCGACGCCGCGCACCAGAGCGACCTCGTACGTCATCTGGCCCGCTGCGACATGGTCTCCCCAGCGCCGGATGACGTCGTCGAGAGACTCGCCGTCCACCTGCTTCATGGTGAACCAAGGGCGCCCTTGCTGGTCATGTCCCGTGTCGTGCAGGGCAACGATGTTGGGGTGGGCGAGCTGCCCCGTGACCTGCGCCTCTTGCTCGAAGCGAGCTCGTGAGGCGGCGGTGTCGCGGTCGGCCCGGAGGATCTTCATCGCCACGTCACGGCGCAGCTGGCGGTCGTGGACACGCAGGACGTCACCCATGCCGCCTCGGCCCAGGATGTCGCCATGAACGTACCTTTCCTCGTGTAGGTCAGGCTGCGGACGAGGCGAGCCCCCGGGGTCCCAGGTGTCGTTGTCGGGGAGGTCTGGCGGGGTCCTCTTCACGGTGAGAGCATGCCTCGGGAGCAGACCGCGTGCACGCTCAAGTGTTGATGCCTTCCGAACCGCAAGACCAACGCTCGGCGAGGCAGCGGTCCGCCTTGGTCTGTAGAGGGTCGCGAGGATACGCGGCCCACGGTGGGGGACGATGAACAGAAAAGCCGCGGTGTTGCTCTGCTCGGGAGCCTTTGTCGGCGGCACGGTGGGGGTGCTCTCCGTGTCGTGGGGTGGCTCCTTCTTGGTGTGGTTCACGTTCGTGATGTTCGAGGTCGCCGCTGTGCTCGATGGGGTGATGCGGCTGGGTCAGCTCGGCTCGGGTGGGCGCGACGCGAGCACGATCCTCTCTTCCTCCGGTGGAGGACACCTACTGCTCGTGCCGCTGTGGCTGTCGGGCTCGATCCTCGCGCTGTTGGTCGCCGTCCCAACCTGGCTGAGCTGACGAGCCACTAGAGGAATGCGCCGAGGGCGTTCCCACTTGCTGGGAGGGCCGAGGTGTGGGCCAGGGTCTCGAGGAGCCCGTGGAGTCGGTTCAGGGGCTCGGGCTGCCGACTCCGGAGCACGACGTTCAGGTCGTCGCCGCGCAAGCTGAGGTCGACGGACCCATCGGCCTGAGCTCCCGAGTCGTCTGGTGTCGTCTGCGCCACGTCGAGAGCAACATCACCCCAGAGGACCAGCGACAAGGGCTGCCGGGCGCGCTGGATCCAGACGCCATCGGGCATGAAGGTGAGTGTGGCCCCGTCGGCCTTGGCGGTCCAGCCCTGAACATTGGTGATCAGGTCGCCGGGCTCGCCTCGAGTCAGACGCAGTGAGGCCTGTTTTGTCGATGCGGACTGCAGCCCAGCGGTGCCGCCGACGACCCAGTCGACTCCAGCGCCAGCAACGACCGCGAACATGTCGTCCAGCTTCTTCCAGTGCGTGAGCCGGCGTGAGTCGAGGTCGTACATCAGGAGCGTCTTGCGGCCGAGCCACCATGACCACAGCGTCAGGGGGAGGGCGGCGACGGCCAGCCCTCCCGTGCCTGCGGCGGCTAGGGTGAGGCCTAGCAGGGGGCTGCCCCAGGCCTGCAGAAGGTCTGCGGGGAGCTGTGTGTGGACGGTCCAGAGTAGAGAGGCCGCCGCGAGGCCGATGAGGCCCAAGACGCTGCTCCAGCGGGCGCTCTCGGGTAGCACGCGTCGACGCTCGTTGAGGCCGCTGATCAGGTCCCTGGGGGCTTCGCTCCGGAGCGGGGTCGTTCCCTGTGGTGCCTGCTTGTCTCTCGGGACGGCGACGTTGCAGCGGAAGCGGTCACCCGCGAAGGAGAGGAGGATGTGCGAGATGCGGGGGGTCGCGAGGAGGAGTGTTCCGAGTGGGCTGCGGTCGATTCGAATGCCACCCGGCAGGATGCGCACCTGGTGGAGAGCGCCACGGAGCTTGGGCGAGATTCCGGCGGCCTTCAGCTCTTCGGCGGTAGCGGGGCGAGGACCGGCGGGGGCGGGTGCCCGGACCTTGGGAGCGGGCTCTTGCGCCGCTGCAGGCGATGTGAACAGCTCCGGTGGTGCGGGAGGGAGGTCGAGGGACTCGGGCGGGTCTTGTGGATCCAGGAAGTCCCTCGGCAGCTCGGCTCGGGGCTGGCTCTGAAGCTGCTCCAGTCCGAAGTGGTCTTCGGAGGCCTCGTCGAAGGTGGACTCGTCGAGTGTGGTGGTCTCCGCTTTTCGATACGGAGGACCACCCGACTCCTCCGACACGAGGGAGTGGTCGAAGTCGGACGAGTCGGGTCGGGCGTAGTCGCTGAGAGAGTCGCTGACGATCAAGGGCAGCGTGCCGGGCGGATCGGCCGGCAGCAGGGCTAGGCAGTCCTCGAGGGCCCTGGCCATGTCGGCGGCTGACGCATAGCGCTTGCTCGCCCTGTACCGTGAGGCACGTCGCACGACCTTGGCGAGAGGCTCGGGGATGCCGGCCAGCATCTCGGCATGGGTCTCTTCGACGTACAGATCGAGGGGCTCTGTCCCGGTGGTGATGGCGTAGAGGGTTGCTGCGGCAGCGTAGACGTCAGATCTCGCGTCGACGGACTTCGCATCCTTGCGCTGCTCGGGCGCCATGTAGGCCCAGGTGCCCATCACGGCGCCGGTGCGGGTGAGGTGGTGGTCCTCACTGTTGACGGTGGCGATTCCGAAGTCGGTGACTTTGGGGTGGCTCTCGAGACTGAGGAGCACGTTGTGCGGCTTCACGTCACGGTGAATCACGCCGTGACTGTGCGACACGTCCAGGGCGTTCAGGACGCCGATCATGACACGCGCAGCCTGCCTTGGAGAGAGCGGACCGTACTGCTCTACGCGCTCCATGAGGCTGCCACCTTCGACGAGCTCCATCAGCATGAAGACGCGGTTGTCCTCGACGCCCATGTCGAAGACGCTGACGATGTTGGCGTGACGGAGCTTGGCCATGGTGCGCGCTTCGTTGAGGAACCGCTCTCGGGTCTTTCGGCGTCGCGTGAGCTCCGGGTCGAGCACCTTTACGGCTCTGAACACATCGAGGAGGGCGTCGTAGACCCGATAGACCGTGGCCATCCCACCCACGCCGAGTGTCGCCACCAAGCGGTAGCGTCCTCCGGCTAGTGGTGGTGCCACGTCCTCGGGCATCGTCCCTCCTAGGGGCAGTTTAGCGCTTGCGAATTCCGCGTCACGCAGCTGGACTGAACGCGACCTAACGCCACGGGTTAACGGGCCGGTATGCTGATTCTCCTGTACGCGGCTACTGCAGCGATCTGTCAGACATGCACCTATGTCTCGGGCAACGACATTGCGTCGGTGCCGCCGCCTGCGGTCGTCGTGCTGGGTATTCGACGCGGAACGCAGCCCGATCTGTGGCGTGCGACGCGCGCGGCCCGCATGCTCTCTCGGCAAGGACCGGTGACGCTCGCACTCGCCGACTTGCCGATCGAGAGCCAGTCCGTGCTCGATCAATACGCGGCGGGCGCCGTACTTCCAGGAGATCTACCCGAGCTCTTGAGCTGGTCGACCGACGTGGGGTTCGCGTGGTCCGCCTACCGGCCGCTCGTGACCGCCGCGTCGTGGGGGGCTCAGGTCAGCGCTGTGGGGGTCGACTGGTCCCCTCGTCCGCCTCAGGCGATCTTGCCCCTCCCACCCAGCTACATGTTCGTTCTGGGCGAGGCCTTCGGCGAGTCCCCGATCCCGGTCGCCTGGGAGCCTCGGATGGTCGAGATGATGGCCTGGAGAGACCACCGGATCGCGGCCGGTGCGCTCGAGGTCTGGGATGGGCAGGGCTACCTCGTTGTCGTGGCCGACCGCTTTCACGTCGAGGGTGGCAAGGGCATCTCGTACCAAGCGGCCCGGATGACCGACCGTGCGGTGGAGGCCTTCCTCGTCACCGATGCCGGGGCCCGCTGCTGGCCCGACGATCGGGTCTGGCGCTAGCTCAGGCGTCGAGATCGAGTCGCTTTGCGACGGCTCGCAGGCGCTGATGGCGGGATGCTGCGAACACGTGGAGCTCCTGCTCTCTGGCCCGTGCGAGGGCTCTGAGGATCAGGCGTCGGGCCTCGATCACATCACCTGCGGCCTCGTAGACCACAGCGAGGTCACCGAGAATCAGAGGCTCGAGATCCGAGCAGTCTTGGGCACGCTCGGCGAGCGCGAGGGCCGCCTCGAGGTGCTGTCGTGCCAGGGGCCAGTCCTCTAGGCGGCAGGCGAGCTCTCCCGCTGCCCAGCCGGCACCGACGCGTCCTCTTACCTGGGCCTGGCGCTCGTGACAGGCCAGTGCCTGTTGCCAGGCGACCAGCGCTTGCTCGGGCTGCTCGAGCTGGTCGAGTGTTGAGCCAAGCAGGCCGTATGCGCGCCCCAGGCCCTGCTCGAGGTCGTGGGCGCGTGCGTAGTCGAGACCATGCTCGAGCCAGAGAACCCGATCGGCGGGTCCGTGAAGATCGGCCAGCAGGAGACAGGCATCGAGAACACCCGATGCGATCCGGTGATCCTCTGCCCAGGCGAGGTAGCTGTGGAGCCCGGAGAGGACCTGCTCTCGAGGGTCGCGCTCCATGCTGAGCCGAGCGGCGGCACGCCGGTGGCGAGCTTGGGCCTCTACCGAGGCTGAGTCGAGCCGCCACTGGCTGGCGTCGAGCTGTTCCTCGGCACTCGCTCGGTCACGCAGCCTCAGGGCGCAGATGGCGAGCATCGCTCGCGCGAGGATCTCCATCGACGGGTCGGAGCGGTCCTGGGCTCGACCCAGCAGATCGACGTAGCCGGCGCGGGCCGCGGAGACACGTCCGTCATCGAACGTGCGGTCCGCCGCCTCGAGGACGGCTCGGAGCGTTGTGACGAGGACGGACACAGTGGCCTCCGGTGGGTGTGGCCCCGCCCAGAGTTAGCCGCCCTGGCGGGCTGCCGCGACCTGCTCCGGCATGCAGACGCCAAAGTCGTTGCCCCATGAGAAGCGCTCGTAGGTGATGACCGCGGCGATCTCGAGATCGGTCAGCAGATCGCCTTGGGGCGTCATCACACCGTTGTAGGTGATGCCGTCGACCTCGATCTCGCCCTGGAGGCCGTTGATGACGATGCCTGCGTGCTTGGCACAGTCGCCCATGTGGTCCTTCTGTCCGGCGAGAGGCGGGAAGGCACCGGGAACGCCCTTGCCGTTGTCTTGGTGACAGGTGTTGCAGGCGAGGCCCTTCTTGCCGCCCGTCTTGTAGACCTTCTCGCCGATCTCCATCAGCTTGGCCTTCTGCTCCTCGGGGGACAAGGTCGTGAGATCGACCTTCTCCTCCTTGGGCTCGGCCTTCTTCTCGACCTTGGCCTTCTTCTCGACCGTTGCTGGCGCGGGCTCGGGTGCAGGGGCTGGCTCCGAGCCACCGCAGGCGGCGAGCAGAGTCGCAGCGACAGTCCACATCAGGGTGCGCACGGCTTCCTCCTGGAGTTGGGGCATTGCCCCGCAAGTGCGGGGACTTAGCCAGGAGATCGACGGGCTACAGCGCAGCCAAATGTGGCACAAATGGCCGCTCTGGCGCTCGTTGTGCAGCTAGCGCCTTCTCTATCGGTGACGACCGCTGGTGCAGGTCGAGGCGACCGAGACCCGAATGGGGGGCGGTGGTGGCAGTCGATGTCCTGGTCGCTGCACGGGGGCACGCCCAGGCGGTGGATGGGTCAGTGTGGTGACCCGGGTCGCTCTGCGGCTGTCGACCGTCACACGCGTGTCGGCCCCGTGGGTCACCCAGATCCGATCCGCGAAGATCACGGAGCCCCCTACCTCTACGAGCTGAACGCTCAGCCGGCCGAGCTCCACGGGGAGGCGCAGGGTCGAGCCAGGTCGCAGGGCACCGCGGTCACGGCCTGCGATCAAGACACGGAGATCACGGCGGTGGTGACTGGACAGGATGAGCTGCGAGGGCATGGGTGGAGCCGTCCAGGTCAGTCTCTCGGTCACCGAGCGACCTGGCTCCACCCAGAGGTCCCGTCGCTCCACGACCCGCTCCCCAGTGCGCTCGCGCACGACCGTGAGCAGCTCTCGGGAGCCGGCGCGCACGGGCAGGGTGATGGCCGTGCCGGGGGCCAGCCAGACGTCGTCGTGTCGGCCGAGGTCGATGCGGAGGGGTGCTGTCGTCGGGTTGACGAGCCGAACGTCCGTCATCGGCGCAGTCACCTGCACCTCGGTGGTCAGGCCCTTGTTCAGCATGAGGCGGGTGCTCAGCAGCACGAAGCCACCCGGACGAACGAT
Source organism: Pseudomonadota bacterium (assembly GCA_002862545.1). GTDB lineage: Bacteria > Myxococcota_A > UBA796 > UBA796. The sequence goes on from PKDJ01000186.1 coordinate 14,554, forward strand.
CTCGAGGTTGGTGAGGCCGGGGCGCAGTCGCATGGCCGTACGTGAGTCGCCGCCGATGGTGGCTGCGTAGCCGCCGTTCACGTAGACATGGGCCTCGCCGTCGAAGGTGTTGTCGACGACCAGCTCGGTCGGTGCTGCGAGGGCGGTCGGTGTCAGGGCGAGCGCGGCGATGCCCGCGAAGACGATGCTCGGGTTCATGGGTCCTCCAAGTTGCCGCCGCTGTCGAGCGGCACCTAGAAGACGAAGCGGCCACCTCGCGCATTCGCGAGGTGGCCGCTGTCACCCCGAGCAAGTCGGGGAGCTGGGGCGGCTCAATGCCGCCTGGAAGGGGCCTACAGCCACTTCTCGAGCATGTCGTCCGTCAGGCGGGCGGGGTGGCCACGCCACACGACCTCGCCGCCCTTGACGACGGCGGCAGCCGGAACGCCACGGACGCCGAAGTGCGTGGAGAGGGAGCCGTCTTCCTTGGCGATCGGGTAGGAGACGTTCTTTTCCTTGATGAAGGCCTGCACGTCCTCGTCGCTCTTGTCGCGGGACTGCTTGGTCAGACCGACCACGTTCAGGCCCTTCGAGCCGTACTTGGAGAAGGTCTCCTCGATCTTCGGAACCTCGCGCTTGCAGTGCGGGCACCAGACCTCCCAGAAGACCAGCAGCGTGGCCTTGCCGTCGTCGAAGCTGGCGACCTGGCCCTGGTGCCACTTCTCGACCTTGAGGTCGCCGGCGGGCTTGCCGACGACGGCGAGCTCGCCCTCGAGGCGGCTCGCGGCGCGGGCGGCCCGGGTGGTGCCGAACTTGGACTTGAGCTCAGCGAGCTTGGCCTTCGCGTCGTCGAACTTCATCTCGCCCATGGCCTTGTTGGCGGCCTGGAGGAGCTCGGAAGCCTTCTGCTCGTCTTCCGCGCTGGCTGCGCCAGCGGCCGCTCCGGCCTTGCCGGCGGGTGCAGCGGGGGCAGCCTTGATGCCGTCCACCTTCTGGGAGACATTGTCGATCTTGGCTTCGATCGCGGCCAGTCGTGCGTCGAGGTTGGGGTCGGTGCAGCCCGTGCCCAGGAGCACGGTGGCCAAGATGGCGAACGGGACAGTGCGCAGCAACGCAGCCTCCAAGTGTCTTCAGCGAGTCAGATGGGTCGCCGTCGAGTGCGCCAGACAAGGCGCAGCGACGGGAGGTGCGGTCTGTAACATGGCCGCTGCCGGCGTCGAACGTCGCCCTTCGTCACGACTTGCGCCTCGAGCGACTACTTGCCTCGCCCAGAGCCGATCGCCAGAGCGACCAGTGGGTTCGGAGCGCCGTCGACGTAGCGAATCTTCGGCTCGAGGAAGACGAAGAGCCGACGACCGACCCGGCTGAAGGTCTGGGACCACCCGAGGCGAACCGCGGCGCCGGGCGCCACACCGAAGGAGTTCTCTCCGCCGATGGTGTCGGAGCGGGAGTGCCACATCAGGGCGGGGCCCACACCAGCTCCGAGGAGCAAGCCCTTGTCGCCGACGTAGTCCCAGGCCAGGTGTGGCTCGGCGGCGATGCTCGTGTGAATGCCCAGGGGGCCCTCGGCTACAGCCGTCACAGACGGGCCGATGCGGTGGGCTCCGCTGACGCCGAGGTTGCGTCCCCAGCCGCCGCGCACGCCGAAGCCGATCCAGGGTGGCACGTAGTCACGCCAGTAGGTGACCGTCCCGTAGCTGAACTGGACCGCAAACTCGTAGCTGGTGCGCGGGGGAATGCGATCGATGTCGAGCGTCGGAATCGGAAGCGCATCCTCCGGTGGAGGCGCAGGCAGGTCGTCCTGTGCAAGGGCGCCAGTGGCAAGCGTCAGGCCCAGCACGAGCGTAGTGATCGACTTCAACATCCAGCCTCCCTCGTCGTGTCGACCACGACACGACCTCGGACTTGAACGAGACGTCTGTGTAGCTCGAACGTCCCCTGCTCGCTGGTGACTCGTTCGTACCACACACATCGGAGGCACAGATGCGATAGCCGCCGTCGTGCCCTGGCCCCTTGCCCTCATCGTGGTCGGCTGCGTGCCGGCCGAGCCCGAGCCCCCCCCGATTCCGTCCGTCTTGCTGGTGACGCTCGGAGATGTGGGAGTGGATCGGCTAGTCACGCATCCTCTGCAGAGTCTTGACGACTTGAGGCGTCGAGGGACCGACTTCGACCGGGCCTACACGAGCTCGCCAGACCGCGAGGTCGCACTGGCGACCCTCCTGCTCGGAGCCTCTCCGCCCGCTCACGGAGTCCGGGGTCCGTCCCTGGAGTGGCCGGCGAGCTTGCCTACGCTGCCCGAGACCTTTGTGGCGGCTGAGCGAGAGACGGCGGCCTGGGGGTCGCCCGCGACGCTGTCCGCTCTTCCTCGGTGGATGTCCCATGCGGCCGGCTCGGACGCAGAGCGCGTGTCGGGTGCCATCCGGGAGCGTGCCGATTTTACGTGGATTCACCTCGAGGACGCGGCGTGGCCCTGCGAGGGTGGCTCGGGGCCTGTGCTGGAGCGCTGTGACCGGGCTCTCGATGCCGTGGATGCCTCGCTTCAGGCCCTCCTGGAGGCTCTCCCACCAGGGCCTGATCGATGGGTCGTGGTGGCCGGAGATCGGGGTCTACCGCAGTCGGATGCCGGTGTTCCGACGGTCGGGGCGATGCTCGATGACGCCACGCTCCGGGTTCCGCTCGTGATGGCTGGAGGTCCGTGGAGCGCTGAGGTCTCTCACGATCCGGTGGGGCTCGCGGATGTCGGAGCGACGCTGCATGCGCTGGGGCGAGGGGTACCTCTGGCCGCCGATCTTCGCGTGATGAGGCCCGAGGGGGTCTGGCACGAGGCGAGTGCCGGGGCTCGCTGGCTCGGCTTGGTTCCGCTCACCGGCTGGACGTTCACCGATGGCCGCTATGTGCAGGGTGCTTGGGCGGCGACCTACCCGCGGATCGGGGATGGCTCATCCATCGCCGACCAGCCGACGCACCGCACCCCCCGAGGCCCCTCGGCGAGGCCAGAGGCGAGCGCGCTCGCTGCGGCAGCCGGTTCGAACCGCGTCAATCCCGTCGTGTGGTCTGCCGAGGCCGGAGCCTTCGGTGACCCCGCGCCTGGGCCCGGGATCGGTGATGCGCGTGATGCGGCTCCGGCGCTCGGACACCTGGGCCGCACGCTGGAGCGCCTGCGCCTCGACCTGACGATGCCGGCTGAGCGTGAGCTGAATCGACTGGCGGCGCTCAGGCGAGGTGCCTGGGCCGTGCACTGGCTCGCGGCGGATGTTGCGCTGGCAACCGGGGAGCTGCCGTCAGCGCTTCGGCAGCTCGATCGTCTCCACAGCGAGACCGACAGCCCGGCGGTGGCCCTGCGGGCGGCGGAGATCGCGCTGCGGCTCGGGCAGCCTGCTCTCGCTATGGACGCCGCGGCGGAGGCTCTACGGGTGGAGCCGAGCGCTGACGGGGCGCTCCGGTTGATGGCCATTGCGGCTGCGCGGGCCGGTGAGCGCCCGGCCGCCGAAGAGGCTTGTGCGGCCTTGATTCGCAGTGGTGCGCGAGCTGAGGTGGCCCTGGGAGAGCTGGCTCTGCTCGATGGCGACCCGAAAAGCGCGATCGCCCAGGCGCAGTCGGCTCTCGCTCGGGATGGGTCCGATCTCGACGCGCGGCTCGTCCTCGGGCGAGCCCTTGCACGCTCGGGGGAGGGTGATGCCGCCGTGGCGGAGCTCTGGGCGGTGCTGGAGGTCCACACGCTCGATGTGCCCGCGCGCCGCGCGCTGGCGAGTATCGCGCTCGAGGACGGGGCTCCGGGGGAGGCTGTCCGTCTGCTCGCCCCGGTCCTGGTGGCTGGCGAAGACCCCGTCACAGCGGACTTGCTCCGGCAGGCGCAGGGCGCGCTCGAGCAAGAGCGTGGCGCTCAGATCCCCAAGCGGCCTTGGCGCTGAACTAGACTCCTCGTGTGAGTCCACTTCCTCTCGAGCCGCCAACGCCTCGTCGCAGCAAGCCCATGCTCGGCTTGGTTCTACTCAGCCTCGTCTCGCTGGCGGTGTACGCCGCGCTGTTCATCGCCGACTTCGGACTTAACGGTGCCAGTCCGCTCAAGGTGCTGACGGCGCCTGGCACCATCGGGCCGCTGACCAGCTTTGCCGAGGTCACGGTCGGCGTCCTCGCCATCGCCATCACGGTCGTGGCGATCATCGTGGAGCTGGCGGCAAACCGCTACACACCCAGAATCACCGAGCTCTTCGTAGCCGATCCGGCAAACCAGGTCGTCCTCAGCTTCTTCGTCGTCACCAGTGTGATCGTGCTCTGGGTGAGCATGAGCGTCCACGGCACGGCCTTCCCGACGGTGATGTCGCTGGTCGCGTTCGCGGCGATGAGTGTCTCCCTGCTCGCGATCCTCCCGTACTTTGTGTACGTCTTCGACTTTCTGTCACCCGTTCACGTCATTCTGCGCATCCGCGAGCAGGGGGAGTACCGGCTACAGCGCCTCGTCTCGCGCGGTCAGAGCGAGGTTCCGGAGGCGCATGCCGCGATCGTCCTCGCCGTCGAGCAGCTCGGCGACATTGCGCTGAACTCGGTGGACAAGAAGGACAAGCCCCTGACCTTCGCCTGCCTCGACGCGCTCGGGCACGTGGCCCGCACGCACGTCGCCCACAAGGGTGGACTGCCGGAGAGCTGGTTCGACAGCTCACGGCTCGTCAGCCACGACCAAGACTTCGTCGCGCTTCATCCTGACATGGTCCGCGCCCTCTCGGCGCGACGAACCTGGCTCGAGATGAAGGTCCTTCGGCAGTACCAGGCGGTGTTCAACGAGTCGGTCAACCGGCTGCGCGACGTGAACCACGTCGTCGCGATTCGCACGCGCCGACTGGCAAGCTTCGCCCTGGAGAATCACGACATCCACACGGTTGCCTTGTGCCAGCGCTTCCTGAACACCTACATGCGGGCCGCGCTGAACGGCCGCGACGTGCGCACGGCCTACAACCTGCTCAACGAGTACCGACAGCTGGCCGAGACGCTCCTGGCGGCAGAGGACTGCGATCGGGTGGTCGAGCTGGCCAACCGCATCAAGTTCTACGGTCAGCTCGCCTTCTCGTCGAAGCTCGGGTTCATCCTCGAGACAGCCGCCTACGACCTGTGCACGTTGATCGAGGCCGTGCATGCGGCCAACGCCCCGTGTCACGACGAACTCCTCGATCTCTTCCTCGACGTGGATCGGGAGCCTGAGGGCGGACGCAGCCAGGAAGCGTCGCTGCGAGGGGTCCGAAAGGCACAGGTGAAGCTGGCGACCTACTACCTGGAGCAGGGCTGCGAGGAGCCTGCGCGACGGATCTTCGAGGACATGAGTGCCGAGCAGGTGTCGCGTCTGCGATCGATTCGAGACGAACTACTCGGTGTAGACGACGCTGAGTACTGGGAGGTCGTCGATCGAGGTATCAACTTCGACTACCTAGAGCCGGGTCGGCGCCGTCAGCTGGCGACGTTCTTCGGCTGGTTCCCCTCCCTCTGATCCCCCCTCGGAGCGCGCTCTGCCACGCACTCGCCCCCGCCTCTACGCCTTTCCGCGCGACGTGGAGCTGCTGCATCTCGGTGAGGTGGTCACCGACTCGGAGGAGCGTGCGGCGCTCGAGAGCCTCATCGATGCCTTTGGTCGCATCGCGCGGACGAAGGTGCTTCGCACGGAGGATCTCGCTGCGGTGGTGGAGGGCATCCGACACCCCAACCCGACGGTCAGCAGCCTGGGGGTCATGCGCCTCGCCGTGCTCACCCACTACTTCGCAGAGGCGATCTCGGCGCTGGTGAGACTGGTCAGCGACCCGGAGCCGGCCGTCCGCGAGCTCGCGGTGACAGCCTGCGCCAATGCGCCAGCCGCGGTGTCGGCGAGGATCCTTCAGGTGGCCGTCGATGACCCGTCGTGGTCTGTGCGTAAGGCTGCGGCGCGGGTAGCGAGCTCGGTCGTCCTCCCCGATGCCCTTGTGCTCCTCGACGGGGCGCTCGCGCGCGAGCGGGATGCACGTGTGCGTGTGCCACTCGAGCTGGCGCGGCGGTTTCAGCAGTCGGTAGGCTAGCTCCGCCCCACCTGGTGTCGGGAGTCTCGTCGCTCGAAGTGGTGGAAAAACCTGTGTCCGCGAGAGAGAGGCGACCTGAGCGGTCCGCCCGGTGTACCGTGCCGAGAATTCGGAGGCCGAGATGGACATCCAGGACCTCGAGAGCGAGGACCGCCTGCGCCTGATGCGCTTCATCTGCTCTTTTGCTTGGGCCGATCTTGAGGTGGCCGACAGCGAGAAGAGCTTTGTTCGGAAGATGGTGAGCGAGCTTGCCCTCGACGAAGAGGAGCAGGCGGAGGTGGAGCGATACCTGAAGGTGCCACCAGCGCCGGAAGATATCGATCCGACTGACATTCCGCCCGAGCACCGTCAGCTGTTCCTGAACACAGCGCTGAAGATGGTCAGCGCGGACGGGGTCGTCGACGAGCGTGAGGTCGAGAACTTCGCGCTGTTCGAGCAGCTGCTCCGCTAGACGTGATGCCGTGGGCCGCGCCCACGGGTCCGCGACCCCTTCCCCTAAGTCCGCTGGCCGTGGCGGGGTCCATCGGGCGAGCACCCCAGACGTCGAGCGCCGCCCACCCCGAGGGGTGGACGGCGCTGTCGTGCTGGGAGTCCGGCTACTGCGGGCAGGCGAGGCCCGGCCCGAAGACGCCCACGTCGAACCACTCGTAGGACTGCATCGTGAAGGTCGAGGTCACGTCGCAGACCTCGCCGGTGCTGTCGTCGAGGTAGATGACGCGTGCGGTCACCTCGGTCGGGCCGTTGCCGTGGTCGCTGTAGTAGTGGACCTTGACCTCGTACTGCTCACCCGAGGTCTCGGGCGTGGTGGTGAAGGTCTCGGGGCCGAAGCCGTCGATGTCGTCGATGTCCAGGTCACCCCAGGGCTGGCTCATGGAGTAGTACGCGACCTCGGACGCCTGGGAGTAGACGTGCGTGTCGACATCGGTGTCGTCCTTGTCCCAGGTGAGGATGACGAGCATCTCCTGACCGGGGAGATCATCCTTCTCACACCAGGTGATGGTGTTGGACTCACCCACACCGTTGAGCTCGGCGTCGGTGTCGAGCTGGACGATGGAGTAGCCGCCCGTCAGCGAGATCGGCTGGTCGATCTTGCCGTCGACGATCGGGGTCTCGATGGTGCGGTAGGTGGCGTCGTCGCCGCTGCCGAACTGGATGCGGATGAAGGCCTGCTCGGCAGCGTTCTCCACCTCGCCCTTCACCTCGACGACCGGCGGGAAGTCTGGGCCACAGGGCGCATCGGCGTTGGCCGGCTCCATGGAGGCATCGGCGAACACGGTAGAGCCGCCCTTGTCGGTGGCGACGAAGGAGGTCCACGCAGGCACAGCGGGGGCCTTGATGTCGTTGTCTTCGTCGATCACCTCTTCCTCGACCTCGGCCGGGGGCTCCTCGACGGGCTCGGTCTCCTCGGGGGGCTCGGGCTCCTCGGCGGGCGCGAAGCAGTTCAGGCGGGCCGTGCCGGCGTCGAAGTCGCCGAGATCGCCCTCGAGGTCGAAGGTGATGGCGTTGTCTGCCGTCACGACCTTGGTGACTGGGTCGAAGCCGAGGATGTCGGTGGAGCAGGTGACGGTGTCGTCGGCGCCCTTGACGACGAGGACGTAGGCGATGTCGGCGGGCACATCGAGCAGCTCGAAGTTGGCACCGTTGACCTTGACCTCGCCGATCTCGGCGGCGGAGTTGAGCTTCGGCACCTTGACGCGACCGAAGCAGTCAGCGCTGACACCCTCGTCGACGCAGAAGGACACGTCGAAGGCATCCGGGTTCTCCGTCACGCTGTACAGCTCGAAGGTGTAGTCGGCGGGCATGTCGCCATCGACCTGCACCTTGCCGGTGATGTTCACGCTTGGAATGACATCGGCGATGACATCGCACCCGCCGGTCAGGGCGAGGGCGATCCCGAAGAGAATCGAGCGGTTCATGTGGTCTCCTCCATGGCGACGCAGGGCGTCGGGTTCGGCGCGCTGACGCGCGGGCTGACGATTTCTTCACGCCTTGTCGAGAAAAGTCAAGCCGCTGTGCGTAGCTGACAAATCACGAACGGGGCGGGGCGGCCGGATATCCCGTGGCGGTGCCACTGGACACGCAACGGCGGTCCGGCATGCCCTGTGGTCTAGCGGACGGCCAGAGGATCGGCGTCGACGCGGCTCACGATCGTCTCGTAGGCGAGGCGGTCGGCCAGCAAGGGCAAGAAGCCGCGCTCGGTGTTGGTGTGGTCGGTGAGAATTACAGTGACGCCTCGACGCGTCCACGCGAGGACGTCGTGATGGCGCATCTCGCCGGTGAGCACGAGATCTACGTCACGCGCGTCGGACAGCACGCTGTGACCGGCGCCGGGACACACCGCCACGCGCCGAATGGGACGTGTCCCTGCAGCCACGCGCACGTGCGAAAGACCGAGGTGTGCCTTGGTTCGTGCGATGGCTTCGCGTGACGAGAGGGTGCGCGTGAGGGTGCCAACTCGTCCGATGCCTACCGCGGGATCGATGGCGTCGGGTGTGACTGGAGCCCGCTCGGACACCTCGAAGGTGTCGAGTAGCCAGTCGCCCATGCCGTCGGCCGCGGCGTCGAGCGCCGTGTGGGGGCTGTACACATGGATCCCCGAGCGGATCAGTCTGAGTAGACCACTCGCGTTTCGAGTGGTCAGGCGCTTCAGACCGCCGAAGATCGGCGGGTGGTAGGCGAGGACGAGGTCGGCCTCTGCCTCCAAGGCCTCCTCGACGACGGCCTGCGTCAGGTCGATAGTCAGGAAGATTCGTGAGACGTCGCGCGTGCCCTCGAGCAGCAGCCCCACGTTGTCCCAGTCTGCAGCCAGGCGGAGAGGCGCAATGGATTCGAGGGTCTCTAGGGTGTCCTGGAGCGTCGGCATGAGGCCTCCTGCGAGGCGTGGCTACCCGCTCAGCGGGTGAGGCGCGACACCATGTGGCGGACGCTCGCGTCAGGGTCGTCGACGAGCGACGCGACAGCGACGGCGGCGCGAGCAGAGTCGATGCGCACGAGGGCCTGGATCGCATGCAGACGCACGTCTCGGTCTTCGTCGCCGAGGCATGCCGCGACAGCGTCGAACTCCGCGCCCTGCCAGCCGAGTGCACGGACTGCGGCAAGGCGAACCTCGGGAGCCTGATCGCGTGCTGCGAGCACCAAGGCGTGTCGCGCGCTCGTGCTTTCAGAGAGTGCGGATGCAGCGGCCGCACGCACGGGGGAGCTCGGGTCGCTTGCGAGGCGCTCGAGCAGTGCGGTGAGGTCGCGCGCGGGATCGAGGGCAACCAAGAGCCGGGCACGAACCAGGGGATCGGCGTCGTGGACCGCCGCGTCGGTCAGCCCGGCTGGGGACACCCCCGTCGTGGCGATCGAGCGGGCCAGTGCATCGGCGACGGCCAAGCGGCGAGCGGGCGCATCGTCCTGACCGAGGCGTGCGAGGAGTGCAGCAGGAGCAGCCGGATCAGCGAGGACCGGGTCGACGAAGCGCAGGGTGCCAGCGCGCGTCCGGCGAGGCTGAAGGGCCTCGACGGCGTCGGTGACGTCGGTTGCGGTGGCGGGTGTCGCG
>PKDJ01000187.1 GCA_002862545.1 Pseudomonadota bacterium
ACTGGGGGTCGTCATCAACGATGTCGACTTGAAGCATGGCCGAGCATCCTACAGGTACTACTACGGCTATGGCCGCCGCTACTACGCGGAGGAGCCGAAGCAGCCTGCCGCGAAGTAGCGCCAATCGGTACCTTCCGCCCCTTGTGCTGCTCGCGTGGGTTGTCACGTGGCTAGGGCTGGGTGGAGCACTGGCCGAGGCACGGCTGGTGCTGCACATCGTGCTCGCCACCGGCTGCCTGCTCGGCCTGACGAGCAGCGATCGCCTGCTCGCGCGGGTGGGCGTCACGAAGCAGTGGATGCTCGCCGGTGCACTCCTCGCGCTGTCGCCGCTTCTGTCGCTCGTGCCCCTGCCGAGAGTCCTCCTGCAGGTGACCAGCCCCGGTAGGCTGGAGGCCTGGCCAGGGGTCACGCTGGCCCCCTCCACCCACGCACCCTGGGCCACGCTCGCAGGCCTTGGCTCTCTGGTGGCCGTCGTGACCTTCGCTGTCCTCGCCACCCTGGCGACGAAGCACGGAGCCAGCCGGCGGCAGGTCGAGAGACTGGTCGTGATCGTGAGCGCGGGCGTCATGGCGACAGCGCTAGCTCACGGGCTGGCGGGTGCTCGCGCTGCCTTCGGCGTGCTCCCCATCCAAGCCGACGGGATTCGCTACCTGCCGCTCGTGAACGAGAATCATCTCGCCGCCCTGATCGTCCTCCTGATGCCTGTGCTCATCGGCCGCACCGTCACCGCGAGCCGAGAGGCCGAGCGCTGGGTAGCCGGCATCACCGTCGGGCTGGCCTGGGTGCTGCTCTTGCTGATCCAGTCGACAGCGGGTCTGCTCCTCGGAGTCCTCGTCACGGTCTCGACGGCCCGAGCACTCGGTCTCAACCGCACCACCCTCCTCGCCGGCATCGCCGTCACTGCCCCCGGGATCTCGGTGTGGGCCGTGCTCGGTCCGCGCGCCACGGAGGCACACATCCTCCCCAGGCTGTGGCACTGGCTCGATGCGCTGCGCCTGACGGCGGATCACTGGCTCCTCGGCGCGGGGCTTGGCACCTACGCCGAGGCCATTCGCCCATACCGGACCGACACAGCCTTCGTCCGCTGGAACCACGCTCACAATGAGCTCGTCCACGGGCTCGCTGAGCTCGGGCTGGTCGGCCTCATCGCAGCAGCGGCCGCCCTCTGGGCCCTGCGACCCAGCGAAGCCCCCGAGCAGAGAGACACGGCCTGGCGAATCGACCTTGGGCTGGGGGCTGTCGCCCTGCACTCTCTCGTCGAGTTTCCCCTGCACCTGCCGACGGTCGCCCTGACCGTCGCGGGTCTGTGGGCGACCCGCCTCGCCCTCCATGGCTCGACCAGGCCCGCCCAGCCACGGCTCGCGCGAGTCAGCCTCCTCCTTCTCTGCCTACTCAACGTCGCCGCGGCCGGCGTCACCACCCGCCAGCTGATGGTCGAGCGAGCGGTCACCGCCTACACGCCGGGGCAGTCGTCTTCGCTCGCGAGCTGGGCTCCACGCCATCCTCTCACCGCTCTCGACCACCTCGACGAAGGCCCCGAGGCGATCCTCGCCATCGCTGCAGATGCACCTGACGTGTTGATCCAGGCAGCAAACCTCCTGATCGAAGAGCTTCGCGACGACGAGGCGCTCGTCCTGCTCACGCAAGCCCGGACTCGCTCTCCATCCGACAGACGGATTCCAATGCTCCAAGCTTGGATTCACACCCGCTCAGGCAAGCTGAGCCTGGCCTCCCGAGCGTGGGTGGATGCCTTCGCGGCAGGTGCCCCCCCGGAGAAGGTCAGCCTGGCTGTCCGGACCCTACCGCTGGGCAGCTGGTGGCTCGACGAGCTCGCCGGCACGTCGCCAGCGCACCACCTCGCTCTGGCCCGAGCGGTCTCCCGCACAGAGCCAGAGGTCGCCCTCGAGGCGCTCGCGGTCGCCGTGCGCGGGGCGCCAGATGCCTACACATGGATACCGGAGAACGCCCAGTATCTGCGCCTCGCAGATCGCTACGATGAGGCCCGAGCCTGGACGACACGTGCCGTGGCCACCGTCCCGGACCGTGCAGACCTCTGGTGGGAGCATGCCGAGACCCTGAGGCGCTCCGATACCGTCGCCTCCCTCGACGCCGCCCGCACCGCAGCGCTGATGGACCGCCGCTTTGGCGTGCGTGCGATGCGTCTCCACGGAGAGGTACAAGGTCCAGATGCGGCTCTGCGGCTTGCACGAGAGCTCGATCTTCGCGCCCGGCTCACACCCGCAGGTCAGCTCGAGAGAGCCCGGTGGAACCTCCGCGCCGGAGAGCGTGGTCGCTGTCGCGCCCTGCTCGAGCGACTCGTCGTCGACGGAGACCCCAACCTACAGGCCCAGCTAGACGACCTGCGAGAGCGCTGCAACTGAGCGCGGCGACGAGCGACACCTCGTGAGCCCTCAGGAGTCTCACGCCCCGTGCGTCTGGCTAGGCTGTCTCGGCGTTGCTCGCGCGCGCGTTCTCGCCGTACTCGGGCACCAACTGGTACATCGCCTCCAGCATGTCTTCGCGACGACCATCCGCCGCGAGTCCGACCAGGTTCTCGAGGGCACGGGAGAGGACGCCGTGGTCGACCACCCGCGGTCGAGCGGACTGGATCCCTGCTGCATCCGTGGGCACGAGATCTTCCTTCTCGTGGAAGAGCTCCTCGTAGAGCTTCTCACCGGGTCGCAGCCCCGTGAAGACGACGTCGACATCCTCACCCGGGCGGAGTCCCGCGAGGCGAATCATCTGCCGCGCGAGGTCGACGATCTTCACCGGCTTGCCCATGTCGAGCACGAACAGAGAGCCTGCTTCGCGAGGCGCAGGCAGCGAGGCCGCCTGAAGCACGAGCTGCACAGCCTCACGGATGGTCATGAAGTACCGCTCGATGTCGGGGTGCGTGACCGTCAGCGGACCACCGGCCTCGAGCTGACGCTTGAACAACGGCACGACGGACCCATTCGAGCCGAGCACGTTGCCGAACCGGACCGTCACGTACCGCGTAGCGCCATCCTGGCCGGCACCCGCAACGTCGAGTGCCTGGCAGTAGGACTCGGCAAGGCGCTTCGTCGCCCCCATCAGGTTCATCGGATTGACGGCCTTGTCCGTAGAGATCATCACCATCGTCCGAACCCCGACCTCGCGGCAGGCATCCGCCACGTTCCGAGAGCCTCGGACGTTGGTGAGCACCGCCTCACAGGGGTTGTACTCACTCATGGGTACGTGCTTCAGAGCCGCCGCGTGAAACACGACATCGGGCCGGATGGTTCGAAACAGCCGCATGAGCTTCGCGCGATCGCGAACGTCGGCGATGATGGGCAGCCTGTCCACGTCGGGGTGGTTCTCGGCCATCTCGCGGTTGATCTTGTAGAGATGGAACTCGCTGTGATCGACGAGCACGAGCTTTGAGGGGCCGAAGCTGGCGACCTGCCGGACGAGCTCACTGCCGATACTGCCGCCCGCTCCCGTGAGGATCACCCGACGCCCCTGCACGAAGGACGCCATCTGCTCGTGGTCGAGCTGTGTCTGAGGCCGGTTGAGCAGGTCTTCGAGCGCGATGGGGCGCACATCGATCCGGTCGGAATCGATGGCAGCGCGGAGGTTGGTGATCCGTGGGAGGCGACCGAGCGTGATGCCCAGAGCCTCGGCTTGCTCGAGGAGGTTCCGGACGGTCTCCCCTCGCAGGGAATCCTCGGTGAGGACGAGCCGCGTAGGCCGGTCACCTTGCTTGGTCAGGCGGGTGAGGATGGGCTCCAGCGGCCCGTCGACCGTGCCGAGGACCTCGACACCCTGCAGGTGGTAGCCGACCTTGTCGACCGAGGCGTCGAGCAGCCCGACAACTCGGTACGGAGCGTCGTCCATGTCGTTGGTGGCCCGCAGGAACAGCGACGCCGAATCGCCGGCGCCGACCAAGAGCACCGGGATGCGCTCGTCCTCACCCGGGCGCCGTCGAGCCAGCTTGCCCGAGCGGAGCATCCGGTAGCCAATCCGCGATCCCGAGAGCACCCCGAGCTGCACGAACCAGACGATGGCGAACAGCGAGCGAGGCATCGACTCGAGCCGCGTCAGCACGAAGCTGAGCGGGAGGTAGAGCAGGACGACCAAGCTGACGTTCCGCACAAGCACCAGCAGGTCGTCCGTCGACGTGTACCGCCACATGCCCCGGGTGGGACGCAGCCAGAAGACCATCGCCGTGCACAGCACATAGATCAGCACGTTCTCGGCAATCGTCTCCTGGGGCCAGTCGGCGAGGAGATCACCGAGCCGCAGCCACAGGGCGATCACGAAGATCGGCGCCGCCAACATCACGTCATGCAGAAAGGCCAGCATAGAGCGGGTGGAGAACGTGAGAGCTCGCACCTGGGTCAAGTCACCCTCCTCAAACGCGTACAACTTGGCACGTTGCCCACCCATCTGTCTGTGACCGATATGTCATGGGAAAGGCAGAGGTCAGCACGCCAATCGAACTTCGGCCTGACCCGGCTATAGGTTGGCGCCGCACAAGGAGCGAGTTCGGATGATGCAGATCGAAGAGCGCGTGGCCGTCGTCGGCCTCGGATACGTCGGACTTCCCGTGGCAGTCGGCTTTGCCGAGGTCGCAGAGACGGTGGGCTTCGACATCGACGCCTCCAGGGTAGCCGAGCTGAAGAAGGGGTACGACCGCACCGGGGAGATCGAGACGGACCGGCTGCAGGCCTCGTCGATCGAGATCACCGACGATCCCGAGGCTCTCAGCGGGGCCACCTTCTTCGTGATCACGGTGCCGACCCCGATCGACAGCGAGCGGCGTCCCAACCTGAACGCCGTCAAGGCCGCCTCGCGCACCGTCGCCAAGGCCCTCACGCCGGGTGCCGTGGTCGTGTACGAGTCGACGGTCTGGCCCGGCCTGACCGAGGAGATCTGTGGTCCCCTCCTCGAGGCCGAGAGCGGCCTGGTTCGCGGCAAGGACTTCTTCCTCGGCTACTCGCCCGAGCGGATCAACCCAGGCGACCGCAAGCACACGCTCGAGCGCATCGTGAAGGTCGTCTCCGGCGAAGACGCGGCGACGCTGGACCGGGTTGCCGCCGCCTACGGCGCGATCATCGAGGCCGGCGTGCACCGCGCACCCACCATCGCGGTTGCTGAGGCTGCCAAGGTCATCGAGAACACCCAGCGCGATCTCAACATCGCACTGATGAACGAGCTCTCCTTGATCTTCGACCGCCTGGGCATCTCGACCCGTGACGTGCTGGCCGCCGCCGGCACCAAGTGGAACTTCCTGCCCTTCGTTCCGGGCTTGGTGGGAGGCCACTGCATCGGCGTCGACCCCTACTACCTCACGGCCCGCGCTGAATCCGTGGGGTACCACCCCGAGGTGATCCTCGCGGGACGCCGGATCAACGACGGCATGGGCGCTCACGTGGCGCACCGGGTCATTCGCTGGCTGTCCCAGGCAGGGCTTGCGCCGGCATCCGCCCGGGTCGGCATCATCGGGCTGACGTTCAAGGAGAACGTGCCCGATCTGCGCAACTCCCGCGTGCCCGACATCGTCGCGGAGCTCAGCACCTTCGGAGTCGAGGCCCTGGTGGCCGATCCGTGGGTCGATGCCGCGGACGCCCTGCACGAGTGCGGTGTCCGCACGGTGCCCCTCGACGAGCTCCAGGAGCTCGACGCCCTGATCCTCGCCGTCGCACACGACAGCGTGCTCGCGGACGGGCAGGCGGCCCTGCTCGGCAGGCTGCGCGACGCCGGCCTCGTGGTCGACGTGAAGTCCAAGCTCGACCGCGCGGCGCTGCCTGAGGGCCTGTCCTACACGGCCCTCTGAGCTATCCCTCTCGGGGGTCGCCGTAGTACTCCAGGTACCAGTCGACGAAGGCCTGCACCCCCACCGAGAGCGGGGTCGCCGGCTGGTACCCGACCGCCTCCACCAGGGATGAGGCATCCGCCCAGGTGGCCTTCACGTCGCCGGCCTGCATAGGCATCAGGTTCTTCTCGGCCTCCTGCCCCAGGCAGCGCTCCAGCGTCGTGATCATGTCCATCAGACCGACGGGGGCGTTGTTGCCGATGTTGTAGACGCGGTACGGACAGTCGCTGATCGAGCCCGCCGGAGCCTTAGGATCGAAGCGCGCATCGGCGGCCGGCGGCGTCTCGAGCAGGCGGACGATGCCCTCCACCACGTCGTCGACGTAGGTGAAGTCGCGGCTCATGTCACCGTGGTTGAACACGTTGATCGGCTTGTTCGCCAGGATAGCCTTGGTGAACAAGAACAGGGCCATGTCCGGGCGCCCCCAGGGCCCGTAGACCGTGAAGAACCGCAACCCCGAGCACGGGAGACCGTAGAGACTCGCATAGCTGTGCGCCATCATCTCGTTGGCCTTCTTCGTGGCCGCGTAGATCGACAGCGGATGCTCGGTGGCCTGGTCCTCGGTGAACGGCATGCTGCGGTTCGAGCCGTACACGGACGAGCTCGATGCGTAGATCAGGTGACCGCAGCCGTTGTGTCGGCAGCCCTCGAGGATGTTCAGGAATCCGACCAGGTTGGCATCGACGTAGTCGTGCGGAAACTTCAGAGAGTGCCGCACGCCAGCCTGAGCCGCGAGGTTCACGACGCGCTTCGGCTTGAGCGTCGTGAACAGATGCTCCATCGCGGAGCGGTCCGACATGTCGATCCGCTCGTGGCAGTACCCGGCGTTCCGTCCGAGGCGAGCGAGCCGCGCCTCCTTCAGGTTCACGTCGTAGTAGTCGTTGACGACATCGAGACCGACGACGGTGTGACCATCGGCCAGCAGTCGCGTGGCGACGTGGTACCCGATGAATCCAGCTGTGCCTGTGACAAGAATCGGCGTCAAGGAGCCCCCGGTGTTGTACTCCTTGGCCCCATAGCGCATCGACCTCCGCCGCGGCTATCCCCTGCAAGAAGCAGGTTAGCGGACCCTGCGGCGAAGAGTGCGAACGTCGGTCTGGGCCGGCTCGAAGCCACGCGACTCCAGCCACATCGCGAGGCCCTCGGGGTCGGGGTGCGCGTCTGGAATGACGTTGAAGACGTAGTGCAGCCCTCGCCGCGCCCCCTCCTGCACGAGCTGCTCGATGACGAAGCTACCGACACCCTTCTCGCGCGCCTCTGGGGCGATCGCCAGTAGCACCGGAGCCCAGCCCCAGGTGACGTCCATCCAGCCGTAGCCGAGGATCCCTCCCTCTTCGTCCTCGACACGCCACCACTCCCCGGGCATGAGCGCCCCCAAGGCCATGCCGTCGTAGCGGAAGACACCCGGTGGCGACGCGCCCAGGATGCGGCTCTTGCTCTCGTCCCAGCGTGGTGGGTGTTCCGCAGTCCACATCAGTGCCATGTCGACCTCCACTGCGGAGGTATCTTGAATCACGCCGAAGATCCCTGCCCGCCGAGCGTCGCTCTCCACAGTCGGGCGATGCGCGCGTCGGCGACGCAGAGGATGGCCGGCTAAGGTGCCGGTGCAGGAGGAACTCCAATGACCAGGAACATCGCTTCCACAGGCACCACCACCCTTGTCCTGGCGGGGCTCGCCGGCATGTCGATGGTCGGAGGCTGCAAGGCACTGGAGGAGCTGGGGCGTGCCATCAAGGAGGCCGAGCTTCCCTCGGCGGCGATGGCGCGGGTCGATCTGGTGCAGCAGCCGAGTGTCGACGAGCTCCTGGGCTACACCTGCTTCAACACCCTCAGCCTCGGAGGGGCCTGCGGCTTCGCAGGCCTCGAGGACCAGAAGAAGAAGGACATGAAGTTCTCCTTCGACGTGGTCTTCGACATGTTCAACCCCAACGCGTCCTTCGGCATCCCGCTGATCGAGATGCTCCTCGGCACGACCGTCTTCGAAGACACCAACCTCGGCGCTCTGTGCGTGAGCTTCTGCGACCCCGACGAGGAGGACTGCAGCGCCGTCGAGGACGCCGCCGATGCCTGTGCCGTCGACGATGCGGAGGAGCTCGACGGCGCCAGTGATCTGGTGCCCACCGTGCCCGACATGCTGGAGCTCGCCGAAGACGTCGTCAGCGGCGACTTCGAGGACAACTTCTCCTGGCGGACCATCCCCAAGTACCAGGAGATGGAGTGCCAGCCCGAGGGCACCCAGTGCACCATCGAGGAGCTCGACGGTGTCCCCACCATGTGCTGCGGCGACTCGTGCGTCGAGGTCGGGCGCGGCTGCGAGGTCGGGAAGGGCAGCAAGGGACGCACCTGTGCCCTGTGTGACGGCCACACCGAGGCCCACATCCAGTTCGACTTCAACGTCGACGTCTTCCTGGGCCTGATGGAGACCCTCGTGGTCAACGCGGCCAACGACTTCCTCGCCGGCCGCCAGATCAACCTCAAGATCCCGTACACGATGGACGGCACCCTCTTCTTCGACATCCCGACCCTCGGCCGCCAGGCACTGGGCTTCGGGCCGTGGGATGACGAGTGGGCGCTGTGAGGGTGTGACGGCCCGAGCGACCGGCACGCCCGTCACTCGGCTGCGAGGATCTCCTGCAGGTCGGCGACCGCCTCGCCCGCCATCGACTGGGTGAGCTCGACCAGAGCGCGGTCGAAGGTGCTGTCGGCGTAGTACGTGCCTTCGCCCTCGAGCACGGCGACCTGCCAGCTCTCGCCACCACCGTGCACCGTGAACGTGAACAGCGGCTTCAGGCTGCTCCGATCGACATCGGTGGCGTAGGACATCAGGCGCAGCTTGAAGAGCTTGCCGAGCCAGAGTCCGACGTTCTCGTCTTCGTCGTCTGGCGTACCTGCCCGTGCCCAGAAGGCCTTCGCACGGTCGTCAGCATTGCGATGGACGAACGAGCCCTGGACCCCATCACCCACGACCTCGACCTTCTCGATCTCGGTCTCGGCGAGGGGCTGGAGGCGGCGCTCGACCAGCCGCTGCGAGGCAAACAGGAGCGGCCGCAGCTTCGCATCATCGATGAGGAACACCCTGCCGTCTGCGCGCACATAGCGGTCCTTGCTGCCGTAGGTCTCACCACCGAGCGTCAGCTCCACGGTGCCGCTGCGTCGCGTGACGGAGATCACTCCCTCGGGCTCGTCGAAGCCGAAGACATCGCCATCCGCCGCACTCGCGGCGTCGAGCTCCCGCAGGGCCGACAGCGGCGCAAAGGAGGCCCAGAGCTCGGCGGCGGCGTCGTTGCCGCGGAAGGCCCGTCGGGTCTCCTCGATGCGCGTCTCGGGCTCGGCCTCTTCGGCCTCCTCCTCGACATCATCGGGCTCGGCATCGGCATCAGCTGCGGCCGCCTCGGCATCCTCCGCCTCTGCGACCTCTTCTTCCACAGCCTCGCCCTCGGGCTCCGCAGCGGGCTCGGGCTCGACGACGACTTCCTTCCGCTCGGTCGTCTCGACCCAGATGTACTCGCCACGGTCGTCGGAGCGCCGCTCGACGGTCACGTCGAGGTCGTCCGACGCGTGGGTCAGCTTCTGAAGGTCGGACTCAGCCGCCACGTAGACCGTGACCTCGGAATCATCCGAGCCATCCGCCTCGTCGGCCGTCCAGGTGAGGTAGGACGCGACGAGCGATGCGAGCAAGACGCCCGACAAAATCATGATGCGTGTCATGCCTTCCCTCCGTCACGGCGCCGCACGAGCACAAGTCCGAGGCCGAGGATCAGGAACGGCACACCCGCGACGGTCATCCAGAACCAGGCCTGGTCTTCATCGCGCGTGTGGACGATCTTCACGTCCTCTTCGGTGTTGATCTCCCCTGCGAGGTCTTCGTCACCCACCAACCAGAGGATGGTGTCGTTCGCGAAGACCTTCGTGCCGGGCAGCTGCAGGTAGAGCGGGTCGGAGAGCAGGTTCACGTCACCGACCACGATGGCCCGCCCCGCGTCGTCACCCTCACCGAGCTCGACGGCGACGGCGAGCTGCCAGGTCTTGCCGTCCTCGCCCTCGTCCTTCTCGAAGTTGCCGTTCAGATCTTCCCAGGTGTCTGGGAAGGTGCGCACCAACGTCGACACCTTGTGGGGGGTGTCTTCCGTCTTCTGCACCCAGACGCCATCGGGGACGATGACACCCAGCTGGGCGCTGTTGCGGGACAGGGTGCGCACCGAGGCGTGGCTTCCGAACTTGTTCGTGGCCAGCAGCGTGCGGTCTCGGACCCCCCGCGACTGTCGCAGGTACATCTCGGCGTGGGCCAGCGGGCCCTTGCCCGTGCGGACGCCGATGTGCTCCATCAACTCCGCCGGCAGCGTCGCCGTCGGATCGGCGAGGACCATCAGGCGCCCGCCCCCGTCGACGTAGGCCTTGAGGACCGCGACCTCCTCGGGCAAGAGCGGCTGGGTCGGGGCGGCGATGATCACCGCGGCCGCATCGTCCGGGACGGCCGAGCTGCTGCCGTCCGTGATCCCGAAGGTCTTGACCTTGAAGTTCCGATCTTCGATGTCCTTCTTGAACGAGTCGATCTTGCGGAGCGGATTCTCCTTCTCGCGCCAGTTCGCCTCGCCGTGACCCGCCGTCACATACAGCGTGCGCTTCTCGCGGGTGATCTTCACGAGCTGCTCGTAGATGTTGCCATCGAGCTTTCGGAGGTCGCGCTTCGCGCGGTCGATGTCCGTGTCGATCTTGAGCTTTGCGTCGTTTCCGTCGGTGCGAAGCGCGACGAACCCGTTCTCGCGGACCTTCAGCTCCTCGGCGAGCGCCGGCTCGAGTGCCTGATCGACGAGGCGCACGGAGAGGTGCCCGTCCGACGCCGCCGCGAGGGCCTCGAAGTACGGCCGAATCTCCTGGGCGACGTCGTTGCCAGGCGGGAAGAACAGGTTGACCTCAACCGGCTCCGGCAGGGCTCGCACCAGGGAGATCGTCGCCGAGCCAGGGCGCGCCGTGCGGAAGTATGCGTAGTCCCACTCGGCGTTGTGCTGACTCGCCAGGTAGTTGAGCGGCACGAGCAGCGCGACCATGAGCGAGGCTGACAGTCCGGCCTCGACCGCCTTCTTCGCCACACCCTCCGGCACGGCACGCGGGTGGGCCATCAGCACCCGGGACAGCAGGACCGTCGGCCCCAGCCCGAGGACGACGAGCAGCGGCGTGAGCGACTGGAAGACGCCGTTCCATCGCTGAGTCGCCGCCTCGTCCAGTCCCATGGCTCCGGTGACGGACTCGAGCGTGAGTCCGTAGAGCACCAAGCCACCAATCGACAGCGCGTGGAAGGCCAGCGCCAGTCCATGGGCCTGCTTCGCCGCCCCCTCGGCGCGGGACCACTGCAGACCCCGCGCAGCGACGGATCCGAGCACGAGCAGCAAGCCCACGCCGGAGACCGGCAGTCGGAAGTCGCCCGTGCCGAACACCCGCTCCCCGAGGAACACGAGGAACAGCCCGAAGAGCAGCACACCGACCGTCACGAGGTCGAAGCGCCGCAGGGAGAACAACATGCTGAGCACCACCAGCGCGAGCAGCGCCAGCAGCACCATCACCACTCCAGACATGCCCATCACTCCCACCTCCGCGCTTCGAGAATGCGCGTCGCCAGGTACAAAAAGGCCGTCGTCACGGTGCTGTAGTAGACCAGCGACGACAGGGTCAGACGCCCTTCTTGGAACGGCGTGAAGTGCATGTTCCAGATGGCCATGTACGAGGCCAGGTCTGCGAAGGGTGGGTCCGTGATCTCAGACAGAATCCACATCACGACGAGCGTGATCGTGAGGACGGTGCTGAAGATTCCCGCTGCAAGCTGGAACCGGAACATCGCGCTGCCCAGGACGCCGATGGCCGTCGTCGCGCCCGCGAGGCAGAGCACGCCGACGTAGCCGACGACGACGTGCGCCAGTGCGACCTTGCCGTTCACCATGATCAGGGCCGGCATGTAGATGGTCAGCGCAGTCAAGATGGCGATCATCGCCATGGCCGCAAGCCACTTGCCGAGCACGATCTGCCCGTCGGAGGCCGTCGAGGTCCGGAGCAGCACCTCGGTGCCGTTTGCCCTCTCCTCGGCGATGGACCGCATGGTCAGCAAGATGGCCGCGGCCATCGCAAACCCACCGTCCAAGTAAAAGAACTGCTCGAGCACCTCGTGGGAGTACCGAGCCGAGCTGGCCCCGAGCACCCAGGCGTTGAACATCAGACCCTGCAGGAACAGGATCGCGGCGATGATGATGTAGGCGGAGTACCCGTGGAGGTACGCAGCCAGATCGCGCCGCGCGATCGTCAGCGCGGTCATGTGGCCTCCTGCTTGGTGAGGGCCAGGAAGATCTCTTCCAGCTCGTCCTCGGGGTCTTCGACGAGACGGATGGCGAAGCCAGCCCCCACGAGATCGGCAATGAGGCGCTCGCGCTCGTCCGTGGTCATCGAGACGACGGCACTCGCGAGCCCCTCCTCTGCGTCGAGCCTGCGCACGCCCGTGACCAGGCTGTGTGCCTCGAGCCAGGAAGTCAGACGCTCAGGCTCGCCACGCGTGGTGACGACCAGCTTGTGCGAACCACCTTGGTGCAGCTCGGCCTCAGTGCCCTGAGCCACGAGCTTGCCGTCGTGGATGACGACGATGCGGTCACAGGTCTGGCTGATCTCCCCCAGGATGTGAGAGCTCAGGATCACCGCCCTGCCCGTGGCAAGTCCGCGAATCACTCGTCGCATCTCGACGATCTGGGCAGGATCGAGGCCGGAGATCGGCTCGTCGAGGATGACGAGCTTGGGGTCGTGGATGATCGCCTGGGCGATGCCGACCCGCTTCTTGTACCCGTGAGACAGCGTGCCGATGACCTGCTCCTCCCGACCCTCGAGGTCGGCGAGGCGCACGACCTCGGGGATGCGGCTCTCGACCCGCGCCGCGGGCATGCCCTTGAGCCGCCCGGCATGGCGGAGGTACGCCGTGACCGTCATGTCCCGGTACAGCGGCGGCTCCTCGGGGAGGTACCCGATGCGCGAGCGCAGAGCCTCGGGGTTGGCACGCGCATCCACTCCAGCGATCGTCACGCTGCCTCGCGATGGCGTCAGCGTGCCTGCCAGGATCTTGAGCGTCGTCGACTTTCCGGCGCCATTGAGACCGAGGAGCCCCACGATCTCCCCCTCGGCGATGCCGAAGCTGACATCTGAAAGCGCAGAAAAGTCACCGTAGAAGCGGGTCAACCCCGCAACCTCCACCATTCGGACCCCCTGTCTCGGACTTCCGGACGGCCTCCAATAAAGGCCGAGGCCAGATCGTCAAGGGATCGACGCTCGACGGACGAGCACACGAAGCGCCGCGAGCGCACGATCGACATGCCGCTGGGGACGGACTGGGTTGTACCAGCGGAAGTACTCCCGCGTTGAGCGAAAGGGGCGTCGCGGGTCCCAGCCCGAGCGGGTGAGCTCGATCAGAAACGACGTGATCCCGTGCTCTCCATAGAGGTGGTCCACCTCGGACCCACGCGCGCGAAAGAAGAACCCCCACCTCGCCAGCTGCCGCGTTCGGTAGGCATGCTCTCCCTGCGCGGCCTCCATGGACCGTCCCAGCTCCAGGTGCTCCGCCCAGGCCTCCGGACGGCGCCAGCGCCCGGACCACGGCGCATAGAAGTACCCGCCGAAGGCATGCAGGCTCGCTGCGCGCGTGTAGCTCTCGCGGGACAGCAGCGCGTCCAGAGCTCGAGACTCGGGCTGGGACAGGCTGCTCGGACTGGTCGCGTAGCGAGCGGGAAGAATGTCGGCCCACACGGGCTCCACGGCCCGATGCACGGCAAAGTCCCGGTTGAGGTCGACGTTCGGTCCGTTGCCGCGCCGGTAGACGTTGTCGTCGGCCAGCAGATCGACCTCGCTCTTGAGCCGGCCATCCGGGTTGAGCATCGGGATCACCGTCACCCGCTGCCCGCGCACAGGATGGTCGATCAGCTCCACCAGAAGTTCCGTCGCGACCTCGACGCTGATCCACTCCAGCGCATGGATCCCAGCGAAGACGAGGGCTGAATCCTCGACTTCGACACCGGGCTCCTGCACGTGGAATGCCCAGATCGGGTGCCCCGAGGTGGTCGCGCCGATGCGCTCGACCTCGACGACGCCCGGTCGCTCCTCCGCGCGCCGCGCGAGGTCCTCGAACACCGGCCCGGCGAAGCGGTACCCCGCCGCCCGAGGCGCCTCTCCAGGCTCCGGCCGGTCAAGAGACCTCGCCCAGCTCGCGAGCTCGTCGGTCGTCGCAGCCAGAGCGAGAATGGACCACAGCATCAGCATGCCGCGACGTTACACGAACCCATGCGCACCGTCCGGTTCGATGGGGGCACCCTCGTCCTCGAGCAGTTTGCCCCCGACGAGATTCCCACTGGCTTTCGGCACGACCCCCGAATCGGTCTGCCGCGTGGTCGGGGCATTCGGTACCACGACGTGGTCCTGGCCCTTCACCGGTCGGGAGAGCCATATGCAGACGAGGCCCGTGACTACGGGGTGCTCGAGCGTCACCACGAGACGGGACGCACACCCAGGGTCTACCAGGCTGAGGCCGTCGCCGCGTGGCGCGCGAGTGGGCGTCGCGGAACGGTCGTTCTTCCCACGGGAGCCGGAAAGTCCTTCGTGGCCGAGATGTGCATCGCCGACGCGAAGCGCAGCACGCTGGTCGTCGCGCCCACTCTCGACCTCGTCGGCCAGTGGTACGACCAGCTCCGGCATGCCTTCGGAGACCCGGTCGGCATCATCGGTGGTGGCGCCCACGAGGTGCACGACATCACCGTGACCACCTACGACTCCGCCCACATTCACATGCGGCGCTACGGAAACCGTTTCGGCTTGCTGATCTTCGACGAGGTGCACCACCTGCCGGGGCCTGCCTACGCCCAAGCCGCCGAAGACGCCATCTCGCCCTTCCGGCTCGGCCTCACAGCGACGCTGGAGCGCCCGGACGGCAGCCACTCCGCCGTCGACCGGCTCGTCGGTCCGGTCTGTTACCGCAAGGAGATCACCGAGCTCGCCGGAGAGTTCCTCGCCGAGTACCGCACCGAGTACATCGAGGTCGATCTCACGGAGGACGAGCGCGTCGCCTACGACGAAGCCCGCACCACCTTCCGGACCTTCTGCGACATCCGTGGCGTGCGCCTCGGAGGAGCGGGTGGCTGGAACCGCTTCCTCCGCGAGGCTGCACGCTCCTCCGAAGGCCGCGAGGCTCTCGCAGCGTGGCGAGAGAGTCGACGGATCCTCCAGGCCACACGCACCAAGCTGGAGGTCCTAGAGGGGTTGCTCCGGCGGCACAAGGATGGCCGCGTCGTGGTCTTCACCAACGACAACGCCTCGGTCTACACCATCAGTCGGCTGCTCCTGCTGCCCGCCATCACCCACCAGACGGACATCAAGGAGCGCCGCGCCTACCTCGATGCCTTCGCCGCCGGCGAGCTCGGCGTGCTCGTCACCTCACGCGTGCTCAATGAGGGCGTCGACATGCCCGCCGCAGACGTGGGAATCGTGCTCAGCGGAACCGGCACGGTCCGTGAGCACGTACAGCGCCTCGGCCGGATCTTGCGTCGACGCGAGGGCAAGCAGGCCGTCCTCTACGAGGTCGTCGTTCGAGGCAGCTCCGAGGAGCGCACGAGCGCTCGCCGACGAGACCACGACGCCTACCGCTGAGCGAGCTCGTCTGCTGCATCGGCGACTTTCTTCGGACTGAGGACCTCCGCGAACGGGATCACCACGCCGTCGAAGTCCGCGAGGGCCTCCTTGCCACCCTGCAGGCGCTTCGACACGGCGATGATCAGGTTTCCTGGACCCCACTTCCTGAGCAGCTCCAGCCGTCGCTCGAGCCAGTCACGTCGCCAGAAGCCGACGATCTCGAGGTGAACCTCAGCACCGTCGGCGCGCGTCAGGGTGAAGTCCGGCCACAGCACAGAGCGCCCTCCGAGGCTGATCGGCGCGGAGCCCTCCCCGAGGGTCCATGCCGACTTCCGCTCCGCAAACCGCTCCTCGAAGTACGTCACCGGCTTGCTGCGCCACGCGCCCACGTCGCGGTAGTGAGACACCAGCCCATCGCCGCTGTCGAGCTTGAGGGTCTTCTCCAGGCGACGCTGGGTCCACTGGACCGTCGCCTCCACAGACCACTCTCCGTCCTGCAGGAGCAGCGCAGGGAGAAAGTTCGCGAGCTGCATTCCATAGCGGGTCGACTGTCGGAACAGCGACGTCGGACCATCGATCGTCAGCCGCAGCTCGCCTCCCGAGCGCTCGGCTGCACAGATGAGTTGGAAGAACTTGGCATAGCGAAAGAGCTGCTGCATGCGCGGGGCGCTCGGCTTCTTCAGGACGACGCGCATGGAATCGCAGCGAAGCAGCAAGGCCTGTGCGAGTGCGACGTTGTACCGCTGCAGCAGCCAGTCCCCGTCGGGAACGTCGAACGACGTCAGGCGCTGCGCCTCACGGAGATCGGCGTAGAGTGCATCCGCGACCTCGGCACCCGTGAGTCCGTGTCGTGCGCCGACCTCGGCCAGCACCTCAGCGGCCGTCGGACGCTCGAGGGGGCCAGCCTCCAGCGCGAGCGGGCCCTTCAGGCGAGCGGCAGCGAACACCTCCCGTCGGAGGGCGACGGGCTCGACCGGAGGCTGGCTGGCGAACTCACTGCGATCGGCACACAGCTTTGCGAGCCCTCGGATCACCAGGTGATCCTTACGGTTTCCAACGATGTCATCCAGCGACTCGTCGAGGCGAGCTCGCGTCCAGCCATCCGAGAGCCCCTGCCGCCAGAGCGCCACCAGCGCCTCGGCCGTCTCGACGAGAGACGCATCCCCGGTCTTCACGAAAGAGGGACGAATCTCTCCCTTCCGCACTCGAGCACGCACCAAGTTGCCAGTGAGCATCAGACCCTCGAGGCCGAGGCCCACACTGGGTGCAGGCCGCGTAAGCGCCAGGACTCGATCGCGTGAGCGACCTCCCGTGGAGCCCTCCTAGCCAGGTGCCGGGCAAGAGCTGCAGCTCGAGCAGAGCGGCGTGGGCTGCTGCGACTGCCAGGCAGCCCGAATCTCACGCATCGGGGGGCGTGAGGAAGATCTCCAGCCGGTGATTTCGATCCTGGCCCGACGGCAGGTCGTTCGACGAGAGCGGGTCCCAGGAGCCACGGCCCGCGACCTCGACCCGTTCGGCCTCGATGTCCGCCCCCGACAGCAGTGCTCGGGTGAACGCGGCGGCCAGGTGCAGAGACTGGTCGAGGTGCGATGCGAACGGGCGATCGCCATCGACAGGCAGAGAGCGATCGCTGGTGTGCCCGACGATGCGCACCGCATGCTCGGTGTTGACCGCGAGCGCCGTTCCCAGCAAGTCGATCGTCATCGCAGCTTCATCTCGGAGGCTGCTCTGACCGGGAGCACGAAAGACGTGCGCGGCGGGGACTCGGAGCCGCGTCACGCGGCCCGTGCGCGTGACCTCGACCTCGGTACCCGTGAACACCTGGGTGAGCTCCGCATACAGCCGATCGGGGGGCATGGTGGTCTTGCAGGTCTCGACCTCCGTCTGCAGTCGACGCACGGTCTGATTGAGCGCGATGACCTCGCTCTCGAGCTGTGCCTCCAGGTCTGTCGCAAAGCGAGGCGCACAGGCGACGAGCAGCACCGACGCGAGCGCTCTCATCGTCGCAGACCTCGCCTGGCTCGGCGGTCGAGCGTGATGCACGGGTCGAGGACCCAGTCCGCAGCGTGGAAGCTCTTCGGGTTCTGCTTCGCGCGCCCCGAGCCGCGAGCGTCGAGCCAGCGACGGATCCAGCGTCGAACGCTCTCGGGGTAGCGGTTGCGCCACTCCCCCTCGACACGGTGCACCGCCTTCTCCATCCAGGCGAGATGGAGGGGATTGTCGGCGACCGCCTCACCTGAGAGTGGACCATCGACGAACTGCAGTCGACCGTCCTGACCGAGCGCGAACGGACCATCCTCGGGTGGACGGCCGATGGCCTTCGCCCAGTCGAGCATCGCCTGCAGGTCGTCTTCTGTCTCATGCCGACGAGCAAGCGAGATGAAGCACTCCCCACAGGCCGCGGCATCGTCCGTCGCTCGGTGCGCGTTGTCGAGAGAGACGTCGAGCCGCTGGCACAGGTCCGACAGCTTGTGGCCTCGAGCGTCGGGAAAACAACGAATCGAGAGATCGACCGTGTCGATCTCGGCGAGCGGCTCCGGCCAGGCCCAGTCGATGCGCTTGAACTCGGAAGTCAGGAAGCCCAGGTCGAAGGGGTAGTTGTGCGCCACCGTGACCGCATCGGCGAGCAGCTCCCGGATAGCCCCAGCCACCTCGTGGAAGCGTGGCGCATCCGCGACGTCGGCGTCGCTGATTCCCGTGATCTCCGTGACCTTTCGAGGGATCTCCTTCTCCGGGTTGATCAGGAAGGAGTGGTCCTCGCGGTTCGCGATCTGCCCCTCATCGTCCATGTACAGCACGACGGCCGCGAACTCGATGATCCGATCGCTGCCGAAGGGCTCGAGGCCCGTGGTCTCGGTATCAAAGGCGACGATCGGCAAATGCTTCCAGCGCATGTCAGGCTCTCAGGAGGGGCTGCACGGCCTCACGAGCCGCGCGCTGTGCGGCGTCGCGATGGGTGAGCCACTGCACGTGTGCATTGGGGCCAACCTCATTGGCGATGCCAAGGACGGCGACGAAGGGGATGCCCTGTCGCTGACACGCCCACGCCACCGCGTAGGCCTCGAGGTGCTCGACCACCCAGCCGTCCGCCAGTCGGCCAGCCAGCGTGACGTCGGTCGTCACGGCCCCGGTGGTGAGTACGTGTGCTCTCGGAAGTGCAGGCAGCGCCGAGAGGAGCCGACGATCGACCTCGATCGGACTCGGTGGCCGCGGCACATAGCCGAGCCCCAGCACAGCCACCCCCCAGGACAGGCCCAGCCGTGACGCCACCACGGCAGACCCGAGCGGAGGACCTCCGGGGTAGGCGCCCCCCGTGCCGATCATCACGCAGACCTCGGGCTTGCGGCGCTCCAGCAGGGTTGCCGCCGTCGCCGCCGCCACGACCGGGCCGACTCCGACGACCTCGCCCTCGAGGTCACCGAGCTCCTCCCTGGCTGCTGCAACAACGAGCATCACTGCGCTCCGGCATGGGTAGCCCCCCGGTAACGCCCGACGGCTCCTGAAGCCGCACCCCTTCACTCACCCTGAAGCGAGCTCTCGTACCCGCGCGAGCACCGCGTCGGCGTGTCCCTTCACCTTGACCTTCGGCCAGGCCTCGGCGACTGCCCCCGAGGCGTCGAACAAGAAGGTCGCACGATGGATGCCTTCGTACTCCTTGCCATACATCTTCTTCTTGCCCCAGACGCCCCACGCATCGAGCACGACGCGCTCGGGATCCGACAGCAAGGGAAAGCTCAGCGAGTGCTTCTTGGTCCAGTTGGCCTGCTTCCGAACCGAATCAGCGCTGATGCCGATC
This sequence comes from Pseudomonadota bacterium, assembly GCA_002862545.1. GTDB lineage: Bacteria > Myxococcota_A > UBA796 > UBA796. Next base: position 19,278 of record PKDJ01000187.1, read on the forward strand.
ACGGCGGCTCCAGCCGCGTCGAGCTCCCCCTTCAGGTCACGAAAGTCACAAGCCTCCTGGGTACAGCCGGGCGTGTTGGCCTTCGGGTAGAAGAACACCACGACGGGTCGCCCGCGGTAGTCGGCCCAGCTCACCGGCTCTCCGGCCTGATCGTGCAGCGTGAAGTCCTCGACGCTGTCTCCCACCTGCAGCATGATGCCTCCGTGTTCGTGGACGCCGCCTAGCCCGTCTTCGACCAGATGGACGCCACAACGGCGCTCGTCGCAGTGAACCCACCCCCGCGATACGCGTGGGCGAACGGGAGGGACGGTGAGCAAGGAGGAGATCGACTGGCTGCTGCTCGGCCGGTACGCGACCCTGATCACGCTCGCTACGCTGATCCCGATCCCGATCATCGACCTCCGGGTCGAGAACTTCTTTCGCCGGCGGATGGTGAGGGCGATCGCCGATCGCCATGGTGTCGAGCTGCCTCCGAGCGCGATCTCCAAGCTCGGCGACCGTCCCTCCGGAGGCTGCCTCGGGTGCCTCGGGTCGATTCTGCTGTGGCCGTTCCGAAAGGTGCTGCGGACCCTGCTGGTCGTGTTCCAGGCCAAGGCACTCGCCGACACCACCTCCGAGGTCGTCCATCGAGGTCTGATGCTCGAGGAGGCCTTGACCGAGGGCTGGATCCCGAGCGTCGAGAACGACCATGTCCGCGGTGCGATGGAGCAGGCCCTGGCGAAGGTAGACACGAGGCCGGTAGAGCGGGCACTGCGCGGCACACTGCGTGACCACCGTGACGACCTCACCGCGGTGGTGCGAGAGGCCGTCCGCGTGGCGCGATCTCGCAGGGCTGTGCGACCACGGGAGGCCGTCGCCGACGCGGCCGATGCCGACGCACTCGGTGAGGGCGCCGACGAGATCTCGGCCGCAATGAAGGCCTCCTTCCAGAAGGCCGGTCTCGTGCCCGAGGTGCTCTACTGGTTCCGCTCGAAGATGGGAGCCCCACCCACACTTCCCATGCCGCTCGGTGGCACCATCGAGGTGGCCGAGGTGCTCCCACCCGACGAGGACATGACGCACACGCCGACATCGACTCACCTAGCCGTCGTCGAGAACGCCGTAGAAGTACCCGATGATGAGTGATGCCAGCGCCATCCTGAAGGAGGTCTTCGGCCACGAGCGCTTCCGCGGTGGACAGGAGCAAGCGGTCAACGCAGCCCTGGCGGGACGTGACGTCGAGGTCGTCTTGCCGACGGGTGGCGGCAAGTCACTCTGCTACCAGCTCCCAGCCGTCATTCGCCAGCGCCGCGGCGAGGGCCCAACTGTGGTGATCTCGCCCCTGATCGCTCTCATGGAGGACCAGCTCGCCGCCCTCCGAGAGAAGGGTGTCGCGGCGGAGGCGGTCCACAGCGGCATGCGCTGGAGCGACCAGCGTGAGGCCCTTGGCAGAGGAGCCGACGCCGCGGTGATCCTGTGCAGTCCAGAGCGACTCGCCGTCGCCCGCTTCCGGTCTTGGCTCCAGCGCATCGGTGTCGCCGCCGCGGCTGTCGACGAGGCGCACTGCGTGTCCGAGTGGGGGCACGACTTCCGGCCCGACTACCGCAAGCTCGCCGTGCTCAAGACCGAGCTCGGCCTCCCCGTGACGGCCGTGACGGCCACGGCAACGCCAAGGGTGCGGTCGGACATCCGACAGACCCTCCAGCTGCGAGACCCGGTGCAGGTTCTCGGCGGCTTTGCCAGACCCAATCTTCACTTTACGGTCGAGCACGTCCCCGCCGAGCGCGGGAGGACGGCTCGCGTCGCCGCCCTGCTCGACGCCCATGGTCTCGGCCACCGACGCTCTCGTGGCCGTGCAGTCGTGTACGCCTCGAGCCGTAAGCGGGTGAAGGCCCTTCGAGATGCCTTGGTCCGACGTGGGTTTCACGCGAGCTGGTACCATGCCGGGCGCACCGACGGCGCGAGAGCGCAGGCCCAGGCAGCGTTCGCCGCGGGAAGAGCGACTGTGCTCGTGGCCACCACCGCCTTCGGGATGGGCATTGACGTCCCGGACATTCGGCTCGTCGTCCACGCGCAGGCTCCGACCACACTCGAGGCGTGGTACCAGCAGGCCGGTCGCGCTGGACGCGACGGAGAGCCGGCACACGCCGTGCTCCTGTGGTCCCGTGCCGACGCGATCTTGCGTCGTCGCCTGGTCGGTGACTCGCCGCCCCCTGGCGCCGAGGCGGGCTGGTCCGCACTGCAGGCCATGGCCGAGGGTCGAGCCTGCAGGCAGCAGGCCATCGCTCGCTACTTCACCGGGTCCGACGGCGCCGCCTGCGGCATCTGCGACGCCTGCACCGAGCCCGAGCGGGTGCACGAGGCACTGACGGCCCTCGACGAGCGCACACGCGCCCGACGCACGGCGACGCGGGAGAAGCGTCGACGGGATGCCGAGGTGACGCTGGACGAGGCACAGCGCGGTGCGGTGCTGCGGTTCGTGGATGCCCTGAAGCGTCCCGTGGGCCGGACGATGGTGGCAGCCGGGCTGCGGGGCTCGCGCGCCAAGCGCGCCAAGCGGGTGCAAGGAAATCCCGAGTTCGGTGTGCTGCGGGGCGTGCCAGAGTCTGCGATCCTTCGCGCCGTCGACGATCTACTGGCGTCGGGGCAGCTGACTCCCAAGGGCAAGAAGTATCCCACCGTGTGGATCGCGGGGAAGCGGGTGCGACCTGCACGATCGAAGACGGCGACGCCAAAGGTCACGGGCCTGGCCCGGGCGCTGCGGAACCTCCGGAGCCGAGAGGCGAGACGACGTCGCTGGAAGCCCTACCAGGTCTTCACCAACGCCACCCTGGCCGCGATCGTCGAGACCCGTCCTACGACTCGGGATGCTCTCGCTGCCGTTCCTGGGATCGGCCCCAAGAAGCTCGAGCGCTTCGCTGGGGCCATCCTGGCTGCGGTTGCCGACAACCCCTGACGCTCAGCCCTTGGCCTGCTTCATGGCCTCGATCACCGTCTCCTGGGTGATCACCTCGGGCAGAGCGATCGGGTCTGCCTTCGGGTCGGCCGGCAGCACCAGGTAGAACGGCACACCGGCCCGACCGAAGCGGCGCAGCCACTCCGTGATCGTCGGATCACGGCGCGTCCAGTCCGCCTTGAGGGGCACCACGCCCAGCTCGTTCATGGCCTGACGCACCGGACTGGTCTCGAGAATGGCATTCTCGTTGACCTTGCAGGTCAGGCACCAGTCTGCCGTGAAGTCGATGAACACCGGCTGCCCAGAGAGGGCTGCCACGCGGTCCTCGGAGAAGCTCTGCCAGGGGATCTCCTCTTCGAAGGAGAGCTCCGCGGCCAGCGAGCCGTCATCACAGGTCTCGACCTCCTCGAACTGCATGTCGAGGAGCATGAAGCCCGCGACGGCGGACAGGCCGATGCCACCGAGCGCCGAGACCAGCTGCCGGCGTCCGGTAGCCGCCAGACCACCGAAGTGGCCGTAGCCCCAGGCTCCGATGGCGACGAAGACCAGGAAGTACATGAACCTCGCGGTTCGGTCGGGACCAATCTGGCTCATGAGGACGCTCGTGAGCCACACCGCCGTGGCCACCAAGGTGAAGCCGAGCAGCTGCTTGAAGGCCTCCATCCACGCGCCCGGCTTAGGGAGAAACCGGTACAGGGCGGGCACGAACGCGATCACCAGGAAGGGAAAAGCTAGCCCGAAGCCCACCATGCCGAAGATGGCAAACAACACGAGCAGCGGCGCGCCGAAGGCGAAGGCGATCGCCGTGCCGAGGAATGGCGCCGAGCAGGGGGTGGCGAGCAGCGTGGCGAAGACGCCCGTGAAGAAGTAGCCGACCGGACCCTCCCGCGAGCCCGCCTCACTGGCGGTTCCGGTGCCGAAGGCCGGGATCTCGAACACGCCGAACAGCGACAGTCCGAAGGCGAACACCACGGTGGCGAGACCGGCCACGTAGGGCGGGTACTGGAACTGGAAGCCCCAGTCGACCTCGAGCCCGAAGGCTGACCGCATCAACACGACGGTACCCGCCAGCGCGAGGAACGACACCATGATGCCGCCGGTGTAGGCCAGACCGGCCGTTCGCTGGTCCGCGGGCGTGATGTCGACCTGCTCGACCAAGCTGTACAGCTTGAGGGTGAGCACCGGCAGGACACAGGGCATGATGTTGAGCAGCAGGCCACCGATGAAGGCCGAGATCAGGTTGAGGAAGAGCCCAGAGCCGCTCGTGCTCGCCGCCCCGGCAGCGGCCACACCGACTGCGACCTGCTCCGCCTCGCTGCCGTCGGTCGATGGCGCATCGCCACCCGGACCCGCGCCATCCGTCGGCGGCGCTCCCCCATCGGCGAGCGTCCACAGTGGGGACTTCGACTCCTCGACCGGTGTACCCGCGGCGGCCCACTTCAGGGGCACCATGACCTCCGACCGAATCCAGGTGTCGCCCAGCTTGACCTGGAACAGACCACCCGCACCGTCCGCAGCCGGGAGCGGGTCGGGCTCGAAGCTCTCCCCCTCGAGGATCGCGATCACGCCGCCGTCGGGCGTGCCCTTCACGGAGAAGCCGGTGAGCATCCAGTCCATGGACGCGGCGATCGGCGTGAACGTCGGCCAGGGCTCCTTGCCGATGTCCAGCTTGCCACCGTCCGTCGGAGTGAGCTTGATCGCCACCTTGAACGGTGAGTTCGGCAGCACGAGCGACGGCGAGACGGCGTGCTCCGCCGCGAGCCCTGGGGCCTCCAGGATCGCAGGTTGCCAATGGGAGCAGATTGTAAACACTGCCAGTAAAAGTGCCATAGCTCAGCGAGATTTGATACTGTATTACAAACAGCGAAAT
>PKDJ01000298.1 GCA_002862545.1 Pseudomonadota bacterium
TGCCGATCCTCCGAGCCGCGCGCGATGCGAAGCGCGGACTCGAGCTGGCGGCGGGCCCCCTTGAGGTCACCCTTCAGCCGAGCGAGGTTGCCGAGCAGCCGAAGCGCCCGGGCCTCGGGCAGACCCGCACCCGCCTCGCGTGCATGAAGCAGCGCTTCTTCGGCATCGACACGCGCTCCGTCGACCCGTCCACGCCCACCGCGCAGCTCCGCACGGTCGACGAGCAGCGTCGCCCTGGCGTCCAGCGGCACGCCGTCGAGCCTGAGCACAGCCGCGATCAGCCTCTCCGCAGTGCGGCTCGGCGCCCCTCGACGGACTGCGAAGACGACGGCTCTACACAGCGGAATCGCGTACTCGACCCAGCCATGCTCCACCGCTCGACGCGTCGCAACCGCCAGGTTCTCGTGCTCCAGCGACAAGCGGCGCTGTCGCTCGACTCCCCCCTCCAAGAACAGCGCTCGGAGGAAGCCCGAATCTCCGAACCGCGAGTAGTAGGCGCAGTGGCGCTTGCAGATCTCGGGCTCCAACACCCGGGGGTCACGGCCTGGCACCTCGTCAGCCGTCAGCTCCGCCAGCTTCAGCGACGCGAAGCGATGCACCACGTCGTACATCGACAGGCGCGAGCCCTCGCCGCGAGTCCTGGCCACCTCGACATTCGACGAGCGCAGCAGGGACTTGAACAGGAGGCCCTCGATCAGCGCTACTCCGAGCCGATGGCCCGGCCACGGCGAGACATCGAGCACGGCCACCGCGGCCTCGATCGCAAAGCCGCTTCGAAAGACACTCACCTGCATGAGCGCGCTTCGCTCGACCTCGTCGAGCAGATCCCACGACCACTCGACCGTGGCCTGCATCGTCGCGTGACGCTCGGGCACCGGGTTGCCGGTGCGAAAGACCGCGATCTTGTCCGTGAGCTGGTCTCGCAGCCACCGGGTCGTGGTGCCTCGCGCCCGAGCGGCCGCAAGCTCGATGGCGAGTGGGATGTGGTGCACCGCCGCGACAAGATCACGAATGTCGCCCTCGGGAACATCGAAGCTCGGGTCGTGTGCCCGCGCACGCTCTCGAAACAGCTCGATGGCTGCGTCCTCTGACAGCGGCTCGAGCACCACCGTCTCCTCGTCGGCCAGCAGGGTCCGCTGGCGACTCGTGATGAGGAAGCGGACCTGGCGAGCGCTGGTCGACCAGGCCGCGACGACCTCCGCACAGTGGACCAGCTTGTCGAAGTTGTCCAGGATCACCAGCGTCCGCCCGCGAGACTCGAGGGACGCCGCAATCGCTCCGTACAGACCACCCGTGTCCTCGTCTTCGGGGATGTCCACGCCGAGAGCAGCGGCGGTCGCCCGCAGCAGCCCCTCGCGGGTGTCGGCGTCGGTGCAGTCGACGAGCCAGACCCCACCCGCGAAGCTGTCGAGCACCGACCAGCCGAAGTGCACCGCCACGCGCGTCTTACCCATCCCGCCGACACCGGTCAGCGTCACGACGTGGCTGCGCCCAATCGTGCTGGCGAGGGCCCGGAGCATGCCGTTTCGACCACAGAAGAGGTCTGCCGCCTCTGGAAGGTTGGTGCGCTGCGGCGCGGTGGCCCGTCCTGGCGGAGTCGCGGGCCGCTCACGCGTACCGGACGACAGTGCCTGTCCGACGAGCTCGGCCAGCGAGGGCTCCCCCTTGGACCGGGGCAGCCGAGCCAGCGCCTCGGAGAGCGCCAGCGCCGTGGGAAACCGGTCGGATGGCTCGGGTGCGAGACAGCGAAGCACCACGTCTCGTAGGCCCGGGACCGCCTGGTCGAGCGCGACCCCGATTCCCGTGGAGCGCAGGGCCGCCTCCGGATCCCGCGTCGCGACCTCGTACGCGGAGAAGGGTCGAGTAGGCCAAGGCCGCCGCCCCGTGACCATCTCGGCGAGCACCACACCGAGGCTGAACACGTCACATCGCCGATCCGGCCGCTCCACGCGAATGGACTCCGGCGCGACATATCCCGGGGTGCCCGCGCCCACGGTCGTGTCCTCGGTGAACCCACGCGCCCATGCGACCCCGAAGTCCGCGAGCCGCACCCGACCGCTGCGATCGACCAGGACGTTCGCCGGCTTCACGTCGCGGTGCACCATCTCGACGTGCCGGTCTCGGATGCGCAGCTCGTGGGCGTAGTGGAGCGCCGCGCAGCACTGCTCGGCGAGCGCCAGGGCCGGACCCGGCGCGACCTGCCCGAGCCGCTGGATGAGATCGCGCACCGTGAGCCCGTCGACCAGCTCCATCGCGACGTACATCCGCTCGTCAGCCTCGCCGACGTCATAGGTCTCCACCACGTTCGGGTGATGCAGCCACGCCCCGAGTCGGGCCTCCTCCAGCAGCGTGGCGTCGTGCGTGGGGTCGCGCTTCCGCTTGAGCACCTTGAGCGCGACCGGCTTGCGAAAGCCACCGATGCCGACGAGATCAGCCTCGTAGACCGTCGCGAAGGCCCCCGCGCCGAGCGTGCGACGAATCTCGAAGCGCCCAAAGCGACGCAGCTGTTCCGGCTCTGAAGCGGTCACGCGCTGCCTATAGCCGACGAGGCGGAAGGCCGAGTCGGTCCACCGAATCGGGCAGCAACCTCTGCAGCCGCGCGCTCACCACTCTCGACCGCCCCCTCCATGAAGCCGGTCCAGCGGCGGGCCGTCTCCGTGCCCGCCCAGTGCACGCGACCGACGGGCTCCCGCAGCGCGGGCATGCACGCCAAGCTCCCCGTCACGGGAGACGACGTCGGACACCCACCGCTCCACGGCTCCCGCGCCCAGTCCTCCTCACCGAAGCCGATGGGCCGCCCCGCCTCGGGACCAAACCAGCGCACCAGCGACTCCAGGACCGCCCGTCGGCGCTCGCCCTCGGCGCGCTGTCCCCACCGGCGCGCCTCGTCGCCGACCACGAACGAGAGCAGCGCGGGCACCCTCTCGGCCGTCGTCGCGTCGAAGGTGACCGTCAGCGGTCCGCCGGTGTGGACCACCTCGCCCGAGAGGCCGGCCGCACGCCAGAACGGCCGCTCATAGACCGCAAAGACCTTGACCGTCGCACCCATGGGCCAGCGCTGCACCAGCTGCTCCCGCAGCTGCGGCAGGGCCGGTGTCCAGGCGATCCGACCAGTGAGGTGTGGAGGTAGGGCCACGATCACGCGGTCCGCCTGCCACACGCCGGCATCGGTGTGCAGGTGCACGCTGTCGCCCGATTGGTCGATCGCACGGACGGCCGCCCCACAGTGAACCTCGAGACCCGCCGCCATGGCCTCCGCGAGGGCATGCGTTCCCTGGACCACCTTGTCCTGCTGGGCACCACCGACAATCTCGGCGAGCGAGAGGAACCCGTCGGCCGACGCGGAGTAGCCGAGAAAGCGGAGGAGGGAGAGCTCCGCAGGCTCCATGCCGAAGATCACCCGAACGGCCGCTGTCAGCAGGCCTCGCACCCGGGCCGAGCGGACGTGGCTCGCCGACCAGTCGGCCAGCGTCGAGCGGTCCCAGGCGGGATCTGGCGTCGTGCGCGCGCGCTTGGTCAGCGCATCGAGCCGCCAGAGGCTTCGCTGCAGCTCCAGGAGATGGACCAGGGGTAGCGACGGGATGTCCCCCTCGTACCGGCTCAGCTTGCCCTGGCAGTCCAGGATCTTGGTGCCCGCATGCCACTGCGGAAAGAGGTCGAGGCCATGGGCAGACACCAGGCGGTGCATGCGGTGCTGCGTCGGCCCGATCCACTGGCCGCCCACATCGAAGCGCGCACCGGCGATCTCGCGACTCGCCACACGTCCACCGACGCGTCCTCGGGCCTCGAGCACGACGACCTGCAGCCCACGCCGCGTGAGCTCGGCCGCCGCTGCGAGCCCCGCGAGTCCTGCACCCACGACTGCGACTTGCGAACACTTCACATGGGCAGGCTACCACGCCGGCCCGTCCCTCGGACGACCGTGGCTGTTCGTCACCCGCCGGACCCTACAGCCGATATGCTCCGCTCCTCAGACGCTCAGACAGGCGACGTGACCGACTACTCGAACCCCGATCGCTCTCAGACCTTCGCCGGTGACCGCCGCTTCGCCATCCAGGAGCAGCTCGGCAGCGGCTCGATGTGCCTGGTCTACAAGGTGTTGGACCAGCAGCACGGCGACGTCGTCGCGCTGAAGACCCTCAAGCACCTCGATTCGAACTCGCTGTACCGCCTCAAGCAGGAGTTTCGAGCCCTCTCCTCCTTCGACCATCCCAACCTGGTCTCGTTCTACGAGCTGGTGAGAAACAGCCAGGGCTGGTTCGTGACCATGGAGCTCGTCGAGGGACTCGATTTTCTGACCTTCGTCCGGCACGAGGTCGACGGTCGAGAGGCTCGCTCGAGTGAGGTCAAGACCACCAGCATCGACGAGGACGACCTGCGCTTTCACGGCTCGGTCGTCGCCGGCGGAGGCCAGGCACAGTCAACCTCGTCGTTCAAGCCACAGGCCCGTGGTCTCCCCGACCTACCCAAGCTCCGCTCGAGCCTGCGTCAGCTGGCGGAGGGGGTCTGCGAGCTGCACGCCGCAGGCCGGATCCACCGCGATCTGAAGCCCTCCAACGTGCTGATCACCGAGGCCGGACGCCTGGTGATCCTCGACTTCGGACTCGTTGCCGAGATCGACCAGGACTACACCGAGGGCACGCTCCACCAGCACATCGCAGGCTCCGCGGCCTACATGTCGCCGGAGCAGTCGGTCGGTCGCCCCCTGACCGAGGCCAACGACTGGTACAGCGTCGGCGTGATGCTCTACGAGGCCCTCACCGGCGTGTGGCCCTTCGTCGGGCACCTGTACCAGATCCTCACCGCCAAGCAGCAGCACGACCCAGTACCACCTTCCAAGCTGGTCTCCGGCGTCCCGGAGGATCTCGACCAGCTGTGCATGGACCTGCTGCGCCGGGATCCGACGACCCGTCCGACGGGCGCCGACGTCCTGGCGCGACTCCGCGGCCTCCCTCCCCAAGGCCAGATACCGTCTCTCAAGGCCCGCTTCCGCTTCCGAGAGGCCCAGCTCCAGGAGCTCGCGAAGGCGTTCCAGACGGCCCGCTGGGGCCGCACGGTGGTGTCGCTGGTGCGGGGTGGGCCCGGCACCGGCAAGTCGGCTCTCGTGCGCGAGTTCGTGAAGGACATCAAGACCCGTGAGGACCTGATCACGCTCAAGGGCAGGTGCTACGAGTGGGAGAAGGTCCCGTTCAAGGCCCTCGACGGCATGATCGACAACCTGTCGCGGGTGCTTCGGCGGCTCGATGCCGGCACGCTGCTGTCGCTGTCCGGTGAGCACACGGCCTGCCTGACCACCTTGTTCCCCGTCCTGCGACGCGTGGAGCTCGGTCCGGACGAGTTCGTCGAGAGCCTCCCCGAGCCCGAGCTCCGACGACTCGCCTTCGTTGCGCTGCGTCAGCTGATCCGACAGCTCTGCGGCATCCGACCGATCGTGATTCACATCGACGACGCCCACTGGGGCGACACGGACAGCGCCGAGGCACTGGCCGAGCTGATCCGCGCTGAGCGTCAGCTGCCGATGCACGTGATCCTCTCGTACCGCTCCGACGAGCCGGCCGCCTTCATGCACTGGCTGCTCCCCGTGCTCACTCGAGCCCGAACCGATCTCCGCACGGTCGATCTGCAGCCGCTCGACTTCGAGCGCGCCACGCTCCTCGCCAGCGAGCTCCTCCGTCGCTCACCCGACGACCCCGAGGTCCGCCGCGCAGCCCTCGAGTCCGCGGGAAATCCCGCGGCCCTGCACGACCAGTGCCGCGCCGTCGTGCGACGACAGACGCACCGGTTCTCGTCGCAGGCGCTGACGGAGGTCGTCGTCGCCCGCGTCGATGGCCTGCCGACCGACGCTCGCGGCCTCCTCGACCTGCTCGCTGTCGTGAATCGTACCGTCGCGACCGCCTTCGCCATTCACCTCGCCGCACTCGGCCCCGAGGCCCTCCAGGCCATCACGACCCTGCGGGCTCTCGAGCTGCTCGACGTGGCCGCCGACCCCTCGGGCGAATCGCTCGCCCTGCCCAGCGACGCGCTCAGGGAGTACATCTACGACCGGATTCCCGACGAGCGACGGCGCGCGCTCCATCGACAGGTCGGCGAGGCGCTCGAGCAGGCACGCATCGAGGACCCCGAGCTACTCGTCACCCACTACGCGGCCGGCGGACTCGAAGACCGCGCGGGGGTCGTCGCCTGGCTCGCCGCGCAGCGAGCGCTCAACGAGTCGCGTCACGAGGACGCCACCTGGCTGCTGGATCGGGCCGTGACCCTGGGGAGCTGGAGCCCCCGCGAGCGCCGCTCGATGCTGGGCCTGCAGGGCGATGCACTGGCCAGCCTGGGGCGCGGCGAGGATGCAGCCCGCTGCTACGAGCGCGCCGTCGAGGAGGGCGTGCCCGACATCACCCGGCGACGGCACCTGCAGAAGGCGGCCGAGCAGCTCATCGCTTCTGGCCACGTCCAGCAGGGGCTGGAGCGACTCGACGGACTGATCACGGCCCTCAGGCTGCCCGTGCTGTCGGGCTCCTTCGCCGGCGGCCGCGCGCGCTTCCGCGAGCTTCGCCTGCAGCTGCGTGGCGCGGACTTTCAGCGGCGACGCCCGGAGCAGGTCGACCCAACAGACCTGCTGCGGGTCGACGTCGCCTGGACGGCCTCCGCCGCCCTCGCCCTCGTCGCCCCCCAGACCGCGTCCCGATACCGCTCCGTCCACATGCTCACGGCCCTCGACGTGGGCGAGGGAGAGCGGGTGATTCGCGCCCTGGCGCAGGAGCTCCCCCACCTGGCCGCGCGCGATCCCTCCGGCGCGACCTGGCGTGCCCGCTTCGAGGAGGTCCTCAGTGAGGCCCGACTCCACGGGACACCGCTGGCCATGGGCCGCCTCGAGGCCGCCGCTGCCCACGCAGCCTTCATCGAGGGTCGCTACGCCGAGGCCGTGGACCTCTGCAGCCAGGCCGATGAGGTGCTCGCGTCACCCAGCGGCGGCGCGGGCTGGGAGTCGTTCGAGGTTCGCCTCCTGCGCCTGCAGGCACTGATCGCACAGGGTGAGCTGCGCCGAGGGTTCGAGCTCCTCGACATCCTGACCGACGACGCGATGCAGGCCCGCAACCTCCTCTACATCACCGACCTCGTCGCCCTCGGACGCGCCCCCCTCCGCCTCGCAGAGGACGCTCCCGACGTCGCGGCCACGGAGCTGGTCGAGGCCTCCGAGCGGTGGGCCAGCCAGTCGGCCTCGCTCCAGAGCCTGCGCATCCTCCACGCCCGCACCCAGGTCGACGTGTACCGAGGCCGCCCGGGCGTCGGACGTGAGCGCCTCCTTCGACGGAGCGAGGAGCTGGCCGCAGCGGGACTGCTCGCCGCCCCGACCGCAGCGCTCCAGCTCGACCGCGTGCGCGCCACGACCGCCCTGGCGCTGGCCGCCCGAAACACGGAGCGCTCGCAGATGCTCCGAGAGGCCACCACCATCGGCCGTCGCATGACCGAGGGGGCCTTCCTGTGGGCCAAGCCCTGGGGAGACCTGGTGCTGGCCGCCGTGGAGCACCTCCAAGGACGCCCCTGTCTCGACCAGCTCGCGGGTGCGCGCGACACGTTCGCCGGCCTCGACATGTGGCTCGGTGCCGCCATTGCCGGCCGTCAGCATGCGCTCCTCAGCGACCCAGTCGACGTGACGGCCCTCGATCGCGCAGAGCGCTGGCTGTCGTCCCAGGGCATCCAAGAGCCGGGACGGCTGTGTGACGCCCTCGGGCCGGGATTCTCCGACGGACCGTGACCAGTCCGGCCCTGAGAGCTGCCGTCCAGGCGGTTAGACCACGGGCATGGAGGCGAGATGGAGCGGCTCTCTGCAGACGCGATCGAGACCTGGCTGCACGAGCACCCGGAGTGGGCACTCGACGCCGGAAAGCTCCATCGTGAGTTCGTCTTCGCCGACTTCGTCGAGGCCTTCGGCTTCATGTCCCGCGTCGCCCTCGTCGCCGAGAAGCTGTTCCACCACCCCGAGTGGTCCAACGTGTGGAACCGCGTGTCGATTCACCTCACGACCCACGACGCCGGCGGCCTGAGCGCGCTCGACCTCCGCCTCGCCGAGGCGATCGACGGTCTCGCGGGCTGACGTGACCTTCCAGCCGCAGAATCCGCTGATCGTCCAGTCGGACAACACGGCGCTCCTCGAGACGGTCGGGCCGCACTACTCCGAGGTGCGTGACGCCTTGATGCGCTTCGCCGAGCTCGTGAAGAGCCCCGAGTATGTCCACACCTGGCGAATCACGCCCCTGTCTCTCTGGAACGCCGCCGCGTCTGGACTCACTGCGGACGCCGTCGTGGAGACGCTCGAGCGTTGGGCGAAGTTCCCGGTGCCCGAGTCGGTCCCGACGACCATCCGGTCGACCATGGAGCGCTACGGCCGGCTGACGCTGCTGCGCGACGGCGACTGGCTGCGTCTCGAGGCCGACGACGACGTCCTGATGCTCGAGCTGCGCCACCTCAAGCCACTCGCAGAACTGCTCGGCGAGGCGCTCGGCGACAACGCACAGCGCATCCACCCGCGGCGCCGTGGCGAGCTCAAGCAGGTGCTGGTGCACCTCGGCCACCCCGTCCGCGATCTGGCAGGCTACGACGACGGCGACGCGCTCGAGATGGGCCTGGCTGACACCCTCCCCGACGGCTCACCACTCGGGCTGCGGCCCTACCAGCGCGAGGCGGTCGACGCCTTCATGGGCTCGCCCGGCCAGGGCGGCGGGTGTGGCGTCGTGGTGCTGCCCTGCGGTGCCGGAAAGACCCTCGTCGGCATCGGGGCGATGATCCGCCTCGGCATGCGCACGCTGATCCTGTGCACCGGCAACACGGCCCTGCGCCAGTGGAAGCGCGAGATCCTGGAGAAGACCACCCTGACCGAGGCCGACGTCGGCGAGTACACCTCCCGCGTCAAGGAGATCCGCGCCGTCACGCTGACCACGTACCAGATCCTGACGTGGCGCCGAGATCGGCGGTCCGAGCCGCCCCACCTCAAGGTCTTCCACCAGGCGAACTGGGGCCTGATCGTCTACGACGAGGTGCACCTGCTGCCCGCCCCGATCTTCCGCGAGACCGCGTGGCTGCAGGCGCGGCGTCGCCTCGGCCTGACCGCCACGCTGATTCGCGAGGACGGCCTGGAGACCGACGTCTTCGCCCTCGTCGGCCCGAAGCGCTTCGACATGCCCTGGAGGCGTCTCGAGCGGCAGGGCTGGATCGCAACGGCCCGCTGCGTGGAGGTGCGCGTCGGCCTCTCGGACGCCGACCGGGTGAAGTACGCCACCGCGAGCGACAAGATCCGCTTTCGTGTCGCCTCCACCAACCCCCGCAAGGGTCCCGTCGTCGAGCAGCTGATCGAGCGGCATGCCGGTGAGCCCACCCTCGTGATCGGGACCTACATCGACCAGCTGAAGTGGCTCGGGCAACGCATCGGCTTTCCCGTGATCACGGGCAAGACCCCCGCGAAGACCCGCGAGAGGCTCTACGAGGACTTCAAGGCCGGCCGCGAGCCCGTGCTCGGGCTGTCCAAGGTCGGGAACTTCTCGGTCGACCTGCCCGATGCCGCCGTGGCCATCCAGATCAGCGGCACCTTCGGCAGCCGCCAGGAAGAGGCCCAGCGCCTCGGCCGCATCCTCCGTCCGAAGTCCGGCGGCCGCGACGCCACCTTCTACACCCTCGTGACTGCCGAATCCCGGGAGCAGGACTTCGCCGAGCGGCGGCAGCTGTTCCTGACCGAGCAGGGCTACCCCTACCGGATCGAGGTCGGCACGTGAGCATCGTGACGAGCGTCCTCGAGGTCGCCTCGCCAGCCATCTGGGCGGAGCTGGAGGCCATCACGCCGCTCGCAGAGCACGTGGAGGGCGCGCTGTCACCTACCCACCGGGTGGTGCGCCGGTCCTTCGTGCGCAAGGCCCTGCCCGTGCTGCGCGAGCGGGGTGTCTCGGTGCTGGTGCGCTTCGCCACCGCTCCAGAGACCGACGAGGCATCCGGCGTCGATCTCGGCCCCACGCTCGCCGCGCTCCCCGACCCCGCCCGGGCCATCCTCCACCGGGCTCAGCGGCGGGCCAACGACGGCACCGTGCTGGGTGGCACCGTCTGGGACCCGGTGGGTGAGGCCCAGTGGGTGGACGCCCTCTGCGCCGCCGGCCTGCTCGAGCCCCTGCCCACCGAGGCCCCGCCCCGCCTGGGCCCGTACCGGCTCGCCCCGGACCTCCCTGCACCACCTCCGGTCGCCTACGACTTCACCGAGGCCGTCTTCGACGCCCCTGACGACCTCGAGCCCGCAGCCCCCTCGCCCGACGATCTGCTGGGCGCCATCGCCGCCCTGGCTGCGGGCCTGTCCGACGTGGTCGTGACCCGAACGCTCGCCGGCCCCCTCGCGAAGGCGCCGCTGCGTCGACTGGCGAAGCGCCTGGCGCTGGGGGAGGCCGCCCGCACCGGACGCCTGCAGGATGCCGGCCCCCGCTGGACCCGCGCCTGGGCACTCGCCGAGGGCGTCGGCCTCTTCGAGACCGACACCGTCACCCGCGCGGTGACGATCGAGCCGCAGCTGGACGGCTTCCTCGCCGGAGAAGCAGCCGCGCGCCTCGACCGCTTGCTCGCACGCGTGCTCGAGCCCGACATGCGCCCCCTGCTGCCACCCATCCGCGCCGCCCTCAAGGCGGCCGGCACCGAGGCCATCGACGACGTGGTCTGGCTCGAGCTGCTGGCGGAGCAGCACCGAGACATCCTCTTCAGTCCGTGGGGGCAGGTCGGCCGGCCGTGCTACCCCGCAGGGCCTGGCGAGGTCGGCATTCCGTACGACGAAGACCGGTTCATCCAGCTCGAGGGTCGCCTCGCCGAGGAGGTCCTGGGCGTCCTGGCGAAGGTCGGCCTGGTGCGAAGGGCGCCGGGCGTCTTCGCGGCGACACCCGACGGCCTGGCCTGGGCCGGCGCACCGCCACCGCCGCGCTCCCCGGTCTGGGTGACCTCCGACCTGGAGGTCGTCGTCCCTCCGGGCGCCCTGTCGCCTGCCGACCGACTCGACCTCGAGCGGCTCGCCCGGTGCACGTCCCGCGATGTCGTTGAGCGCTACCGGCTCGACAAGTCCACCCTGGCGAGCTGGCTCCGCGCCGGCTCCCTCGAGGGTGCCCTGGACCTCCTCGCACGCCACACCCCGGCGGTGCCGGTGACCGTCACCGAGACGCTCACGTCGTGGAGCCGCTCGGTCGAGCGGGTCGTCCTGACACACGGGGTCCTGCTCGACGCCCTGCCGGGGGATAAGAGTCCGATGGAGGGCCAAGCATGACGCGGCACACGATCAGCATCCTCATCGCACTCACCGCCTGCGGCGGCAGCATCGACGACCGGGAGACCGACCTGGAGCTGTCCCAGGCCGTCGCCGAGGACACCTTCCGGGAGCTCTTCGCAGAGCGCTTCTGCGACAAGTACACCCAGTGCAATGCGGGGGCGCCCTGCGTCGAGTCCGAGATCCAGGCCGGCAACGACACGGGCACGGACTGCGTCTTCAGCCAGACCAAGGGGCAGGAGTGCCTCGAGGCCTCGTGGCCGTGCATCGGCTCGGCTGCCGAGCCCTACCTCGACATCCCGCTCGTCTGCATGGAGGTCTGGGAGTGCAGCTGAGGCGCGTCAGCGCCCGAGCCGCACCGAGGCCGCAAACACGGTGAGGAGCCCCGCGAACTTCAGCTCCTGCAGCATCCAGGCGATGGCCGGCCAGTCCGCCGCCGAGGTCACCGCGAGCTGCTTGAGGTTAGGGAGCGGGTAGCAGAGCGCCGCGAGGGCGAGGCCCACGGGGAGTGCCCACGTGGTCGGCAGGCGCTGCTTCCACACTGCCGTCGCCGACAGGGCCATCGCCGGCAGGGCCCAGATCAGGTGGTGCTCGTAGGTGTAGACCGGCACGAGCAGCGTCGCGCAGGACACGGCGGAGACCTGCCCCGCGAGCGCCCAGGCATCGCGGGGAGCGCGCCGCAGCAGCCAGCCGAGCCCACCGAGGAGCCCGAGCGACGCAGTGCTCGAGAGCGCCTGTCCTGCTGCCGAGAGCTTGTTGCCCTCGCCGGGGACCAGCTGGTTGATCACGTTGGGCACCGAGTGGTTGCCGAACATCTCGATCTTGATCACGAGCCCGTTGTAGTCGCCGGAGCCAAAGCGCGGGAGCACCTCGGTGTAGAAGCGCCACTGCTCGCTCGCGTCGACGAGGGGCAGAGCCAAGAGCGTGTAGCCGAGGGCCGTGCCGCAGGCGGCGGCCACCGCGACCCAGCGCCCGCGCAGCAGCCACCAGGCGACGAACAGCGCGGGGCTCATCTTCAGCATGCAGGCCAGCCCGACCAGCGCGCCTCCGACGACGGGCCGCTCCTTCTGATCCTGCCACAGACCGATGATCACGAGCGCCAGCACGATGAAGTTCACCTGCCCCATCTGAAGGCTGTAGACGACCCCGAACATCAGCGCGATGCACGCGGCGAGGGCCACGGGCAGCTCGTCTCCGAGGGCACGCCACCAGTAGAGCAGCGCGAGCGACGCGACCAGCAGGGCCAGCTCGTTGAGCCAGTACCAGAGCAGGAAGCCCGTCTCGAGGTCGAAGGGCAGCGCCCAGGTCATCAGGAGCAGGTAGGGCGGCGGGTAGAAGAACGGATGGACCGAATCGCGGGTTCCGTCGCGCTTGGCGAGGCTGTCGAGCACCTTGGTGTCGTAGGGATCGGAGCCCTGCGCGGCCGCCTCGACCGCGTAGAAGTAGGACGCGAAGTCGCGACCCGCCGTGTTCTTGGTCGGACCGCCGATCCGCGGAGGCGCGACCACCGAGAGGGCGTGCCACACCACGGCGACGACGAGCAACAGTGAGGCCAGGGCTCGATTGCGATCGGACATGGCCGGCCCCCTAACCGGCTTCGGC
Organism: Pseudomonadota bacterium; assembly: GCA_002862545.1. Lineage (GTDB taxonomy): Bacteria > Myxococcota_A > UBA796 > UBA796. The sequence continues at coordinate 12,878 of PKDJ01000298.1, forward strand.
GTCCATGGGCCCGACGTCCACCCGACTGCCACACACAACCGTTGACACTCGCCGAAGCGGCCAGTACCTGTGCGCCTACTCTCGACGTGATCCCGGAGGGCCCTTGGGCGGCAGAGCACGAAAGCTCGAGGCGCGGCACGAGTGGCCGGTGCTGCTGCTTCTCGTGCCGTACGTCTGGCTCGTGCACAGGTTCTGGTTCCTGTGCGACGACGCCTACATCACCTTCCGGTACTCGAAGAACCTCGCCCGCGGTCACGGCGTTCGCTTCAACCTCGAGGGTCCCCCCGTCGAGGGCTACTCGAACTTTCTGTGGATGCTGCTCACGGCTGCGCTGGAGGCCGACCTTCAGCCCGTCGAGCGCCTCATGCCGCTGCTGTCGGCCGCCATGGGCGGAGGACTGCTGCTGCTGCTGTGGTGGGTGCTGCGTGCCCGCGCCGGGCTGAGTCGCCTGCCGGCCTTCGCCGCCACCGCAGCGCTGGCCCTGTGCCCGTCCTTCGACGTGTGGGCCACGAGCGGCCTCGCCACCATGCCCTTCGCCTTCTTCGTCTTCCTGTTCTGGGAGCGCGCGACGTTCGCGGAGGGCCGACGCGCCTGGCTAGGGGTGGGCCTCACGGGCATCGCCCTGGCCACGATCCGCACCGAGGGCGTGGCCTGGGTGGGCGTGATCGCCGTGCTCGCGTCAGCCGCACGCTGGACCGACGCCCGCCGACCGACCCTGCAGAAGACCCTCGGCCCGATCGTCCAGGGGCTGCTGCTCGTGGGGGCAGCGTTCGCCGTCTACACCAGCTGGCGAGTGGCCCACTTCGGCGACTTTCTGCCCAACACCGCCCACGCCAAGGTCGGCTTCACGCTCGAGCGCCTGACCCGCGGCCTGAAGTACGTCGGGCTCTTCGGCCTCACCTTCCCGGCGATGGCGATCTGGCTCCTGGGCACCTGGCGCGCCCTGGGCTGGCGAGTCGGAGTGGGCACCTCGATCGCCCTGCTCGCGATCGCCTTCCCCGCCTACGGCGTGGTGGTCGGGGGTGACTTCTTCCCCATGGGCCGCATGATCCTGCCGAGTCTGGCCTTCGGAGCCGCGCTCTTCGGCTGGCTGGTCCAGGCGCTGTGGGAGCGTCGCGGCCCCGAGCGCATCGTCGCGCCCGGCCTCGCCGTCGCCGTCGTGCTGCTCGGCGTGCTGCCCGCGTTCAACATCCACGTGGTCCCCGGCTCGATGCGCGAGCCGCTCCACTTCCGACTCTCCGACAAGAGCTTCATGACCGAGTACGAGCGCTGGGAGAACCTCCGCGACAACCTCGACGGCTTCTCGCGGCGCGCCTCGGCCCTCAACCTGCTCGTGCACCACGAGGCCCGCGTGGTGTCGCAGGCCATCGGCGTCATCGGCTACCACACCGACCTGCACCTGTACGACCAGTACGGCCTCGTCGACCGTGAGGTCGCCCTCCTGCAGCAGCCTCCCGGTCCGCTCCTGCACTCCCCGGGGCACGACAAGTTCGTCAACGCGTCCTTCTTCGCCAAGTACGAGCCCGAGGTCCTCGCCTCCCGCACCGTCCAGGGCCCCCTCGCGTCCCGCCTGATGAAGGACACCATGGAGCGCTGGGACATCCCGGAGCGCCTGCACGAGACCTACGTGCCCGACTTCGAGGAGGTCGAGCTGCCCGGCTACGAGGGCACCCGGTCCTTCCTCCTCATGGTCCGAAAGGCCCGGGAGGGAGAGCGTCCCCGCCGGCTCTGGGCCGACTTCGCAGAGCGCCGGAAGGAGCTGTTGGCCTCGTTCGAGGACGAGGGCGCTCCGGAGCTCGAGGACGAGCCCAGCTGAGCCCCCAAGAGGCGATCGCGGCTCTCCTGGTCGACGCCGACGCCGCGTCTCGGGCTCGCTTCCGCCGAGCACTGCGCGCGTCGCCCACACCGGTGAACCTCACCGAGGCCACCACCCTCGCCGAGGGCCGGCAGCGCCTGTCGGAGCAGGCCTTCGACGTGATGGCGGTCGCCCTCGTGCTGCCGGATGGTGACGGACTCGACCTGCTCGACATCCCGAGCCCCTCGGGCCGTCCCGTGCCCTGTGTGGTGCTCGCGGAGGAGGCCGGCCTCGAGCAGGGCCTGGCCTCCCTCGACCGCGGTGCCCAGGACCACCTGCCGCGTCACGCCGAGCCCGCGGCCCTCCTCAGGGCGCTCCACTTCGCCATCCGCCGGAGCCGCGCTGCGGTCGTCGACGCCCCACGACGGAGCATCCTCCGAGCGACCGTCGACGGCGTGACCGGGGCAGAGGCCACAGTGCGCGACCCCGGCACGGGCACCAGCCACCGGATCCGCTCCGACAACCGCGCCGTGCTGCTCTACCTGCTGGCCCGGAAGCTCCTCGAGGACCGACGCGCGGGCAAGGCCGAGCCCGACGCGGGCTGGCTCTCCGACCGCGAGATCGTGATCGGGATCTGGGGCCGAGGCGGCGAAGAGTCCGGCCGGAACCGGCTGCATGTGCTCGTCCACCGCATGCGCAAGGAGCTGCTCTCCGCCGGCATCGAGAGCGCAGTCATCGAGAGCCGCCGGAACGCCCTTCGTGGCTGCTTCGCCAGCATCGAGCTGTTCTAGCGGGAGAGCGAGGCGGCCCTCGACGCGCTCGCCTCAGTACTTGACCGAGCAGCCGTAGGGCTTCGTCTCGCCGCGGGTCACGTCCTTGCCAGCCTTCAGATCGGCCAGGGCGGAGGAGACGTGGTTCGTGGTCGCGCCGTCGCCCTTGCCGAAGGGCTTGTTGTCGAGCGCGCCCTGGTAGACGAGCGTGCCCTCGTGCACGACGTACATGTGCGGCGTGGTGGAGGCGCCGTAGAGGTGGCCCACGGTGCCGTCCTCGTCGAGCAGCACGGGGTGCCCCATGCTCCACTCGGCGACGGCCTTCTTGTTGGCCTCGACACCGTGGCCCTGCTTGCCCGGCGCACTGGAGTTGATCGCCACCCAGGTGACGCCCTCGGTGTCCTTCGCCATCGTGCGCAGCGGGCCGCCCTCCCCATGGGCGTAGACCACGAAGGGACAGCCGGGGTTGAACCACTCGAGCACCACGGTCTCGTCGGCGTGGTCGGAGAGCTTCCAGGGCTGTCCGTCGAGGTCGGTGAGGGTGAAGTCGGGGGCAGCCGCACCGAGCTTGGCGCTCGGGGTGGCCGCGTCGCTTGCACAGCCGAGCGCGACGACGATCGGCAGGATGGTCAGGATGCGCATGAAACCTCCGCGCTGATGCGGCGGGATATCCCAGGCTCAGACCCAGGGATGTCGCGGGCTGTCAGGAGCTGGCGCTCCAGGGTGTATTCTGCGGTCCCGACGCTGCCGGTGCGTCGACGTGGAGGTTGCTTGGCCGAGCCCCGGCCCTGGGAGGTCCTGGAGCGCGTCGTCGACCCCGAGGTCTTCGAGCACCTCGAGGAAGACTACGAGGCGTTCAAGGCCCGCACGGGAACCGAAGACGGCGACCTGTTCGTCCAGTACCTCTACCGGCTCGGTCGCCTGCCCAAGAAGCGACTCGGCGAGGCCCTGCGACTCCGCGGGCGCCCGGAGCTCTCCGATCCCGATTCTCTCCGCAAGCAGCGCTCGGAGGGTGACGCCGCGACCTTCGTCCCTAGAAGCCCCGAGGGCGGCTACGCGCTGCTGGGCAAGGTCGGCGAGGGCTCCATGGGCCGGGTCTTCGTCGCCAAGGACCACGACCTGCACCGCAAGGTGGCCTTCAAGCAGATGTCCGCCACCTACGCGAAGGACCCTCGGCTGAAGACCCGGTTCCTGAACGAGGTCCAGATCACGGCTCAGCTCGACCACCCGAACATCGTCCCGGTGTACGACCTCGAGGTCGATGGGGAGGGCCGATTCGGCTACGCGATGAAGCTGGTCGAGGGGCGCACGCTGGCCCAGCTCCTCACCGAGCGGAAGGCCGCCTACGAGAGCCGTCAGGCGGGCGACGAGAGCAGCGCCCGCGCCGAGCTGCTCGAGATCCTCCTCAAGGTCTGCGACGCCATCTCGTACGCCCACAACCGCAGCGTGGTCCACCGCGACCTGAAGCCCGACAACATCATGGTCGGCCCCTTCGGTGAGGTCTACGTGATGGACTGGGGCCTCGCCCGCCTGATGGGCGCGGCGGAGCTCGGCGGCGCGGTGCTGCCCTCCGAGAGCGGGCTCACGCGGGTCGGCGACGCCGTGGGCACGCCGGCGTTCATGTCGCCCGAGCAGGCCCAGGGCAAGAACGTCGAGCTCGACGGCCGCTCCGACCTGTACGCCCTCGGGCTGATCCTCCAGCAGATCTGCACCCTGCAGTCCGTGGTCGAGGGGAAGACCGTCGCCGACGTGATGCTGCAGGCCGCCATGGGCCGGCGAAAGGCGCTGCAGCATGCCCACGGAGCCGCCATCCCGCCCCAGCTCGGCGCGATCATCGCCCGCGCCTGCGCCCCCAAGCGCGACGCCCGCTACCCCAACGTCGAGGCCTTCGCGGAGGACATCCGCCGCTTCCTGCGCAGCAAGCCGGTCTCCGTCTACCGCGAGGGCGTGCTGAGTGGCATTCGGCGGGTGCTGGAGCGGAACGTCGTCGCCCTGGTCTCCCTGGGGTTCTTCATCGTGCTCGGCGCCTCTCTGGTGGCCATCCTCAGCCTCGCGCTGGGCCTCAACGAGACCTACCGCAGCGCCGCTCGGGAGGAGCAGCTGCAGCGGGTGCTGACCGTCGCGAGTGCCCGTGCGCACCTGATCGACGTGGAGATGCTCGACTACGAGGGCCTGATGGAGGGCTTCGCCGCGAGCGCCGCCATCGCCCTCACCCAGTCACCGCCCGAGGACGTGCCGATCTACTTCTCGGAGCAGTTCGACCAGGGCGAGGGCCCGCCGGACACCCGTGAGGCGAGACGCTTCGACCAGCCCGTGTCGTTCTCCTTGCCCAGCTTCAAGCTCGCCCCCGACACCGACAAGGAGTCCCTCGAGCCGCAGATTCGCCGCCTGGTCCGCCTGCGCCACCAGGCCGCCGCGACCCTGCGACGCTCGACGCCACCCGGCGTCGACCTCGCCAACACCCCCGGCCCCATCCTGTGGATCTACCTGGGCACCAAGCAGGGCGTGCAGCTCTCCTACCCGGGCCACGGCGGCTACCCAGAGAGCTTCGACCCCCGAAAGCGCCCCTGGTACCAGGCCGCAGAGCACGCCGAGGGCGCCGCCTGGGGCACGCCCTACATCGACGTGAACGGGAGCGGCCTCGTGCTGCCCTGCTCCGCCGCGCTGATCGCCCCCGACGGCGAGTTCCTCGGCGTCGCCGGGATGGATCTGGCCTTCGACTACCTGGTCGCCGAGCTGCTCGACCCCTCCAAGGTGCCCGGCGCCACCGAGGCGCTGCTGCTCGACCCCGACGGCAACATCGTCATGCGCTCTGGCGAGAAGCGGACCTTCGAGGGCGGCGTCCGCAGCGGCCGCACGCTCCGCAAGCAGCGCTTCGAGGTCGACGTGGTGGTCGACGAGGTCAGCGCCGGCCGGAGCGGTCGAATCGAGGACGGCGGCGAGCTGTTCGTCTACTACCGACTCGATGCCCTCGGGTGGACCTACGTGGTCCGCGGCCCGACCTGGGACATGCTGCAGGGCTGAGTGCCCTGGAGGACGAGATGCCACGCTTCACCAGCGAGTTCGACGAGACCTTCCACAGCGACGTGCCGCTGGCCCGGCTGCGTGACCACTTCGCCGATGTCGAGGCGGTGATCGCCCACTACGGACACCTCGAGCACGCCGACCGGCGCGACGACCGCACCGTCCACTTCGTCCTGCCGCCCCAGAATCACGGCGTGACCACCTTCAACGGCCGCTACACCTGCCAGTGGACCGTGGTCGACGACCACACCGTCCGCTGGCGCACCGTCGAGGACGGCAGCGGCAACATGTGGTCCGAGGGCGAGGCGACCTTCCGCGAGGAGGGCGGCCGCACGGCGATGCACTACCGCCACACGCTCGCCATCGACCTCAGCGTGAACCGCATGCTGGCGAAGATGATCCGGGGCGTGGTGGCCGAGGTCACGCGACGCGAGCTGCGCGCCTACGTCCTGCGCATGCTGGCCGCAGCCTGAGGGCTCAGTCGGCCCACAGCGGCACGTCGTAGCCCACCGTCCGAGGATTCTCGGGGTGCTGATCGCGGAGGATCAGCTCCAGCGGCCCGACCGCCGCGTCGCTCGGCACGTCCCAGTAGCCCTCGATCGCGTCCGGCTCGAAGACCCACCCGACGGGTGCGCGCGGCCACCAGACGTCGACCGGATCGCCATCCGGATCTGCGAGCTCGAGCGTCACCCACAGCCGCTCCCCAGGCGTCACCCGCAGCGGGGCGGCACGCGCGGGCAGCCGCAGCTCTCCCCGGCGACGCACCAGCTCCACGCCGTTCACCGAGACCAGGCGAGGCGGGTCGTTGAGGAAGGGGTCGGCGCAGCCGAGGGCGAGGACGGCGACGGCGACCCTCATGGCTCCGCCACCGGCAGCGTGAGGATCTCCCAGGTGGTGTCGCCGACGAGGGTGTCGCTGGTGGCGCCCTCCACCCCCACCACGACGACCACGACGCGGAGTGGACCGCTCCAGGAGTCTGGGATCTCCAGCACATTCTCGGTCTCGGTCCAGCCGTCGTCCCGCTCGGTGAGCACGGCGGTCCGCCCGGTGCGGAGGAGCGTGCCCGCGTCGACGTACCAGTGGAACCCGCCGGCGTGGGGGCGCCCCTGGTAGGCGAACTGCAGGGTGACGGTGCCGCCTGGGCGGGCCTCCCCCTCCCAGGTGAGCGTGCGACCGCGGTCAGCCACCGAGGGCGGCACGGCATCCCCCGCGGTGAAGGGGGCGTGCACGACCGGCACCAGCAGCGAGCCGTAGGCGGGCCCCGAGGGGAAGTCGGCGGTCACCATCAACGGCACCAGGGAGACCCCGGGGGGGTAGCCGCTGGCGTCGAGGGCCGCCCACCAGTTCGGCGCCCCACCCGAGTCGCCCGCGAAGACCGTCGCGGTGCGCTCGGTCGCCAGCCCCGACAGATCCGGCGGACTCCAGGTCGCCGGCAGCGCGTCGGCGACGGGCGCGACGAGCGCGGTGTTGGAGAAGCAGTCGACGGTGGCGACCGTCACCCGCACGTCGGTCCGCAGGCCACAGATGGCGGCCGAGGCCCCGCGCGGCGCGGAGGGACCGAGGGCGAGGGCCTCGACGGTCGTGGGCAGGCCGTGGACCACCGCAGGCGGATCGAGCCGCACGGCCAGCACCCGCGGGCGGTCGAGCGTGTAGTCCAGGGGCGTCCACAGGTCCTGGTCGAGCCAGTCGTCCGGGGCCTGCAGGCAGCCAGCGAGCAGGAGGGGCAGCACAGGGGTGCCCTATCGTGGTGCGGCAGCGATGCGGGGGAGCGGTCACCGGATAGTCCCTCTGCATGCGAGACACCGAGGTCCTGGACAGCGCCATTCTGCGCGAGGTGGTGCACCGCGACGAGGTCGTCACGGTCCGCCGCCAGTGGCACCACCTGCCGCCCGAGGACGACCAGCCGCCCCTCGTCGTCGAGCGCACCGTCAGCACGGACGGCCCCTCGCGCCCGCCGGTCCTGCTGGTGCACGGCTTCTGCCAGAACCGCTTCAGCTGGCGGATCTCGGGCCGCTCCCTGGTCGCCCGCCTGGCGCAGGAGGGCTTCGAGGTCCTCAACGTGGAGCTCCGGGGCCACGGGCTCTCCCGGGAGGCGGGGGCCGGCAACGCCGACGGCTTCGGCGACTACGTCGACGACGTCACGCGCATCGTGTCGCGGCTGCCCGAGGCGCCCTTCCTCGTGGGGCACAGCCTCGGAGGCGCGGTGGGCGTCGGCGTGTCCACGCGCATGCCCCTCGCGGGCCTGGTGCCCCTCGCCGGGGTCTACACCTTCGCGACCCGAAACCCGACCATCCGGGCGCTTGGGCGCCTCAGCCTCGCCGCAGGGCCGCTGCTGCCCGCCTCAGCGCGGCTGTCGACCGGGTGGATTGGGCGCATGATCGGACGGCTGTACTCCGTCAGCGACGTGGCGGGCTTCGGCTTTCCCATCGCCGGCTGGACGCCCGGCTCCGTCGAGCGCGAGCTGCTCGAGGAGCGCCTGGAGCGCGGCATGGACTGGACGAGCGTGGAGGTCTGGCTGCAGATGAGCCGCTGGGCCAACGGCGAGCGCCTGGCCTACGCCGACGCCTTCCAGCAGACCGACGTGCCGCTGCTCGTCATCGTCGGCGACCGCGACCCGCTGGTCAGCATCGCCGACGCCCGCTGCTGCTACGAGGAGAGCGGCTCGTCCGACAAGCAGCTCGCCGTCTTCGACGCCTTCGAGCACCAGGTCCACTGGGGGCACCTGGACCTGATTCTCGGGAAGAAGGCGCCGGAGGAGGTGTGGCCGCGGCTGGTGGGGTGGATGGTGGAGCGGGCGGGGTGAGGCAGCGGGAGTCGAACCCGCCGCCGCCCTCACCCCATCTGCAGCGGACTGAACGTGTACCGCGTCGGCACAAAGCTGTGCGCCTTGAACATCGCCTGGGTCGACGGCTTCGCCAGCCAGGCCTTCAGCTTGGGCGGGTTGACGTCGAAGAAGAGCTCGACGAGCTCGGTGTCGCTGACCTTGGCGAAGACGCAGCGGGAGGCGTCGCACCAGTCCGAAAACTCGTGCTTCACGGCCGAGTAGCCCTCCGCGTAGAACCGGTCGGTGTCGGCGCAGTGGGCAGTGAGCATCAGGTTCATCGGAGCACTCCAGACAGACGATGGGGGGTGAATCCCCGCGGCGCCGCCCCTGCGGCCCTGCGCGGTCCGCCGGCTTATCGCACCCCCACGATCTCGGCTGCAGACCGCCCCCTCTGGGCGTCTGAGGTCGCCGATTCGATGCAGAGACGACACCCACAGCCCCACCGGAGCACGGACAGCGGCCCCTAGTACGCCACCTCGAGCCCCAGCAGCGGCAAGATCGGCACGTACACCGTCGGCACCGTCCGCTCGAAGTTCGGCGTGTAGCTCACCAGCAGCGGATTGCGGGTGTTCGTGCCGTTGTAGACGTCCAGGTAGAGCATCCACTGGGCCCGCCGGGCGGTCCAGGTCTTGTCCACCCGCAGGTCCACCTGGCGGTAGACCGGAAAGCGCTCGCTGTTGCGGGCACCGGAGAGCCCCGACCACAGGTCGAGCTCGGCGTCGTAGACCGCGGACTGCGGCGTGAAGGGCGACCCACTCGAGACCCGCACCCGGCTCGAGAGCCCCCAGTCGCGCGGGAGGTCGAGGGCCGCCACGGCGGTGAGCACCACGGGCTGGTCGTTGTCGGACACGAAGCGCTCCCCCTCCAGGTAGCGCCAGCTCCGCCCGGTCGTCGCCGCCAGCCAGCCGAAGAAGCGCCCCCGGGGCTGGATTCTGAGCAGGGCCTCGACCCCCAGGGTGCGCCCGTCCGCCGCGTCGAGCTCGGTGAGACGCCGCGGGACGGCCTCTGCGTCGGCGTCGAGGGCCACGCCCCAGGTCTGGCGCTCGACCACCACGTCCGCCTGGGTCGCTCCGTAGGCGGTGACGTCGAGCCCGACGCCGGAGGGCCAGCGGGCCGAGAGCCCGGCCGAGGTCTGCCACGCGGTCATGAGGCCCACGTCGTCGCCCCCGAGCCCCTCCGTCCACCGGTCAGCCGGCGGGGACTGGCTGAAGCGCCCGACGAACCAGGTCGCGCGCCACACGTCCGTGAGCGTCCCGCGGACCGAGACCCGTGGCTCGGGCACCAGCCAGGCGCGGTCGTCGAAGGCGTGGCCGGCCAGGCGGAGCCCCGTGCCGGTCCACATGCCCCCGTGGTCCTGCTGCCACTCCGCCCAGGCGCCCGAGCTGAGCCGCACGCCGCTGTCGGTCGTGGCCTCGCCGCCCACCACCACGTCGCGGTAGCTCTCGGTCCACACGGGGCGCACCCACACCCGGGCACCGGTCTCCAGGGCGCGGTCCGGTCCGAGCAGGAAGCGGTCCTCCCGGGAGCCGAGCAGGTCGACGCCGCGCACCACGCCCAGCTCCGGGCCGTCCGCCAGGGGCCCGAGCCCGAGCAGCAGGCTGTGCTGCAGATCCGGGCCGCCCACCAGGCGGGTCGTCGCCACGTGGCGCTCCGTCTCCCGGTCCCAGCGCAGGTCGAGCCGGTGGAACCACTGGTCGAGCAGCCGGTTCGGGTCGTAGGGCAGGCCCGGGTCGGACGGCGCCTCCGGCAGGCCGTCGCCGTCGGCGTCGATTCGGGCTGGGTGGACGACGAGGGCATCCCGCGCACCGAAGAGGGTGAGCGTCCAGGTGTCGGGTCCCTCTCGCCGCCGCATGCGCAGGTGGTCGTCGAGGTAGCGGGGGTAGACCCAGCTCGCCTCCCAGGCTGGACGGTCGCTCGCGAGGGCCTGCAGGCGCGCCCCGGTGGCGACCAGTCCCCCGACCCAGGAGTACCGGAGCGCCCCCGACAGATCCCAGGGCCCCGCCCGCGTGCGGCCGACGACCGAGGCATCGAGCGGGTCGACCCGCACGCGGCCGTGAAGCCCCGGAGCGGCCCGCTCCTGCACCGTGCGCACGTCGACCACCGCCTGGGTGGTGTCGCCGTAGCGGGCGGGCAGCGCTCCGGGCAGGAAGACCACCTCGTCGATCAGCCCCGGGTCGACCACCGAGCGGCCCACGAAGAAGTGGAACAGGTAGGGCACCGGCACGCCGTCGAGGGTGGTCAGCGTGTTCAGGCCCTCCGCCCCGCGCACCACGAGCGCCCCCTGCGGACCGCTCGGGCGGGCCACCCCCGGCAGCGACTGGAGCGCCCGCACCGGATCACCAAAAGCTCCGGGCACCCGCCGCAGCTCCTCGGCCGTCAGCGCGACCCGGGAGATCTGCTGGCGCATGGCGTCGCCGTAGACGACGACCTCCACCGGCTCGCGCGACGGCAGCACCCGGTAGTCCACCTCCAGCGTCTCGTCGGGCCCGACGGTCTCGGCCAGCGCCAGCGGCTGGTGACCCGGACAGGCGACGGCCACCTTGACGGTGCCCGAGACCGGCGCGAGGGTGAAGCGCCCGCGCTCGTCGGAGTCCGTGGCGGCCTCTCCGGCAGAGACGGTGCACACGAGGGGCACGCCGGAGCCCCGCTCCCGCACGGTCCCCGTCAGCGTCCCCGCGAGCGCGACCGACGCCCACCACCACACGTGTGCCTCCCGGCTCCGGT
>PKDJ01000081.1 GCA_002862545.1 Pseudomonadota bacterium
GTAGACGCCCACTCGGTCTGCGGGGTAGCCACGCTCCTCCAGGAAGGCGGCGGCTGCAAACAGGTCGGCGATCTCATCGCCACCCAGGTCGCCGTCGTTGAGGCGGGCGAAGGCCTCCCCGCGGCCCCACGTGCCTCGAACGGCAGGAGACAGCGTGGTGATGCCGGCCTCACAGAACACCTGGGTCTCGGTGTCGAAGCGATTGCCGCCACCGTAGAAGGCAAGGATTCTCGCTAGCTCTGGCTTCTGCGGGCGACGAGGGGTGTAGAGCAGCGCGTCGAGCTGCCGTGGCGCGCCAGTGCTCGGATCGGTGTCGTGCGTGGGGAAGGAGACCCGCTCCACATCGCACTGGACCAGGCGGCTGGCGAGCTCGGTCGGGGGAGCGAGCCAGGGTGACACCGTCAGAGCGTCGGCGCCCGCTGTCAGGCGCACCAGTGTGCCGGGTGTGCTCGACGAGCTGAGGGCGATGAGGAGGGTGTCGTCATGCGGCTTGCCGCGGACGCGGGCGTCTCCGTCGAGCTGTAGAGGCTCCGCGAGGGCTGCGCCCGTCCGGGGGTCGATCAGGTGGACCGTGTCGCCCTCGGGGTGGTCGAGCAGCACGAGCGCCCGTCCCTCGTCGAGCAACAGAGCGTCACCGACGTCCCGCTCGAAGGTCGTCACCACCTCACGGTCTCCCGTCGCCACGTTGATGAGGGAGAGGGTGGGAGCACCTCGCTCGGTGGTGACGATCAGCGCCTCGATGGAGGACAGCCAGCGGTCCAGAGCCCAGGCGGTGGTCCGCTCCCCCACCGGCTCGGTGACGAGCTGTAGGCGAGGGTCGTCGAAGGGCACCCAGGCGATGTTGGACCGATCTCGTCGCCCCTCGAGGTCGACGTTGACCAACACACCACGGCCGTCCGGTGCCCACGAGGGCGTGGACCAGGTCAGGGGCGCTGTGGGGCCGTCGCAGACGACCATGTGTCGACCCGAGCCGTCGAGCTCCATGGTCTCGAGGCAGGTCTCGTAGGGGCCGTCGCCGCGTCGGGGCAGGAGCGCCCAGCGGTCGTGACTCGGCGCCAGGCTGGCACCGTAGAGGTAGGGCTCGTCGGAGAGTGCTGTGATGGCGCCGTCGGCTGGAGTGAGCCGAAAGAGGTTGATCCGCTCGTCGTTGTTCTCGTCCCCGAGGAAGAACAGATCCCCAGAGGGGTGGCTCATGAAGCCCCACAGCGAGCGCGTGGACCAGTCGACTGTCGACACGTCGGTGGCGGTCGATAGGTCGGGGCTCTCCGACCACGCTACGGACTGCAGGTGCGTACCCGATGGGCCGTCGGCGGTAAAATAGACCGCGCCCGCTGTCCAGTCTGGGTGGAAGCGGGCGTAGGGATATCCGGCGAGGTGCGGCGACAGGTCGATGGACCGGTCGCGGAAGCTCGCGCGCGTGTCGAGGTCAGGGACCACGGAGGGCGACTTGGCGCAGGAGAAGAGCGCCAGTGCCCAGACCGCTACGGTCAACCTACCAGGACGCCTTGTGGATGCCGGGGAGCTGGCCGGTGAGCGCGAGCTCACGGAAGGCGATGCGGGAGAGCATGAACTTCCGGTAGACGGCGCGGGGACGGCCCGTGACCATGCACCGCGTGCCGAGCCGCACAGGAGAGCTGTTGCGTGGAAGCTTCGCGAGCTTCTGCAGAGCGGCCTGGCGCTGCTCGGGGCTCAGGGACATATCCTTCGCCTGACGCTTGAGCTCTGCGCGCTTCGCTGCGTACTTGCGAACGAGCTTCTCGCGCTTCTTCTGACGGTTGATCGCGCTCTTCTTGGCCATGGAACTCTCGTATACAATGCAGTGTGCCCTGCTTGGCACACATGCGACCCGGCGGATCTATTCGGACGAGCCGTCCTGTCAAGGTTAGCACCGGTTCCGCTGGCGTCGGAGGACCTGGATGAAGCGATGGGACGCGATTGTTCCCTTGGTGGTGGTGGCTCTGATCGCCGGCGCCGTCTATTACTTCCGCACAGCAGAGGAGAGCGCGGCGCCTCCGGTCTTGGCGGGTGCTCCGTCCTCTACCGGTGAGAGAGTGGCGGCCTGCACGGAGCTGGCAGGAGAGGTCGGCGCCCGGCTCGAGGCCTGCATCGACCAGCTGCAGACCTCGACGCTGTCCGAGGAAGTCGTCAAGCTGATCGACGGCCTCGCAGACGACGGCAAGCTCCTCACGATCGCCAACCTGCCCCGCACCTGGGAGTCCCAGGTCGGCCTCGAGCCGTCGGTGCGCGAGTCGCTGATGCAGGCCGACGAGGCGCAGGCGGCCGCGGCGCTGCGAGATGCGGGCTTCCGGGGGCTGGTTGTGAGCCGTGACCTTCGCGGAGCGCTCGATGACGATCCCCTCGTGCTCGCTCGGCTCGCATACCACTCCCACCTCGAGTGGTTTCAGCTGCGACACGTCACGGAGGATCTCTTCGTCTACACGGTGCGCAGCTCGCCGTCGCGTGTGCCGCTCGCCACGGGCGAGGCACTGCTCGACGGGCTGCGCTCCCGGCTCGAGGGGGAGGCTCCGACCCCGCAGCGCTGGAAGCCCGGCACGGTGCGAATCATGGGGCAGATGCGCCTGCAGGGTGACATGCTCGTGATTCGCCACGCCGTCGGCAGCGACCTGGAGAGGGCCCTCGACGACCTCGCCGCTGGAATGCGTCGATCGTGGGAGCGCGATGCCGTCCCTGCCGGTCACGGGCTGCTCGACGAGCGCCTCGACGACATTCGGCTGGAGGTCCATGTGGTCATGGAGCGGGCACCGGTCGAGCCCCGCTCCGAGTTCGCCATCTTCGATCTCTGGCAGATGGGGATCGACGGCATGATGTTCAAGCAGCGTCCTGGCAAGACGCCCGACAAGTTCACCTACATGCCCGGGTCCGAGCTGGTCACCCAGTCGCTGCGCAGCCCCGACGCCTTCCTGCGCTACGCGGTCGAGTGGGGGGGATGGCACGATCTCCGCCCCTGGCAGGTCGACAAGCGCACACAGCTGTCGATCATCCGTACCCAGCACTTCATGGAGTCCGAGGCGGGCGGTGGAGGTGCGGTGCGTCTCTTCCGGGGCATGCCCGAGGTCTCCATGGAAGAGATGACGGACAAGCGCATCCAGCAGATGCTGATCGCCGGTGGCGAGTGGTGGCTGCACAACATGGATGACGAGGGCGTCATCGAGTACAAGTACTGGCCGACCCAAAATCGTCGTTCGACCGAGTACAACGAGGTTCGTCACATCCTCGCGACCCGCGACCTGGCCGACACGTGGCGCTACCGCAACGACGACCGCTACCTCGAGGGCTCGCGACGCGCGATGGACTGGCTCCTGCGCTACGCGGTGGACTCCACGGACGCCCCCCAGCCGCCGCTGCCGCATCCACCAGACGGCACTCTGCTGTTCCGCTACCCGTCGCTCCAGGAGGCGGCGCGCCTTCGCAAGCCGCCGAACCAGAAGCTGGGCACGGTTGCTGTCGCGCTGCTCGGGTGGGTCGCGTGGGCCGACGCCACCGGCAGCAAGGCCGAGGACGACCGGATCCGACGGATGGCCCGCTTCGTGCGCGCCATGATGGACGAGCAGGGCAAGTACCGCGCCTACTTCGTGCAGGAAGGGCACCCGTACGAGAAGGAGAAGAACGACATCGTGCCCGGAGAGGCCGCGCTGTCGCTCGGTATGGTCGCCGAGTACTTCGACGAGCCCGAGTGGCTCGACGACCACAAGAAGTTCATCGAGTACTACCGGCCCTGGTTCCGCGAGCGGGCCAAGAAGGTGCGCCCGACGGGCCGCTGGCCGCGCCACACCTACGAGGACCTCACGCGCCTCGACCTCGTTCAGTTCGGCCCGTGGTCGGTCATGGCGAACAAGCAGTACTACAAGATGACCGGAGACACCGAGGCCGCCGACTTCGGCCTCGAGGTCGCGGACTGGATGATCGACTACTACCAGTGGCGTGGTGACCGGTCGCCGTGGCCCGACTTCGTGGGGGGCTACTACAAGCTGCCCATTGAGCTGCCTGCCATGCAGACCTTCTGCTACTCGGAGGGCACGGCTGCCGCCTACCAGATCGCCGCGAGCCACGCGCCCGAGCGCAAGGACAAGTACGACACGTCGACGCTCGAGGCGATCCGCTTCATGGAGGTCATGCAGTTCGACCCCACGGATAGCTACTTCGTCCCACGTCCCGACAAGGTTCGCGGCGGCATCAAGTACACGATGAACGAGAACAAGGTGCGCATCGACTACGTCGGACACGGCCTGTCGACGCTCTCGCAGTACCTCGACGCGAAGCGCGCCGACCCAGCGGTCGAGCTCGACGTGATCGACCCGGCGCTGCGGGCCTCGTGGGGACCCTGGGAAGACGGGCCTTCCGAGGGGGACTCCACCGCGGCTGCACCGGCGGAGTGAGGCCTACTCGTCAGGTCGGGGGGCGCGTCCTGGCCCACCGCCGAACAGGATCCATAGGCCCCATACCACAACGCAGAACACCGAGACGGTGACCACGAGGCTCAGCGCGGCGGGCGGCGCGCTGGCGGTGCCGTCGATGCTCGGAGCGGTGGCTGGCGCCTCGGTGTGTCCGTCAGGCTCGGACATCGAAGGGCACCATCAGAGGCACGCTGCAGGCCGGCGCGCCCGACAGCTCCCGCTCGGCTTCGTCGGGGAGCATGAACCAGCGCACTGGCTCGAGCTTGCCGAGGTTTGGCGCGGGCGGGGGCGTGCTGGAGCAGGCCTCGGCCTCGGCCTCGGCTTCGCCGATGACCGCACGTGCCTCGTCGAGATAGGACTCCAGGGCCCACTCGGGCTCGGTCTTGTGGCGACTGCGGAACTCCATCCGGCCGACGCGGTAGGTCACGTCGGTGAGCTGCATCGGCGGAGGCGCGGGGCTCTTGCGGTTGAACCACATCCCCTGCTGGGGGCAGAAGCGGTAGTGCGGCAGGAGCTTCCAGCCGTCGCGGGCGATGATGTCGACGGCCTCGACGAGGAAGTCGAAGACCTGCTCGGTGATGAAGTAGTTGAAGTTGATGCGCACCCAACCTGGCTTCACGCCCTCCGAGCCCTGGTTGATGTGGGTCTCGAAGCGTGAGCTGGTCGACAGGTCGATGCCGAGCAGGCGGTGGCCGTAGGGGCCGGCGCAGGAGCAGCCTCCGCGGGCCTGGATTCCGAAGAGGTCGTTCAGCAGCGCGACGACGAAGTTGTGGTGGAGGAAGTGATCTCCGTGCCGGATGACGAACGACACGATGGAGAGGCGCCAGGCATCCTGGTTGCCGAGGACCCGGATGTTCGGGTTCTTGGACCAGCGGTCGATGGCTCGACGAATGTGTCGCTCCTCGAGAGCACGAATCACGTCGGCACCGACGGCCTCCTTGAGCTGGAAGACGAGTCCGGCACGGATGGACTCGACGATGGCGGGGGTGCCGCCCTCCTCGCGGTGCTCGAGATCACCGATGTAGGTGTGGTGGTCGGAGCTCACGTAGGAGACGGTGCCGCCGCCGGTGACAGCCGGGACCGTGTTCTTCAGGAGGTGCTTCTTCACGAGCAGAATGCCGGGCGTTCCCGGGCCGCCGATGAACTTGTGCGGTGAGATGAAGATGGCGTCCTTGTAGACGAGGTGACCATCGGGCCCATCGTCTGCCATGTTCATCTCGATCTGCACGTACGGACCGGCTGCGGCGAAGTCCCAGAACACCAGGCCACCGTGGGCATGCATCAGGCGGCTGACCTCTCGGGTCTTGCTGCCGATGCCGGTGACGTTGCTCGCGGCAGAGAAGGAGCCGATGCGCAGAGGCCGGTCTGCAAACTCGACGAGCTTGCGCTCGAGCATGTCGAGGTCGATCTGGCCGTTGTGATCCTCGTCGATCACCACCACGTCGGCGATGGACTCTCGCCACGGCAGCTCGTTGCTGTGGTGCTCGTACGGCCCGATGAAGACGACCGGCCGCTGCTCAGCCGGGATCTTGTCGGACAGACCGTAGGTGTTGTCGAGGTCGGCGGGCACCCGGATGTTGAGGATGCCGATCAGCTTGTCGATCGCCCCGGTCGCGCCCGAGCCACAGAAGATCAGGCAGTCTTCGTCGGTGGCGCCGAGGGCCTGCTTGATGATCGCACGGGCGTCTTCGCGGAATCGTGTCGTCTGCCGGCCCGTGCCCGAGGACTCCGTGTGGGTGTTGGCGTACGTCGGCAGCACGTGGTTGCGGATGAAGTCTTCGATGAAGGTCAGCGACCGACCGGAGGCCGTGTAGTCGGCGTAGGTGACCCTGCGGACGCCGTATGGCAGCTCCAGCGCGTGGTCATCGCCGATGATGGATGAGCGGATGGACTCGATCAGGCGAGCAACGCGTGGTTCGAGCTGCACGAGGGCCTCCGGTGTGCGGAACACGATTCTACTCCGTCCGTGGGCGACACGCCGTCCAAGAAGCGTAGGGAAGACAGGGGTGTCGTCGCACCGCCAAAGGCGCTAGGGATTGGCCATGAGCGACTTCCTCATCGGCTTCAGCGTGCGCGTCGTCCACGAGCTGCTTCAGCAAGGGCTCCTCGAGGTCGCCCCTGATGGCGAGCGCGCTGTGGTGCAGTTCGTCGCGGACCACCTGGCTGCGAGCAAGCCGGGTCAGTCCCTCGTCTCTCGGCTGGTCGATGGTCTGGTCCGATGCCCCCAGGTGGAGGAACTCTTCGCGGATGACGAGGCCCTCAAGAGCCTGATTCAAGATCAAGGGCTCACCCACTGACTGTCCGTTCTGTGTCGTGTCTGGCTGAGCGGCGAGAAAAGAGAAGCGGTGCACGATCCCGAAGGCTAGGGTGAAAAGCGTGGAAGGTGTACAGCCAGATCCGCCGTCGGTGCTCCGCGCGTTGCCCATCGCGCGGTGGGCGAGACGGTTCGTCACGGGCACTGCTGAGCTCTGCGGTCGCCTCGACGAGGCTGTCGAGGCAGGAGGAGCACGCATCGAGCGCGGGCCGGTGTGGGTCCACGTCGAGTTCGCAGGGGGCGAGACACCCCGGGTGCTGCGGGCGCGCGTGAGCGGTCGCGTGGTCGATGTCGCCCGCAGCCGGGTCGGTGCGGAGCTCGAGGCCACCGAGTCGGGGTGGGCGGTCGATGGCTTCGACGTGGAGTCCGCGGAGACCGGCGCCTGTCTGGCCGCGTTTCTCGACCGGCTGCACGATGTGGAGCTGCAGGCGCGGGCTTGGCCAGACGGCGAGCTGATGGTGAGCTTCGCGAGCGGGATGACGATCGCGGTGCCCTCGGGGCGCGCGGTCGTCGTCTCCGGCGCCACCGCGGGGCCCCCCGCTGAACTTCGCCTGAGTGCGCCGCTGCGTCTCGCCGTCGAGGGCGAGGGGGTTCAGATGACCCTCGGTCGCACCCGCTGGCTGTCGCGAGCGGCGCGCGTCCGCATTCTCGAGGCGCAGCTCCATCCCGATGGCTCGGTCGCCCTGAGCGCGGGCTCGCACCGGGTGATCGACCACGCCGTCCGAGCAGGCCTGAAGACGGCCTCCATCACGCTGTCGCAGCTCGTCCGCCGCAGTCCGCGCTTTGCACGCGTTCGGGCGTTCCTCAAGCCTGCCTGAGGCGCGGTCTGTGCTGCAGAGCCGGTCTCCGCGACGAGAGCAAGCGGAGCGGTGCGTCCGACGAGCTGTTCCCCGTGTGACCCAGGCTGGAGCAGCCTCGGACAGCTGCGGTCGGTCGGCAGCCACGCCTCAAGGCACGAATCGGCGGCCCGGCAGCGAGACGGGTTGGCGCTCGTGCAACAAATCCGCGTCCGCATCGTTTATTCTCGCGCGGCGGAGGAACTATGCGGTTGGTCAGTGCGTCGGCTCTTCTGGCCTTGGCGGCTTCAGGCTGCGGGCAGCCGGTGAGCGAGGCTCCGGGCGACACCCGGCAGGCGCTGCGGATTCAGGGCTCGGATACCACTACGCGAGACCTCCTGCCCGCGCTCGGCAGTGCGTGGGAAAAGCAGCGTCCGGACGTGATGGTCGAGATCTCGGGTGGAGGCTCCTCTGCGGGGCTGCGTGCTCTGCTCGCTGGAGAGGCTGACCTCGCCGCCACGTCTCGCGCCCCGCTTCCGATCGAAGAAGAGCAGGCCCGCGCCGACGGCTGGGAGCTCGGTGCCGAGGACTCCCGAGTGATCATCGGAGTCGACGGGGTGGCCATCTACACCCACCCCTCCATCCCCATCGACAGCCTCACGTATGACCAGGTCATCGGCATCTTCTGCACCCGCACGATCGACAACTGGTCGGTGTTCGGGCTCGACGATGCCCCGATTCGGGCCCTCGCACGCGACGCACGCTCCGGCTCGCGCCGAACCTTCGAGGACTTCTTCTGCGGTCCACGCGGCATCCACCACAAGGTCGAGGTGGCCGACGCCAAGGCGATTGCCGACACGCTGCTCCAGGACCCGATGGCGATCTCCTTCGCCTCCATGGCCGAGGCACAGGGCAAGGTCCTCGGTCTGCGTCCGGATGCAGACGGTCGCCCGGTGCGTCCGACCCAGCAGAACATCATTCGCGGCACCTACCCGCTCTACCACGACGTGTATCTGTACGGTCGCCCAGGTCTGAAGGGGCTCTCCGGCGACTTTGTGGCCTTCATCGAATCGCCGGGTGGTCAAGACATCGTCGACGAAGAGCGATTCGTGCCGCTGTTCCTTCGGCCCGAGCGCATGGACGAGCCCCGACCGCTGCGCGAGACCATCCACTTTGACCAGGGAGCGAGCGAGCCCAACGCGCGCTCGTCTGCTCGCATGAAGCTCCTCGTGGAAGAACTCCGCGAGCGTGCAGGGGAGTTCAGGCACATCGTGCTCGAGGGCTACACCGACAACCGCGAGCCCGAGTCCCTCGCCCTCAGCGAGCAGCGCGCCGAGATGGTGCGTCAGGCGCTCGCAGAGGAGCTTCCCGGGCTCTACTTCGAGATCATTCCGCGCGGTGCGGCCAAGCCCATCGCCCCGAATGACACGCCCTACGGTCGGCAGCGCAACCGGCGCGTCGCGATCTTCCTCGCCGCCGAAGAGGCGGACGGGGTCGACGTGGAGGTCGGGAGTGCCGAGGGTGAGGCGGACGAAGGCTGATGCCTGACAGGCGCCGGCTGGAGCAGCTGCTTCGGCGCATCGACGGCCGCTCCTACCCAGCCTACCGGGATCTTCGCGGGGCCTGGCAGCTGGAAGAGGTGCTGCTCACGGTCGACCACGTCCAGGGAGATCCGTTCGCGGCACCGTCGCGGGTGCGCGTGGCACTCGCGACGGGTCTGGAGCAGCGCCTCGACCTCGCAGACCCGTCGGTGAGGCTGGCGGCGGAGGACTGGCTGCTGCGACGCTTCGCGTCCGGGCTCCGGGGCGAGCGCCGCGGCAGCGGAAAGTCAGGAGCGCTCCGTGTCCTACGTCCAGGGCCCGAGGTGATCACGCGGTCGGCGGTGGTTCTGACCCGCGACGGGCGCGTGGAGGTGCGCTTCGCGGTGGGGCTGCCCGCTCGGGGACGGCGGGTCCTCGGGCACCAGGCTGCCGAGCTGCTGCTCGGTGATGTCCTGGCCGCTGCGCGCCGGCTGGAGGCCGCGTCCTATGGTGCTGCGGTTGAGCTGCTGGAGACCCATGTCCGCTCTGTCGTGCTCCAACGCGGACTCAGGAAGCAGCTGCGAGAGCACGGGCTCGTCGCGTTCGTCGCAGATGGCAGCGTCCTGCCGCGCCGCTCGGGCGTCGACCGTCGGCCGCTGCCCGATGCGGTCCCCTTCGAGAGCCCGCCGTCCCTTCGGGTCACGCTCGACACACCCGATGGTCCGATCTCGGGGATGGGTGTACCCACCGGCATCACGCTGATCGTAGGTGGGGGATTTCACGGCAAGTCGACCCTGCTGCAGGCCCTGCAGTGGGGCCACCTCGACCACGTGCCGAGCGACGGACGGGAGCGGGTTGTGGCCGACTCGCACACGGTCAAGGTCCGTGCCGAGGATGGTCGGCGCGTCGAGCGGGTCGACATCTCCCCCTTCCTTCGTGATCTACCGGGTGGGCGCTCGACGGCTCCCTTCTCTACGGACGACGCCAGCGGCTCCACCTCACAGGCCGCGGCGATCGTGGAGGCCGTCGAGAGTGGGGCTCGGCTCTTGCTCCTCGACGAGGACACCTCCGCCACCAACCTCCTGGTGAGGGACGAGCGCATGCGGGCGCTCGTGCCGCGGGAGCGAGAGCCCATCACGCCTTTGGTCGAGCGGATTCGCGACGTGTCGACCACCTGGGGGGTGTCGACCGTGTTCGTGGTGGGAGGCGTCGGGGACTTCCTCGCTGTGGCCGACCGGGTCATCGCGATGGACGCCTTCAGGCCGCGCGACGTGACGGCCGATGCCCACCGGCTCGCTGGGGAGCCACCCGCTGCGCCGGATGCGCTGGCATCCGTCCCACCCCGAACGCCACTGCAGCGTGGACTGGAGCCCGGAAAGATCCGTGCTCGCGACGATCGGGCTGTGCGGTACGGCGACAGCGAGATCGATCTGACAGCGGTGGACCAGGTGCTGGATGGAGACCACGCCTACACCCTCGGCTGTGCGCTCGCCTTCCTGCACGACGAGCTCGTCGACGGTCGCCGCACCCTCACCCAGGTCCTCGACGCGCTCGACGCCATCGTGGATGACGAGGGGCTGGCTGTGCTCTCGCGAAGGGACTGGCCAGATGGTGGCCTGGTCGCGCCCAGGCGCCACGAGGTCGCGGCAGCGGTCAACCGGCTGCGGACCCTGCAGACCCGCTGAGGAGCGCCTCCAGGCCGGCCAGGAGCCGCGCTGCGGGTAGCCCCGTGGGCGGAACGTGCACGAACCCGACGGGCACGTCGAGTCCCTGGGCGACGCCGTGGAGCCAGGCATTGCAGACGTAGGATCCGGCATCGTCCGAGGGGTCTGCGTCGAGCGCAGCACACAGGGTGGCGACGTCGAGGGTGGACGGGACCAGCGGGGGGCCGTCGAGTGACGCCGGGGTCCAGCCGGCGACATCGGGTCGCCCCACAGCAGCCCGGCCGACGCGCTCGACGGTCACCCGTTCGCGCCGCACGGCGACACCCGTGCCCACGACGAGGACGGCGCCCACCTTTTGGGCGAGTGCGATGGTCCGGGCCGGCGCCTCGTCGTACCGGACGGGAAGAACGACCCCGTGGACGGTGTGACCAGCGACCGTGGCGCCGCTCACGGCACGGGCCAGCACGGAGGTGGGGTTGTCGTCGACGCCGGGGAAGGGTCCGAAGCCCGTGACGAGGACCGTCATCGGACGAAGCGACCGACCAGCTCGACGTGCCCGGTCTGCGGAAAGAGGTCGACGGTCCATAGGTCGGTCAGTCGCCAGCCGCCCTCTGCGAGGATGGCCCCGTCACGACCGAGGGAGGCCGGGTTGCAGGCGACGTAGACCAGCACGTCGCCCGGGGAGCGGGCCAGGCGCCGAGCCACCTTCGGGTGCAGGCCTGCACGTGGTGGATCGACGACGACTCGGGCGTCGGTCGGGAGCTCGTCCAGCACAGCCTCGACCTTCGCCTGGCGCCAGGTCCCCTCGACGCCGTTGCGGGCCGCGTTGGCTCGGGCGTCCTCGACGGCGCTCGCCACCTCCTCGATGCCCGTGACGCGATCGAAGCGGTCGGAGAGGTACAGGCCGATGGCCCCGGTGCCGCAGTACAGATCGAGGAGGTGTCCCGAGGACTCACCGAGCGCCTCGCCGATGGTGTCGTACAGCACCTCAGCGGCAGCGGTGTTGGTCTGGAAGAAGGCGTCGAGTGACAGGCGGTAGGTGATGCGTCCGAGCCGCTCCTCGAGCCAGTCACGGCCCCAGGTCTGTCGGACCTCGCCGCGAGCTACGTCGGCCACGCCATCATTGATGCACCACTGCACGCCGACGACGGCCGGCTCCGCGAGCAGGGCCTCGGCGAGTCGCGCGACGTGTGCCTCGTCGCCCTCGGCGGGAGAGGCGGTGTAGAGTCCGACCAGGACTTGCTCGGTTCGCACGCCGTGGCGGATCCGCAGGTGGCGCCAGAAGCCCGTGTGGGCCCGGCTGTCCCAGGGGACGGGCGCGTCGGGCGACAGAGCATGGGCGCGCACGATGCCGAGAGCCTGGTTCATCGGGGGGGCGGCGAGGAGACACGCGTCGGCGTCGACCACGCGGTCGAAGCGTCCCGGGGCGTGGAAGCCTAGAAAGCGACCGTCGACCGGCAAGCCGTCGGCGTGGTCCGCCTCGCTGAGGTAGCGGCGGACGCCGAAGGACAGCTCGACCTTGTTGCGGTAGCCATAGGGCACGGAGGGGCCCCGAACCGGGTGCACCGTGACGCCCTCGAGCGAGAGCTCCGCCTCGACGAGGCGCTGGGCCATGGCCTGCCGCTCGGCTTGCTGCCGCTCGAGGGGCAGCTCCTGGAGGATGCAGCCGCCGCAGAGGCCGAACACGGGACACGGTGCGTCGACCGCGTCGGCCGGAGGTCGGACCATGTGAAGGCGGCGAGCATGCCAGGTGCCGCGCTTGCGCTTGAACGGGCGCACGTGGACGCAGCTTCCGGGAGGGGCGCCGCGGATGAGGATCTCACGACCATCCGGAGCCTCACCTCGGCCGACCCCCTTGGGGCCGAGGCTCGTGATCTCGACATCACAGGGCGGCAGATGACGGCGTCTTCGGCTCATCTGCTCCCCGGTCTCCCGGCACGAGACTGCTCTTCGGGAGGGTAGGGACAGTGTCGACAGCCGCTGCCGCAGCAGTGCCCTCGCTTGAGCAGCTGGGGCGCTGTCATCACCCACAGGCCGGACGTGGGGTCGCGATACAGCGGCTCACCGCGTGAAACCGCGGCGTCGTGCAGACGAACGATCGAAGGTGGCGTGCCCATGTGGCGCACCCTAACTGGACAGAGCGCTCGTGCCCCGGAGGCTGACGTGCCCGTGTTGTTCTCGCACCCTGTGCTGTCCGTGGAGGGCTTCCCCGTGCAGACGTCGGCCGGGGAGCAGACCTATGTGCGCCTGCGGATGCCGGACTGGTGCAACGTCGTCGCCATCACCACGGATCGACGACTGGTGCTAGTTCGGCAGCACCGCTGGGGCATCGAGGAGTCGACGCTAGAGATTCCCGGTGGCGTCGTCGATCCTGGCGAAGATCCACTCGAGGCGTCCAAGCGGGAGCTCCGAGAGGAGACGGGCTTCGCCGGTGGCACCTGGACGGCGCTCGGAGCGGTGACCAGCAATCCGGCGATCCAGGACAATCGAACTTGGATGTTCTTGGCCGAGGGGGTTGAGCTCTGTGGCGCCCCAGAGCGAGGGCCTGGAGAGGAGGGAATGACGGTCGAGACGCCGGCTCTCGACACACTTCCCGAGCTGCTCACGAGCGGTGATATCGATCATGCGCTCGCAGTAGCGGCTCTTCAGCGCTACCTCTTGCAGAGCGTACGGGCACAGGAGAGTTGATGGCGGCGCTACTGGACGACCCCCGGATTCGAGACCTGCTGCGTCAGGCGGATGCTGCGGATGCACTCCTCGAGACGCTCTCGGCGCAGGGGGGGGACACCGTGGATGTGCGCGCCACACTCGACGCCGTGCTCCGAGACCTGGGCCAGGCAGTCTGGCGCAGCGCGCGGCCCAGTGCCGAGCTGCCCGAGTCCTCAGCTGCCGAGCCGACCCGCGCTCGTGACGCCGACACGGACGAGCGCTGGTATACGGAGGAGGTAGACCTGCCCCTGCGCCTCTTCGATCCGGGCGATCTCGCAGAGGTCGCCGAAGATCTCCGCACCGACGAGGTGACTGAGATGCAGCCGGGGAGCTTTCGTATCGAGTCCCTCGACAGCGCAGAGCTCAGGCGACGCGACAGCGTCAGTGCGCTGGCTGCCCTCGACAGCGAGTCAGCCCCCGAGTGGGCCGGGACCCTGAAGGCGATGCGAGAGCTCATGGGTGCGCCGTCTACGGACGAGAGCACGGCTGCGCTCGAGCAAGAAGCGGCACAGCTCCAGTGGTGTGCCTCGAACCTCGAGCCGCAGCTTCAGGGGCTTCCCGATGTCATCTGCAGTGCGGTGGTGGCGGGCCTCGGCTGCCGTGTTCGTCGCGTCTCGCTCCTCCTCGAGGATGCGCTCGGTACGGAGCTCGCGATGAAGCGGCTGCGTGAGTACCGCGTCGCGAGGCAGCTGCCGATGGTGGTCGCGCTGAGTGACGCAGGGCGGCCAGAGCGGGGGGCCTGGATCCGCGATGCGCTGGCGTGGTGGGCGCTCATTTCTCCGGAGGAGCCGTGAGGGGGCGCGGGCTCCGGGTGATGACGGGCCTGCTCACGGTCGGGATCTTCGGAATCATCGGCGGTGTGTTGGTGTCGGAGGGGCGTCCGGAGGTCGGTGGCCCCGTGCTGGCGCTCGCGGGTCTGCGAGCGGTCTTCCTCGGGCGCGACCTCTTCTCGCGTGGGAATGGCGAAGAGGAGTAGCGCTTGCGCTCGGTCGCGCAGCCCGTCAGAGCTCAGGTGCCCTCGAGCTCGGCTCCCTCGGCGAGTCCCTCGAGCTCCCGCACACCTGGTAGGTAGCCGTAGTCCGGCTTGATTCGTATCTCGACGCGCTTGGGGGGGAGGTCTCCAGCGGCGGCGAGGTGGTCGGCGTGCCCGGCGGCGACCATCTGCTGTAGAGGGATGCCGGCTTGGCCGAGTACGCGCACGACCGTGAGGGCACGGGCGGTGGTCAGCTCGAGCGTGTCCGCGCTGTCATCCTCGGATGTGCCTTCGTCGTCTGTCAGGGCGACGACCTCCAGGCGGAGTCCCTTCAGCTCTCGCATGGCTCGGGCGACGGCCTCGAGGGTGTCTTGCCCGCGCTTTGACATCTGGCGCGCACTCGAGCCAAACAGCATGTCGGTGTCGATCCACACGGCGACGTGT
Source organism: Pseudomonadota bacterium (assembly GCA_002862545.1). GTDB lineage: Bacteria > Myxococcota_A > UBA796 > UBA796. The sequence continues at coordinate 14,816 of PKDJ01000081.1, forward strand.
CCGCTGCGGATGCCGAAGTCGATGTCGCCTGCGACGAGGCGGTCGGCGAGGAGGATCTCCAGCTCACGGTACTGCTCGACCCGTCGCTCGGCCTCCTCCTGGTAGACCGCGGTCGCCTCGAGCGCGCCCGCGAGGTCGTCGACGCTCGCCTGCAGATCGGCGGTGCTCGACAGCAGCTGTGCCTTCTCCTCGAGCCACTCGGCACGCTCCGTCTCGCGTCGTGTCAGCAGATCGCGCTGGTCCTCGTTGGCCTCACGAAGAAGCTCGAGCCGGGTGTCACACTCCCGAGACTCGTGGCGTGCATTGTCCATGCGCAGCTCGAGCGCCGCGCGGGTCGCCTCGAGCTGAACTTCCATGAGCTCGCGCGTGGCCTGTCGGCCACAGCCCGAGATCAGAAGACCTGCCAGGAGGCACGCAGCAGCACGGACTGCTCGAGACGGATTGGCGTCTCTACGATGTCGTCGATCGGCAGATAGGCGACATCGGCGGAGTAGCGCACGCTGAGGTTCTCGGTGATGCGGGCGGTGAGGGCGTTGTTCCATTCGATGCTCGGCTTCTTGCTGGCGCCGTCGCTCTTGTCAGAGAACGGAACGAACAGCTCGAGGTCAGTGGAGTAGACAGCAAAGCCCGGAAGTCGGGCGTTCGCGATGATGGTGCTCTCGGCGCCGCGCTGTCCGAACGAGCCGACCCGCTCATACTCCACCCGGTTTGGGGTGGCGTCGTCGTCGTCGAGTAGGAGGGCGCCGCCGTACAGGTTCTGGCGCATGCCGAGGCCGAGCCGGAGGTTGAAGGTCAGCGCCTTGGTGTTGGCGAGGCGCATGTTCATGCCCGCACCCTCGCGGAGGGTGGTGGGCTCAAACGGCCCCGACACGCGGAAGGTCTCGTTGGCGAGCACCGCGCGCTCGTTGATCTCGTCGCCGTTCTGGGTGACCACGATCGTGGTGTCCTCGTCCATCAGCTCGCGGGTCGGGAAGATCTGGGTGTCGACGGCGCCGCGGACGTAGGGACCGACGACCTTCGAGAAGAAGTAGGTGTAGAGCACGTCGGCCCGAGCCGAGTCGCGTGTCTTCAGCAGGGGCTCGGGGTCGTCCTCTTGGGGTCGATCTTGGCTGATTCCCTCCTCGATCTGCGTGAGGAAGGAGAGAAAGTGGGGGTCCCAGCTGTAGACGAGCTGGGTGTCCCAGAACATCTGCCCCGAGACGACAGTGCGGTTGATGTCGCCGACCTGGTTTCGGGTCTGGGTGAGTGAGCCGTCGACTCCGATCACCATGCTGTTGAACCAGCGGTCGTCACCGGCGTTGACGGAGCCGAACTCACCAGGGAGCACCACGCCCGCGCCCCGGAACTCGCCGGTGTCGGTGTCGACCACGAGGCGGTAGCGCACGAAGCCGGACTCGGGCACTTGAACCGTCGCGAAGTCGGTTCGTGAGCGGTAGTTTCCGCCGGGCTGCACGATGCGGTAGAGCCCAGGAGGCAGGAGCCAGGTGCGCAGTGTCTCGCCCTGCAGGGTGTCGACGCCAAAACCTGTGCCGTAGGGCTCGCGTGTGAGGGAGTTGATCACGTCGTAGCCCGCGCGCTGCGGCACCAGCTTGGGGTCGACGACCTCGACGCGCAGTCCGCCCCACTGAACCGGGACCTCGGTGATCTCCCCCTTGAAGACCTCCACAGGCACGGCGACTCCCTGCTTCGGTGAGCCGCTGCTGATGATGACGACGTACGGTCCTGGGCGGAGCGGGATCACCTCGCCGGTTCGGCCGGTGCGGACCTTGTCTTCGTCGACGACGAGCACGGGAGGCTCGTTGGCGGGGTCGGAGAGTGTCGGGACGTAGATCCCTCCCTTGGCGAGCGGGAGGGTGGAGGGGTCGAGGGCCTCGAGCTGCTCCTCGACCGAGGACGCGATCCACTCGTACGGATCGACGACGACTTGCTCCTCGACCTCCTGGGCCACTGCGGGCGTCAGCCACAGCAAGAGGCCCGCCGTGAAGGCGGCCAGTGCCCCGAGCTTGCGGGCTGCGAGCACCACTCAGGGCGTGCCGACGATGGTGACGTCGCCGCTCGCCGTGTTGGCCTCGATCAGCGACGCGGCGGCTGCGTCGGCGTCGATGCCTGCGACAGAGACACTGCCGCTGGCCGAGGCCACGATGTTGTAGCGGCCCTCCTTGACGTTGATGGAGATGTCGCCGGCGCCCGTGTTCGCAGCGAGATCCTCGAACGTCTGCTCATGCTCGAGGGTGATTACGCCCTCCTCTGCGTCGGCGACGACGCGTCCACCCGCCAGCCCGCTCGCGACGATGTCACCCACGCCCACGTCGATGGTGAGGTCGCCCCCGATCTCGGTGGCCTCGACCGAGCCGTTGCGTGCGTCGAGGGTCGTGGTCAGCAGGATGCCGGCCACGTTGACATCACCGACCCGGTTGTCGATCAGGGTGACCGTCCTGTCGGGGATCACGATGTCGAGGTCGACCTCGCAGAGATACTCGTCGTAGGCGCAGTCGACCGTCACGAGGAGCTCGCCGTCGCTCTGCAGAGCCCACACCATCTCGGGGCGCGCGCGGTCATAGCGGTACGTCACGTCGGCGGTGGTCTCGGAGCCAGAGACGCCGATCAGGTTGACCGTGCCCCCATCCGAGTCGAGCGTGAACCGCTCGAAGGGCTCGCTGAACTCGATCGACTCGCTCTCGACCCGCTCCTTGAACACGCACGCCGAGAGCAGTCCGGGGAGCAGAGAGACACACACGACGCGCATTCGACCTCCAGACGACTGACCTTAGCCTCGATGGTGCGGCTACGACCCATGGTAGCGCGGTCGACCATGCTGATGTGAGTTCGTCGAGTCCAGAGCCACGAACGCCCCGGTACCGCAGGTGCGGAGACCGGGGCGCAGCGGCTCGAGGCGCTGTCAGTCAGCCAGGCGAATGCCGTAGCTGTAGACCGTGCTCGTGCCCGTGGAGACGACCATCGTGCTGCCATCGGCGGACACGTCGAGGTCGCGGATCTGCGGCCAAGCGATGGACTCGCCCCAGACGGAGCCGTCAGCGGAGCCGTAGGCGACGAAGCGGCCCACGTCGCTGGGGTTGTTCTCCAGGTGCGCCATGACCGCGCCGACATCGCCGACCTCGTGGAGGCGTGCGACCGGACCCTCGGTGGCCTGCGACCAGAGCTCGGCACCGTCGACGGCGAAGCCACTGATCTGCGTGCCACCGGCGAAGGCGGTGACCAGCGTGCCCGACGCGCGGTCGAGCGCGAGGAGGTCACCGGCGTCGTCAGCCAGCAGGTGGGACTTTCCATCGGCGATGGCCCACAGGCTGCCCGCGGCGACGAAGATCTCGCCCGTCGCTGCGTCGGTGACGAGCGAGGGGCTCTCGCAGAGCGCGCTGTCGACAGCGATGGCCTCGACGGTGTGGCGGCCCTCGCGGATGCTGACGCTGCAGCCGTCGTCGCCCGTCTGCACGGAGACGAACTGGTCGCCCATCGCGTCGGCGGCCACCAGGCCGTTGGCCTCGACCGTCATGACGCGGCCGTTGCCGGCGTAGATCGCAAGGTCGTCACAGCCGATGCCGCCGACCAGGGCGTTGCCGTTGGCGAAGTACGCGATCGGCTCGTCGGGGCAGTCGTGAACGTCTTCCTCGTCACCGAGGTCGCCGTCGTCGGGCAGGATGACACAGGCACCGCCGCCCTCCATCCCCATCAGGCCCTCTTCGCCGCGCGGACCGACGGCGATGGAGGTTGCGCTCCACCAGGTCGTCGCGGTCTGCGTGAACTCGATCAGAGGAGCGTCTTCCGTGTCGCCGGACTCGAACACGTCGTCGGCGTCGTCACCGGCTGCCACCGGCTCCTCGACCTCGCCATCCTCGGCCGTGTACACGCTGGGCGGAGCCGACTCGACGCCCTCGGCCTGTCCATCCCAAGACGGCGTGGGGTCGATCGTGCAGCCCGTCGCCACCAGAATTCCCACCAAACCCACTCGCATCATTTACCACCTCACTCTTAGAGTGTACCTAAACGGTAGCAGCTGCAGGAAGGGCTAGGTGGGCGAAGTTGCACAGAGTGTGTCAGGCCAACTCACGGCTTTTGCAATGGTGAATGCGGCCATTGTCATCAATGGGGTCTCGCCGTGAGCACCCTCGCCATCGTCGGCGCTGCGTTCGTCGCGGGTATCGTTCTCGCGACCCTATTCTTCGGGGTTCTGTGGGTGGTCTTCCGGAAGACGCTCGGCCTCGTCAAGATGCTCGTCGGCTGGCTCGTCACGCTCGTCCTCCTCGGGGTGATGGCGGGCGTGGCGATCGCGCTGCTGTCCGTGGGCTGACCGTGGAGACACAGGAGTCGCCGCCGGTCGGGGTACCGAGCACCGGACTCGCCCAGGCGGTGCTGTGGCTCTGTGGAGCCTGCTACCTGGTGCTCGGGCTGGGGCTCACGCCGACGGCGTACTTCCTGTTCACGCTGGATCCCGAGATTCCCGACGCACTCGCCGAGCCCCTCGGCATCGGCTTCGCGGTGGTCCTGTTCGTCGTCGGCGTCGGCATCGGCGGCGTGAACGTGGCGGCGGCAGTCGGCCTTCGAGCGGGCGCTCGCTGGGCCTGGTACCTCGCGATGGCGCTCGGCGGACTGTACCTGGTCTCGTCGTGTATGCCCCTCGGCGCGGTCATTCTCTGGCAGTGTTCGCAGGAATCGACCCGCAGGTTCTTCGTCGACTGACAGACCCGTGGAAGGCGGCGGTCGTTGACGGTCGAGGTCATCGTGAGTTTCTTGCTCGTAGACGGATCCCCCCTCCGGTCTCGAAGCAAGCACAACCTCACGAAGGTGGAGGGGAGATGGGTCTGTCTGCGACGTACATGGATCTGGAAGGGTATGGCGAGCTCGACCGGACGGAGCGCCGGGACCCCGGCGTCGCTGCGGGCCGGAGTCGGGCCCCGATGGCGGTCAAGGCGGCGGCGCGCGTGCTCCGCACGATGGTGCCCGGGGCGCGCATCGTGCGGCTGTACCCCGTGTGGCGTGTGTCGCGCTTCGGCCAGGAGTGGTCCCTCCGGCGCGTGCGAGCGCGTCGAGACCAGGATCTGCCGAAGATGGTGCTCGCACAGACGCTGCTCGATGCCCTCGAGCGCGTGCCTCGCGGCTGGCTCGTGGAGGGGCAGCTCGAGCACGAAGGAGCGCTGTACGCGGTCTGGGTGGACGCAGATCGGAGCGTCTGGCTCGGTCTGGCGGAGCGACCCACCGAGGTGTCGATCGAGCCGTGATGCGACCGCGGCGGGAGCGAAGTAGAGGGGACGGCTCGTGTCTCGGAGAACGTCCATGCGCCTCGTCACGCTCCTCTTCCTGGTCTCGGCCTGCACCGAGTACAACGTCTCGGGCAAGGGCAAGGGCGGCGCGACCGACCCCGGCGACACTGCGACGCCCGCGGAGCCCGTCTACCGGGGCGAGTGTCCCCTCGACGCGCGCTCACCCGAGTTCGTCGGACTGGACGACTACTGCTGGGAGGAGCTCGACCCAGAGGGCTTCACGCCCGTGGTGGAGTGGACGGCCGGCCCGTCTCGGAGCAGCCGCGCGACGCCCGCGGTGGCGGACCTCGACGGCGACGGCCGGCCCGAGCTGATCGCCAACTTGTCGGGCTTCATCGGTAGCGCAGGAAGCCTGGTGGTCTTCGAGGGAGACGGCTCGGGACTTCGGTGGGAGGCAGACGAGACGCTGGGGTACGCCAGCTCGCCTGCGGTGGCCGACATCGACGGCGACGGCGAGCCGGAGATTGCCGTCGTGAAGGCCCTTGGCTCGCAGTTTCCCCTCGGCAACGGCACCTACGCCGTGATCGTCTACGAGGCAGACGGCACGCTGAAGTGGGAGAGCGAGGAGTTCTCCAAGCTGGACTTCAACTACGCCACCGGCACCGTGATCTCTGACATGGACCACGACGGGTCACCGGAGATCATCGCCGGGCGGGTCATCCTGAGTGCCGACGGCAGCACCCGGGGCGTGGGAGCCTTCGGACAGGGGTCCTGGGGCAAGATGCCGCCGAATGTGACGGAGGGCTCCTTCAGCGCCGTCACCGACCTCGATCTCGATGGGGTCGAGGAGGTCGTCGTCGGCAACGCGGTGTACGCGCCGGACGGCACAGCGCTGTGGTCGGACTCACGCGAGACCGACGGCATGCCCGCGATCGCCAACCTCGACGACGATCCGCTGGGTGAGGTGATCATCTCGTCCTTCGACACGGTGAGGGCGCACGATCACACCGGTCGAGTGATGTGGGGGCCGTACCCGCTCGACGGTGCGAACATCGTGTCTCCTGCGGCCATCGCCGACATCGACATCGATGGCTTCGCCGAGGTCGTCGTGGCGGGGGGCAACCAGCTGGTCGCGCTCAACCACGACGGCACCATCCTGTGGAACGTCGAGGTGCGAGACGCCTCGGGTGCCTCGGGACCAACCATCTTCGACTTCGAGGGCGACGGGATCCCCGAGGTGGTCTACGCCGACGAGGACAAGCTCCTCGCCGTGGACGGGCGCACCGGGCTCACGAAGTTCTACACGAGCGATCACAGCTCCGACACGATGATGGAGTACCCCGTGATCGCCGACATCGACGCTGACGGCGAGGCTGAGATCATCGTGAGCCACGTCCTCAATGGGCGAGCGATCTCGGTCTACGGCAGCGGAGACCTGGAGGTCTGGCAGCCTGCGCGCCCGCTGTGGAACCAGCACGCCTACAGCATCAACAACGTCGAGGACGACCTGTCGGTGCCGCTCCACCAGACCCCGAACTTCACGTCCCACAACACCTGGCACTCAGCTCTGGCAGAGCCACGCCTGCCCGATGATCTGAAGCCCGACGTGTCGGCGGAGGTCCTGCAGGTGTGCGACGACGACTGCGCTGCGGGCGTGGTGATGGTCGAGGCCCGCGTGCTGAACAAGGGTCCCACCGAGGTTCCGGGTCCGGTGGCGCTGTCGCTGTACGCGGTGACCGGCGGCAACGGCGAGTACGTCGACACGATCCCGGTCCTCGGGCCCATCGAGGGGGGCTTCTCCTCCGAGAGCGTGTGGTTCGCCGTCCCGACCGAGCAGGCCCGCGGCACCGAGGGCTTCACGGCCCGCGCAGACGACGACGGCACGGGCGAGGGGCTCCTCGACGAGTGCACCGAGCTGAACAACCACGGCTTCCTCGAGCACACGACCGCCTGCCCATGATCCGCCACCTGCACGTCCGAGGCTTCGGTCCCCACGATGACCTGAGCCTGCCCCTCGAGGAGCGCGCTGAGCTGGTCGGAGCGTCCGAGGTGGGCAAGTCGACGCTCGTGGAGGCGGTGTGCTTCGCGCTGCTCGGGCGGGCATCCGACGGCAGTCGCTTCCCGCGGGAGTGGATCCGAGACGGGCACGAGAGCGCCTCGGTGGAGCTGGTCGTCGACGGCGTGGCGATCCGGCGCACGGTCGACCGCCAGGGGCAGGTCGTCCGCACCGTCGACAGCGAGGTGATGAAGTCCGAGCGTGCCTTCGCCGAGCGCCTGGGGCTGCAGGACCACGAGGCCGTCCGTACGGTGCTCGCTCCGCTGCAGTGGCCCGCCCTCGCCCAGGCGAACGCGCGCGCCCTGCGCGATCTCTTGGGACGCCTGCTGCCGCCGGTCGACGTGGCCTCCGCCATTGCAGCGCGCCTCCAGGCAGCAGGGCTGGAGCTGGCCGACCCTGCAGAGGCCCGCCTCGGAGAGAAGGCAGTGTCGCGGCTGCGCCGGGATGCACGCAGCGCGCGGGATCGGGACCAGGGGCGTGTCGAGGCCCTCTCGGAGCGCCTGGAGGCCCTGGGGCCCGAGCAGGCCCTCCCGGACGCGGCCGATCCGGACGTGCTCGCCCGCGTCGAGGCTTGGGAGGCGCACGATCGGGCTGTGGCGGCGCACGACGCGCAGGTGCAGACCCTCGAGCAGGCTCGGGCCCGTGCGCGAGCCTGGGAAGCGCGACGGGCAGAGCTGGGTGATGCGCCCGAGGTGCCCGATCGGAGCGTCTTGGATCAGGCGCAGCGCGCAGAGCGCGACGCTCAGGCGGCCCTCGGAGCGGCGCGCGATGCGTGGCGCGAGCTTCAAGATCGGTACCACCAGGCCGTGGCCCGGCTGAAGGGGCTGGAGAAGGGCAAGCCCGGCTTCTGTCCCACCTGTGGCGCAGAATGGGACCGAGCGAAGCGGGCTATTTCACGTGCGCGCGGCCTCGTGGAGGGCATGGATCTCGAGCGAGACGGCATGGTCGAGCGCGGCCGCCGTGCCCGGGAGGCGCACGAGCAGGCCGCGGCGGCGCTGCGGCAGGTCCGGGAGCGTGCTCTCGAGCGGCAGGGCTGGGATCGCGCCCTGCGCGCGTTGGGACCGGCGCCGGTGATCCCAGAGGTCCCAGCTGCCCCGGAGCCTCCTGCGGGAGTCCGGCCATCCGCTGCGGAGCTGGGACCCGCCGCTGCGAGAGGAGCGGCGCTGCAGCGTCGTGCAGACCGCGAGCGCGTGGAGACCGCGCTCACCGATGCCAAGGCGGCTTGCAGCCGAGCCACTGCCGAGTGCGAGCGGCTCGACGCTCTCCTGGCTGCCGTGCGCGAGGTGCCGTCCGAGCTCGCCGCACAGCAGATCGCCACCCTCGGTGAGCTCGGGCCGGTGAGCCTCCACTTCGGAGACAACCCGGCGGTGGAGGTCCGGATCGACGGACGCCCCTGGTGGCTGGCGAGCCGGGGACGGCAGGTCGTAGCCGACGTGTGGCTCCGCGCGGCGCTGCGTCGCGCGCTGGGGCGGGACTGGCCGCTGTTCGTCGACAACGTGCAGGATGTCGCAGGCCAGCCGCTGCCCGAGCCGGGAGGCTCGACCGTGTGGCTCCGCACGGCAGACGGACCGCTGCGCGCGGAGTGAGTGGCGGACGGGCGGTCGTCGTGGCACCGTGCCCCAGATGCTGCTCACCCTTGCCGTCGTCGCCCTCGCCGGGTCTCACAG
>PKDJ01000162.1 GCA_002862545.1 Pseudomonadota bacterium
GTCTCCCGCTGCGGGGGCCACCCGCTCGATCCGCTCCAGCCCTCCAGGCAACACAGCGACGTTCAGGTCGACGGCTCCAGAGGGCTCGGGCCGTAGGTCCTGAAGATCGAGGACCACGGGTATATTCCCCTCGACAGAGACGAGCGGCTCGTCATGGGCTGCGATGGTCAGAGCCGGAGCGACGGCCCCCTCCCTCGCCATGACGGTGCCCGTGATGTCTACCCAGCGAGCCTGATCGGCGTACCACAGCCCATCGAGGTCGACGGTCGCGTCCACCTCCAGGGCGTCTGCCGTTCCTCCAACATGGGCATCGAGATCCAGCGAGCCGGAGAGCCCCTCGACCAGCTCCGGAAACCACTCACTCGCGATGTCCAGCTGGAGCCCAGCGACGGCGATGTCTGCGCTCTGCGGGCCCTCTAGGCCCAGGCGACCGTCGACCCGCACGTCCCCCAGGTTGCCCCGCAGGTCGATGTGCGCATCCGTGATGCCAGACTCCGCCAGCGTGAGGCGTAGATCTTCCCCCACCCAGCTACCGCGCGGCGTCGGCCCCAGGAGGACCCGACGCGCCTCGAGGCGGGACCGTCGCGTGTCGAAGCGGCCATCGAGCTCCAGCAGGGGTCCGGTCTGGCCAGCCAGCCGCACGTCGAGGTCCAGCGCATCCCCCTCCAGCTCGACGCCGACGTGCCCGCCAGAGCTCGGGAAGTCCATGAGACTCAAGGGATCGAGCTCGACAGACGCCTCCACACGCGGCGAGCCTCCGCTCGGCACAGTGACGGCCCACCCTGCCGAGCCCCCGTCCAGCTGCAGCGTGTCTGGCAGTCCGAGCGGTCCGAAGCTGGTGGTGCCAGAGGCCACGACCCGACCATCGGGAGAGACGTGAAAGGTCAGATCAGGCGTCCCCGAGCCGGACAGGGAGACGCCATACGCCATGCCGTCCCAGGTCGTGAGCCGGACGTCGCCACGCACGTCACTGCCCGCGACGCGAACATCCAAGATGGCCTCGACGCCATCGAGAACCACGTCCGAGCCATAGCGGAAGCGCGGGTAGTCGATGGTGCCCTTGATGCGCAGCGGTGCACTGGGATCCGTCAGATCGCCCCGGATCGTGGCATCGAGACGTCCTGTCGATCGAACGCCCGCCACCCCGAGGGCCTCGAGGCGAGCTGGCTCGATGGTGCCCTGCACCCGCACCGACATCGGACCATCCACCAGCTCGATGTCGCCACTGGCCTCGAGCACACCCAAGATGCCGCGCACGCTGGTCGGCCGAATGGAGAGCACGCCATTCTCGAGCCGAATGGCCAGCTCGACCCCATCGAGCTGCTGGCCATAGATGTCCTGCTGGCCGCCAGAGTACGTCGCGTCGACCACGAGGTCACTCGGCCACGCGGTGCCCGTGACATCCACGACGAGCTGGCCGTCGAGCACCAGCGGGTCGTCCTCCCCGAGCGATGGGTAGAGATCCGCCACGTGCAGGCCCTGCACCGACGAGTCCAGCTGAAACACCATCGGCGTGCTCGCCACGTCGAGAGTGCCAGCGAGCCCGACCCGGCCACGCGTCGGCTCCCGCCCCGCGAGCTCCCCGCTCACCACGAGGGCCTCGAGGGGACCATCCAGCTCGACAGAGCCCTGCAGGACGCCTGCTATTCCTGGTGATCCAGCCACCGGATCGAGACGCGCGAGGTCGAGGGACGCGACGGTCACCCCCAGCTCCAGCGCCTCCCCCACGCTCCCCGCGACGGTGAGGTCCGAGCCAGGCACCTGAACCCGAAGTGCCTCGATACCGAGCCCCTCGGCGTCGTAGGAGACGGCTCCCGTCGCTGCGAGAGGAAGGGGGCCCGGCGTGGCCAGGTGACCCGCGACCACGAGCTGGGAGAGGTCGAGACGGGGCCCCCGGGCCTGGAGCACGCCATCGACGGACGCTCCGACGAGCCGGACGGCCTCTGCGTCCTCCGTGCCGTAGACCACGGACACACCCTCCACTGCGATCCGCTCGACGTCCAGATCGACTCCTAGCCCCGACCATGGCTCGTTTGAGGGCGGCTCTTCGGCGGGACCATCCAGGCCGAGCACCCGCAGCAGCTCGAGCTCACCCGCATCGCTGGTCAGCAGGTCGAGCCTCGCGCCGCTGATCTCCACATCTGTCAGCCGCACGCGCTTGTCGAGCAGCGGCTTCAGGTCGTAGCGAACCACCAGCTGGCCAAGCTGCACGATCGGCTCTCCGTCCGCCCCGTCGAGCCGCACTCCCTTCAGCTCGACGAAGGACAGCACGTCCGTCCGAAGACCCGCGACGGTCAGCTCCCCCTCGGCGAGGAAGTCGTTCGCGCGCTCAACGGCCTGATTCGCCAGAAACGCGTGGCCCGATGGCGTGACCAGGAACAGGACGAAGACGAGGACCGCGAGGAGCGCGACCGCGAGTGCCACACCCAGCAGACCGAGCAAGACCGTCATGACTCGGGCGAGCCGACGCCCGAGACCCGGCGACGCCTCAGCCATCAGATCGCCTCACCGATGGCCAGGAAGAAGACCATGGCCAGAGGCGGGCGCTCGCGCGTGCCCCTCCAGGCCTGCCAGTTGGAGAAGAAGTCGTACGGGCGCGCAAGCAGCACATCCTTGCCGCTCGCCAGAGTGGTGACCCGATCGGCGCACTTGGTGTAGGCGCTCGCTGCGAGGTCCTCGGGGTACAGCCGCCTGAACGACACATCCAGCCGGAGTGGCCCAACCGGTGTGTCGTAGCGAAAGCCCGTGCCTGCCGACACCCGCAGGTCGTCGAAGCCGAGCGTGCGCCAGTCCTCGGCGAGCACGCCTCCGTCGACGAAGGCCGCGAGCTTGATGCCATACGCCCAGTCGTAGCGCAGCTCTCCCGACAGCTCCCCCGCGATGGTACCGCCGCGCGGGAGAATGAAGAGGTCGTCCCCATCGCAGAGGATCTCGTAGGCACCCACTTGGTTCGTGCGGAACCCTCGCAGGCTGTTGGGGCCTCCGAGAAAGGCCCGCTCTGGATACGGAATGGCACTCCCACCGAAGGACTGCACGATGGTCGTCTTGGCCTTCCCGGCGGCGACCAGAGGGAACCCGACGCGTCCATCCTGCTTGAGCTTGATCTTGGTGTAGCGCCGTATCTCGCCCGTGACGGCTCCAAAGAGGAAGCCGGGGTCACCGACGGGAATCGACTCTCTGAGGCCGAGACTGAAGTACGTGCCGCGCGTGTGGAACTGGTGGTTCCCTCGCGTGCCATCGCGCGAGTCGTAGGTGACTGCCTCGTTCAGCGTCACGAGCTGGTAGGGATTCTGGAAGCCCTTGCCGAAGAGCCGGCGGGCCTTGACCTCCGAGGCCGGCGTGAGGTCGAGGTACTCGTACTGCTCGATGTGGGGTCCGATCCGTAGCTGGACGACGCGGAAGTGATCCTTGGGACCCCGCTTCGGGGGCTGCCAGAGGATGGAGAGGTCTGCCGACGGGCGCCGGTAGCCGAACAACCCGGACTGAAGCTCTTGCTCGATAGCGCCGGCGGCCTCGAGGTTGAAGTCCGGGTGACCGAGCCGGGGGAAGAGCACCTTTCCCTGAACCCCGTAGGTCAGGAACGGGTTCTGCGTGTCGATGAACGAGCTTCCATCTTCGTCCTGCACGGTCCTGTAGGCGAGGCCGACCGAGCTGTTCAGGTCGAAGCGAATGACCCGATGCAGAAGGTTCACGTGCCGAAACTTGGACGAGACGCGGGGCTGGAACGTGAAGGTGTCGTAGAGCAGACCCACACCGAATCGCAGCGTGCGGAACTTCGACTCCGTCAGCCGAACATCGAGGGGCACCTCCTTCCTCGTCGGATCGGAGAGATCCGGCTCGACACTCACGATGGAGAACGTCGACAGGTCGAACAGCTCTCTCCGCGTCATCTCTAGGTCGGACTGCTTGTACCCAGCTCTCGGCTTCAGCCCCGACCGCTCGACACGCTCCTCGATCAACCAGGCTGGTACCTTCTCGGTGCCGGTGATCGTCACGTCCCCGTAGACGGCCGTCTGTCCTGGCTCCACATCGAAGCGGACATCCGCGACGTGGTCGTCGGGAATGACGAGGATCGACCGCTGGATCTTCGCATATGGATACGCGTGATCGTAGAGCTTCTGCAGCAGCACGTCCTCGGCGTACTTCACCGCATCGAGGTTGAACTGGTAGCCGGTCTGCACCTCGCTGTTTCGCTTGACAGCACTCGCGAAGAGCTTGTTGGCACCGCTCAGGCCCTCGATCGTGAACTCTCTGAAGTAGGTCGGCTCTCCAGGCTCGACGATCCCGAGGAGATCCCAGACCCCAGCAGCCTTTCCGCGCCGATGGCGAACCCGGGTCCCGTGCCACCCGACGAGGCGCGCATCGAACCAGCCATGGTGCGCGTACCAGACCTCCAGGCGGTAGGCGTCGCGCGGCAGGGCATCTGGCTTCAGCTCCGCCGCGCTCGCGAGGTACATGAACGGGAACGTGAGTGAAAACAGACCGCTAGATTCCTGCTCCATCTGTCGACGCAGCACGTAGTCGCCGTGCCCGGACAGAGCGTCACCGTTGCCCTCGAACTGCACCCGCCGTGTCATGTTCGACTCGACCTCACGCCGAGCGGGGGTGCACGCACACAGAAGGGCCAGTGCCGTGAGTGCGAGCAGCCGGATTGCAGAGCGAGGGTCGAGCGGCACGAAGAAGGGTCCTACACGTCCGCCTTGCCTACCACGAGACTCGGACACTGGGCACCCCGGGCTATGCTGGTCCCCTGACGGAGGTGGACGATCCGACCCGCTGTTCGCGCGCTGCTCCTCTGGGTAGCGGCCCTGGTTCCGATGACGCTGGTGGTGTTCTTGCTCACGAGCGGCTTCTTCCTGACCTGGAGAGGCACCGCTGCGAGCGTGCGTCCCGCTCGATCGGACGATCCAGCGACGTACAGCGTCCTGATCGTGGCCGAGGACGGCACGACCTCCGAGCGAGAGTGGCCTGCCGCACTCGTCGACACCCTCGACCTGCCCGTGAGCGCGAGCGGGCTCGCTCCATCGTCCCTGGCCGACGACCTTCCTCAAACCGTCAAGTCCACCTTTCAGCTTCAGTATCACGTGACACTCGCGGACGGATCGACTCGGACCGTGCCGACCACGACACCCCAGTCTGTCGGCGTGGCTGCTCTGTTCTTCCTGCTCGGCCTGTTCGGTCGCAACATGATGTACAGCGGATCCCCCCTGTCGATCGAGCCACGAGGGGTCACCCTGCCGAAGGCACAGGTCGCTGCGGGCACGGCGGCACCGACACGGGGCGCACGCGCCCGCAAGGGACCGCCGCCCTCGAAGAAGCGTCGCGGGCGCGGGCGTCGCTGAATGGGTGGACTTGCAGGGGCAGTGCACTTCCATGGGCCTCCGCCGGACCCGAGCGACATCGCCTCCATGGCCGAGCGGCTGGCGCATCGTGGTCCAGATGGGTCGGGGGCTTGGTCGGAGGGGCCCGCTGCACTTGCCCATCGCCTGCGGCGCGTCCGCTCGTCCCCAAGTCGTCAGCCAGTGGTGCTCGACGACCTCGTGCTGCTCCTCGACGGCTGGCTCTACGAGCACGAGGCACTTGCTCGCTCGGCAGGTCACTTCGGCGTCTGCACAGATGCCGAGGCACTGGCTCATGCCTGGAGACGCTGGGGCATCGCTGCGCTCGATCGAATCGACGGCGACTTCGCGCTCGCCGTCTGGGAGCGCGCCTCCGCCACCCTCTGGCTGATGCGAGACCGTGTCGGCGTGCGCCCCCTGTTCTGGTCTCAGCGCGGCCCACGCGTCGCGTTCGCCTCCGAGCTTCCTGCACTGTACGCCCTCGACTGGATCTCCAGGAGCCCCGACCCGGACCGCCTCGCCGAGTACCTCTCGTTCACCACAGTCCATGCACCGCGGACGCTGGTCCGCGACATCCAGCAGGTCGAGCCTGCTCACTACGTCCGAATCGACGCCAGCTCGGTCGTCAAGCGCTCCTACTGGACTCCGCCCTACGCACCCGTCGGGACACGCCGTCCTCGCGACGCGGCGCTCGTTCGTCAGCTGCAGGAGGCCGTCGACGCCTCCGTCCGAAAGCGCGTGCCACATGACGTCCCGACGGGCCTGTACTTCTCGGGCGGACTCGGCTCGACCGCCATTGCCGCGGCCGCACGTGAGCTGCCGACCTTTCACATCTCGATCGCCGAAGATCCCCACCCGGAGTCTCCGTTTGCTGGCCGTGTGGCCAGCCTCCTCGGGCTGACGCATCGTGAGCTGACCGTAGGAACCGCAGATCTGGCCGCCGCCTTCTCGGACACCGTGACGGCTCTCGGCCAGCCCGTCGGGAGCCCTGCCGCGGTCCTTCAGCTGCTCCTCGCTCGTGCTGCTCGGAGAGATGTGCGGGTCGTCCTCTCGGGCGAGGGCAGTGTCGAGCTCTTCGGCGGCAGGATGCTCGACGCAGTGACCAGCGCCACTCGAGTCGCGCGCCTGCTCGGTCGCCTCCCCCGCCCGCTGCGAGGCGTGATCGGCGCAGCAGGTGGGGACCGGGCACGCACCCTGTCGCAGCCGAGCTGGGTCCTCGAGCTTGGACTCGGTGGCCAAGAGCTCTTCACCGCCAAGGAGCGGACCCGTCTGCTTCGCGATCCGGTCATCGCACGACCCGATGTCCGACAGGCCGTGCTGGCTCCGTTCTATGCCGACCTCCAGACCGACCCCTTCAACGTCGTGCTTCACGGCTCCCTGCGGTCTCTGCTCAGCGAGGGAAGCCTCGTGCGAGCCGACCGCACGGCAGCGGCCACTGGACTCGACATTCGCTTCCCGCTGCTCGATCGGGCCGTGGTGGAGCGCGCAGCGGCACTCCCGGGCTCCGCGAAGCTGAAGCGGGTCGCCGGATCACTCCACACGCGCTGGCCACTCCGAGCACTGGTCTCCGGAGTCCTCCCGCGCGGACTAGCCAACCGCCCCAAGCGCGGGCTCGCCGCGCCGCTGGACCGCTGGCTGGCTGGTCCGGGACGCCTGTTCTTCGAGGATAGATACGCGCGCCTGTGTCGCGATCCACTCGGGCTGTGGCGCCCCGAGGCCCTCGCTGAGCTCCGGCGCGGACTCGGCAAGGAGCGTGGGGCCGGTGCGCGACTCTGGAGTCTGTTCTTTCTCGACGCATGGCTCGACGGCCGAGCGGGTTAGCGTGACTCCTCACAGGGAGCCCGAGTGTCCTACCTCGCGATTGCCCGCAAGTACCGCCCGGCCGACTTCGACGGCATCGTCGGGCAGGCTCACGTCACCCGTACCCTCGAGAATGCGATCACGGGCGGGCGGGTCCACCACGCCTATCTGTTCTGCGGAGCGCGGGGGGTCGGCAAGACCACGGCCGCCAGAGCGCTCGCCAAGGCTCTGAACTGCGAGAACGGGCCCACGCCAAATCCCTGCGGCACCTGCACCTCCTGTACCGCCATCGGCGCCGGAACGAGCCCCGACCTCATCGAGATCGACGGCGCGTCCAACAACTCGGTCGACGACATCCGCGACCTGCGCGACACGGTGCACTACGCCCCGACGCTCGGACGTCACAAGATCTACCTGATCGACGAGGTCCACATGCTGTCGAAGGCGGCGTTCAACGCGCTGCTCAAGACACTGGAGGAGCCTCCCCCACACGTGGTGTTCCTGTTCGCCACCACCGAGCCCGAGAAGATCCTCGACACGATCCTCTCGCGCGTGCAGCGGTTCGACTTCAAGCGCATCTCCGTGCCCGACGTAGTGGGCCGCCTGCGAAGTATCGCCGATGCCGAGGGCGCCTCGATCTCCGATGCTGCCCTCGCCCGGATCGCCCAGGCAGGCGAGGGCTCCATGCGCGACGCGCAGTCCCTTCTCGACAAGGTGATCAGCGCGAGCAGTGGGTCAGCAAGCGACGACGACGTTGCCAAGATCCTCGGTCTCATCGACCGCGCTCTGCTGTACCGCATGGTCGGCGGCATGGTCCAGGGTGACGCAGCCGAGTGCATCGACGTGATCTCCGAGGTGTACAACTACGGGCACGAGCTCTCTCGCTTCACGGCCGACCTCATGGAGGCCCTCCGCAACGCCACCTTCTTGCGGCTCGCCCCCTCGGTCCACAAGCATGTCGACCTCCCCGACGCCGAGAAGGAGGCCCTCACGCAGGCTGTCGCGGAGGCGGCTCCGGAGCACCTCACACGTCTGTTCACCTCTCTGATGGACGTACACGACCAGGTCAGCCGCGCCGAGCGCCCCCGGATCGTCCTCGAGATGGGCGTAGCCCGCCTCGCGAGCGTGCGGCCTGCTCCGCCCGTGCCCGCTCTCCTTCAGCGGCTGGAGCAGCTGGAGCGACGGCTCCGTCACGGCGGCGCACGAGCGCCGGGCCGAGAGCCAGGGCCACGCCGCTCGGACGGACCACGCGGCCCTCGACGCAGCAGGGCCACACAGCCCCCCTCCATGCCTCCCGCGCCCCCCAACGAGGGCCCCTGGGCCTCGCTGGAGCCGCGAGGCGCTCCCGCGCAGCCCGTCCTGAACCCCGAGGCGCCCACGGCCTCCCCAGCCGCGAACCGCGAGCCTGCCGATCCGTGGACCAACCTTCGGCGAGACCTCGAGGCCAACCCGGAGCTCCGCATCATCGCGAAGGCCGAGGCCGGCTTCGAGGACGGGCGTCTGACACTTGGGCTGCCGGCCGGACGGCCCCTCGCCACAGCGCGACGGTTCATCGGTCATCCATCATTCATCGCGCTGATCGCCGCTCACTACCCACCCGGTACGGCGGTGCAGCTGTCAGCTCTGGCGCACACGCTCTCCGCCGACGAGGCAACGCGTGAGCGTCGTCGTGCGGCGCTCAACGATCCCGAAATCCGACGTGTCATCGAGGCCCTCGGCGCCCGCCTCGATCGCGTCGACGACCTCCCTGGAGACGACCGTGTTTGATCCGAGCTCGATGGGTCCGTTGTTCGCCGGACTGCAGCAGGCCATGCAGAACATGAAGAAGGTAGCCGCCGAGACTCAGTGCGAGGGCACGTCCGGCGGCGGCCTCGTCCGGGTCGTGGTCACGGGAGACAATCAGGTGGTGTCGGTGTCGATCGACGATGCAGCGATGGACGACCGCGAGCTCCTCGAGGACCTCATCCGGGCGGCAACCGCCGAGGCGCTGCGCAAGGCACGAGAGGCCATGGCCGGTCAGGTGGGAGCACTCGCCGGCGGCCTGCCCCTCCCTCCTGGCCTCCTGCCGTTCTGATGAGCGACCCGATCCGACAGGCCGTAGCCCAGCTGAAGCGGCTGCCCGGTATCGGGGAGAAGACCGCGACTCGGCTCGTCTATTGGCTACTGCGAGCCCGAGAAGGCACCGCTGCGGACATCGGCGCCGCGCTCGTCGCCCTCGCAGACGGTGTGCGCGAGTGCACCGTGTGCTGCGACCTCACCGCCGAGGAGCGCTGCGCTGTCTGCCGGGCGTCACGCAGCGAGGCCGTGATCTGTGTCGTCGAGGAGCCACAGGACGTGCTCGCCTTCGAGCGCTCGGGAGAGTTCCGCGGCCGCTACCACGTGCTCCATGGCGCGCTGTCCCCGCTCGACGGCATCTCGCCCAGCGACCTCCGCATTCAGCCCCTGCTGGAGCGTCTGCGGAGCCCCGAGGTGCGTGAGGTCGTTCTCGCCACCAACGCTACGGTCGAGGGCGACGCGACGGCGCTGTACCTGGCCCGCCTGCTGGACCCCTTGCCGCTGAAGGTCACACGCCTGGCCCACGGACTCTCCGTGGGTACGGAGATCGAGTACGCCAACGCGGTCAGCCTCGCTCGCGCTCTCCAGAATCGACGAGAGGTGTGAGCATGGAGATCGTGGTGAATGGTGCACCGCGCACCGTCGAAGAAGACTGCACCGTCGAGCGCCTGCTGACCGCCCTCGAGCTGAATCGCCCGGGCGTAGCCGTCGCGGTGGACCGCAGGGTGGTGCCCCGCTCTCATCACGCCACCACAGCGCTCTCACCGGGCGCACGCGTCGAGGTCATTCGGGCGGTCGGCGGTGGATGAACCCTCGATTCTGTTCGAGGACCGGTGGCTGCTGGTGGTCGACAAGCCCTCTGGCCTTCCGACACAGGGAACGCGTCGAGGAGAGACAGGCCTCTACGAGCTGCTGTCCAGTCAGCGTCCCTACGTGGGCCTACACCACCGGCTCGATCGACCGGCCTCGGGTGCTCTCTTGTTTACCCTTGACCCAGCCGTGAACGCCGACATCGCGCGCGCTCTCGCGGAACGAACCCTGATCCGAGAGTACGCCGTCATCGTGAGTGGGCGCGCCGACTCGCAGAGGTGGACATGGCCCGTCGGGCGCAAGAAGGCCACGACCGACGCCGAGGTCGTGGGGCTCGGAGAGGGCCTCACAGCACTTCAGTGCAGGCTACAGACCGGTCGGCGCCATCAAATTCGGGTCCATGCCTCCATGGCGGGGCACCCGGTCGTCGGCGACCGGCGCTACGGGGGCGACTCCGCCCGAAGATGGCCTCGCCTGGCGCTCCACGCGCGAAGACTGGCCCTCACGCATCCCGTGACGGGACGCACCTGCGAGGCCGTCGCTCCCATTCCAGCTGACCTCGCTCCACTCTGGCAGCGTGCTGGCGGCGCGAGCACCCTGTAGAACCGAGGCGCACCACAGCTACCCAGCGTCAGGGAGAGGGCCGGGGTTCCCCGAAGCCCTGTACTGACCGCTACCGTTGCTTCCTCTCGGACCTGGCGGGGTTCACGGGGCACAGTCTACAGGCCCCGACCCTCACCGCTGACGCTGGGCAGTGGTTGACGCGCTTGCGTCAAATGTGGCGGAGAGAGGGGGATTCGAACCCCCGGTGAGTTGCCCCACACACGATTTCCAGTCGTGCACCTTCAACCACTCGGTCACCTCTCCTCAAATGTTCGGCGCGAGTCGGAAGCGTGGCGGAGAGAGGGGGATTCGAACCCCCGGTACGGGAACCCGTACAGTAGATTTCGAATCTACCGCCTTCAACCACTCGGCCATCTCTCCTCAACGCTTCGAAGCCCGTAGACGCCTGAAGAAGCTCCGCAGCAGCTCCGAGCACTCCTCCGCCAACACACCGCCCTCAACCTCAAATGAGTGGTTCAGCTTGGGGTGGCAGGAGAGATCTGCAAGGGTGCCGAGAAACCCGCCCTTCGGGTCACTGCATCCGTAGACAACACGCTCGATGCGACTCAACATCAACGCTCCGGCACACATTGGGCAAGGCTCCAACGTGACATAGAGCGTGCACTCGCAGAGTCGCCATGAGCCCAGCGCCGATGCGGCCTGACGTATCGCCAGGATCTCGGCGTGAGCAGTGGGGTCTTGGTTGGCCTCGCGGAGGTTGTGTCCGCGGCCGATGATCTGCCCCTCGTGGACGACGATGGCTCCTACCGGAACCTCGCCCAACGCGGCTGCATCTCGAGCCAAGACCAGCGCGGCACGCATGAAGGACTCGTGCGCGTCTCGGGTCATTCGTCTCGCTCGTCGTGGATACCCACGACTCCGACAGGTCAAAGACCATGCGCCTCATCGGCGCGAACGCGTGCGTTTAAGTCTCGTCGACCCGGCCGTCAAGGATGCTGGAGCCAACCGCCGAGAACATGTCAGAGTTCCGACGGATGGCAGGGAACGCGCTCGACATGCCACGGGTTACCATCCGCCCAGCACTGGACGGACACATGCTCATCAACCTTCTCGCCACCGCTGCCCTCGCCGGACCGCTCCAGCTGCAGACCCAAGACGGTGTCGCGCTGAGCGCACACGAGGAGGGGGCTGGCGAGAACGGAGTGATCCTCGTCCACGGCAAGGGTGGCTCGCATGCTGACTGGCGCGCGCTCTCCACACGGCTCTCCGCCAACGGCTTCCACGTGGTCGCCGTCGACCTGCGCGGGCACGGTGGCTCGACCGGCGCTCCCCTCGGCGCCGAGGACTACCTCTCCATGACCGGCGACGTGGAGGCCGCCGCACGCTGGCTCCACGACAACGGTGCGAAGGAGGTGTCCGTGATCGGCGCGGAGCTCGGCGCGAACGTCGCGCTCAACGCAGCCTCGAACAGCAAGTCCATCGCCAACGTGCTGCTGCTGTCACCGGGGCTGAATCACGACGGTGTGAAGGTCGGAGCGGCCATCGGATCGTGGTCTGGCCCTCTGCTGCTCGTCTCGGGAACTGGTGACGTGATGGGTGCGAAGGCGGCAAACATCCTCGCCGACAAGGCGAGCGGTCCGAAGCACCTCGAGCTGCCGGAGACTCCCGCACGGGGAGTCGGGCTCCTCAACAGCGTGCCGGAGCTGGAGGGACTGTTGATCTCCTGGCTGAACGGCTCCTTCCGCTCCGCATCCGACCCGGCATCCGTCCGGCCCGAGATCAGCACCCACGGCTCCGAGGACATCGAGACCACGGGTACGCGCCTTGAGGACCGCCGCTGAGCCGCACCGTCGCCGTCCCAGCCCACGTGGAGGTGATTGCCTCTCACGTTCGCGAGGCAGGGGGCCGAGCGTGCCTCGTCGGCGGCTGCGTCCGCGACCAGCTGCTTGGTAGACCGGTCAAGGACTGGGACGTCGAGGTCTATGGTCTGCCACGTGACCAGCTAGAGAAGACACTCCGGCGCCTCGGGCGGGTGGACGCCGTCGGACGCTCCTTCGGGGTGTTCAAGAGCCGCCCCGCAGGCTGGCGAGGTGAGGAGATCGACGTCTCCATTCCGAGGCGCGACAGCAAGGTAGGCCCAGGACACCGCGGAATCGCCGTCGAGGGCGACCCTCACATGAGCGTCCGTGAGGCCTGCCGTCGACGCGACCTCACCATCAACGCCATCCTCTTCGATCTCCACACCCAGTCCTTCGTCGACCCGTGGGGTGGCATCGAGGACATGGAGCGCCGCATACTCCGCCCCGTCGACGAGGAGACCTTCCTCGAAGACCCTCTGCGTGCCCTGCGCGCCGCCCAGTTCGCAGCCCGGCTAGGCTTCGAGCCGACAGAGGACCTGACCGCACTCTGCCGACGCGCCCCCCTCGACGAGCTGCCTGCCGAGCGCATCCAGGGTGAGTGGGAGAAGCTCTTGCTGAAGGGCGTCCGCCCCAGCACGGGGCTTGCGTTCGCCGCCGACGCTGCGATCGACCAGCGCGTGTTTCCGGAGGCCACCTCAGCGGCGCATCCCACCGCCTCTGGGCTCCTCGATGCACTCGTCTCACACCGCGATGCCGTCGCGGGCCGTGGACGCAAGTGGGCCCTGATGCTCGGCGGCTGGCTGTACGGCACGACGAGCGCCGTGATCGAGACCACACTCGATCGGCTCTGGCTACACCGCGTCGAGCGCTACGATCTGCGCCCCGTCGTTCACGCACTGGCCGGCCTCACTCCCCCTGATCAGGAAGTCTGTGCACTTCGTCGGCTGTCCACACGCGTGGAGCTCGACCTCGCCCTGCGCTTGCTCACGGCTCGCGGGCACGACATGACCGAGGCCCGTCGCATCGCGACAGATCACGGAATCCTGCACTCCGCTCCACCGCCGCTGGTGCTCGGGCGCGACCTGTTGCGAGCCGGCATCGCGCCGGGGCCACAGGTCGGTGAACTGCTGCGCGCCGCCTACGACGCACAGCTCGACGGTGACCTTCAAGACGCAGACGACGCCCTGGCCTTCGTGCTGGCCAGAGCGTCGGCTGAGGCGAAGCCTTCCTAGACCTTAGAAGGCGCCACCCTGCGGGGTGTCGGTCTCGTCGCCACAGTAGCAGCGATCGTTCTCACCGGGCTCGAGCTCCCACGAGCAGCCGGGGCCGCCGCTCACGAGCTTCTCGTCCGCTTCCTTTCGGCAGTAGCTGCGCATGTTCTTGTCGCTGCAGAAGTGCGCCTCGAAGGCCTCGGACTCACCCCAGGCCGTGATGGCGCTGCGGCCGTACCACGGGCCGTGGTCGTTCTTCTGCGGCACCATGGACTCACCCATGATCACGCACTCCTCGAGCCGGTACGGTGTCGCGGCAAAGCCCGCGCCACCCGCCAGGCTGCGGAGGTCCTCACAGGCACCCTCGGCCACGATCACACCGAAGCCGAGCCGGTCGTCGTCGAGAGGGGTCGAGAAGGTCTGGAGCACAGCGGTGTAGGAGATGCCGGGCTGCGTGTCCCGAATGTTGCACCACTCGGGCATCGCACGGCCAGCGTGGGCATCGATGCCCTCCTGCTGTCCGACGTTCCGGCACTCCGCCAGCTGAATGGGCACCTCATTGCCGAGGCTGTCCTCGTAGGACACCACGAAGTCGCCCAGGCGCTCACCCGGCGAGCCGGTGTAGTAGACGCTCAGGCCGACGTAGAGGTCGAGGTCGCCATCATCGTAGATGTTGTCGGGGTACGTCCAAGGCTCCGCCGGGCCGACCGGGGCGGGGTTGACCGCCTGGTTCCACCACACGGTCTCGGGATCGACCCACACACAGATGTCGCCACCCGTGCCGAGGAACTCGAGGGTCACACCACCGAGCTCGGTGGTGCCGCTCGGCCCCACCTCGGCGTAGATGGTGGCCTCCTGCAGCTCCTCGTAGCTCTCGATGATGCGAGGCTCGATGAGCCTCTGCTCTTGGTCTTCGAGATGCCAGACACCTGGCACACCCTCGACCTCACCGGCAAACAGCCAGTCACCCGTGTAGTCACACCCGGTAGCAAGCAGCAGTGCCACTGCACCGAGGGAAGCGGGAGTCGTGCACCGCATCACTGCACCTCGTAGTCGAGATAGATCTCAGGAACATCCTCGGGGTTCTTCCAGACCAGGCCTTCCGCGACCCAGTCTCCCCGCTCGATGTACTTCGCCGGCTGGTTGAGCACGTCCGTGTAGGGACGCCCGCTGGTGAAGTTGTTTGCGTACTCGTTCTCCTGTGAGCCGTCGCTCGGGTCGCAGGAGCCGAAGGTGTAGTTGACCTCGGACGGGGCATCCATGAACGCCCACAGACTGAAGTTCTCGAAGTACTCCTGCTGCCAGATCGTGGTCTCGGCGACGTAGTAGCCGTCTCCGTTGTCCACGAAGTCCAGGTCCTTCTCGTCGACCTTGCCGTCCTCGTTCCGGTCTTGAGCCGTGATGCGAAGCTCGGCGTCGGTGCTGATGTCGAGGAGCGCGTAGCAGGTCTGCTTGATGTACTCGCCCGATGTGACCGGCGCCTCTGCAGCATCGACGATGGGGTCGTTGAGCGAGTTGTTGAACCAGTCGACGATGTCGTCGTAGTCGACGAACCGGCCTGACGAGAGCTTGCAGGTGAAGTGCTCGAAGCAGGCGTATCGGATGTCGCCGATGGTCGTCCCACCGTAGGGGTAGGTGTCGCCCGGCGTGTTCTCGATGTACTGCGGGCCGACCTCGGGGTGAGGATAGGCCTCGATGGACTCGGGAGGAGCAACAGAGGCGTAGAGCCCCAGGAAGACCGGTCCGATGAGGGCCACGTCGGTGATCACCTCGACCGAGCCGTCCTCACGCAGGAACTCGCGTGTGGCCGCCTCTTCCGGGACGAAGACCTTCGCCCGCATGTTCTCGATGATCAGCCCCTCGTCGAACTGGCACCCGGAGGTGAGGCCCAGACCGAGGAGACCGACGCTTGCGATGACTGAGTTGCGCATCTGGTAAGTCATGTCGAAATCCTCAGAACTCGTAGCGGAGGCCGAGCTGCAGCGTCAGCGGATCCTGACGACTGACCACGCTGAGCCGGTTGTCGCCGTAGAGCGGGGAGGCGTAGTAGTTGTCCGGCGAGCGGTTGTTGAAGAGGTTCTGCGCCTGCACGTCGAGCTTCAGCTTGCCCTTGCGGACATCGATGTCCTGCTGGAAGCGAAGTCCGAGGTCCCACCAAGCATTGGCTCGGTAGTAGGTGCCGCGGGGGCGGATACGAAGGCCGAAGCTGCCGCCGCCAGCGGCGTTCTCGGCCAGGTAGAACCGCTCGAACGGGAAGCCGCTGTAGTACTGGAAGAACACACCCAGACGCTGCGTCCATGGGTCGGTCGGGAGGTCCCAGAAGCCGTAGCCCTTGACCACGTGGTTGAGGTCCGTGTTCAGGAAGCCGTAGTTGTACTGCGTCTGCGGGTCGTTCAGGAACGAGCCGGAGTTCGCCGTGCTGCTCGACCCGACGGAGCGGGTGAAGGTGTAGCCGACCTGACCACCCCACCGACGGGACGGCACCTTCCGGAGACCCATGTCCCACTGGAAGTAGTCGCGCTTGGCGAGAGCGGGGGTACGCAGCCGGTACCGACCCTGGAGCGGGTTGGCGATCCGGGAGCCGATGACCGCAGAGCCATCCGAGTCGTAGATGACGTTGGTGTCGTCCGGCTCGAACATGTAGCGGGAGAACTTCCCGGACATGTTGGAGAAGGCGGCCACGTCCTCGACGAGCTCGCGCTCGAGGGTCAGGATGACCTCGTCGACACGCGGCGTGCGCAGGTTGTCGTGACGGCGGTTGAAGTTCACCGACGGGTCGAGGTCGTACATCTCGTTGGTGGCCGACAGGAACCCAGCCCCGTCGTCTTCCTCGGCGAAGAGCTCACCCAGGAACAGCTTCGAGCCATAGTTGTTGGCGGAGGTGAACGACGCGACCGCGAGACGGCCCGTGTCGTTGAAGCGACCGTAGCCGGTGGCCACCTTCGTCTTCTGGTCGCCGAACGGGTCCCACGCACCGAAGAGGCGCGGGCCGAAGAGCGCTCCATTGAGGACGGGCTCACCCAGGTCGTTCCGCATGACGAAGTTGTCGAAGCGTGAGCCGTAGTTGATGGTCACGTTCTTGACGGGCTTCCAGCTGTCCTGCACGAAGAAGTTGAACTGGGAGCCGGTGGTGCGGAACTTGATCGGGCCCGTGATCTCCAGCCAGTAGTAGTTGGTGAAGGTCTCCGGGTTGAAGAACACCTGGTTGATGTCGACCGGCAGGAGGTTGCCGGCGTAGCCCTGGATCTGGTCCCAGACGAGCTGGACACCCTCGACGCCCATCTTGAAGTCGTGAGTGCCGCCGAAGGGGTCACGCACAGAGAGGATCTGCAGCTTCGTCGACGCGTTGTAGCGAAGGCGATCGTCGAAGTAGTAGTACCCGTAGTTGACCGAGTTGTAGGCACCGAAGATGCCCAAGCGGCCCGGGGTCTCCCAGTCGACAGCACCCTCGGCCTCGTCGGGCTTACACGGGTGGTAGCCGAGCTCACGGTCGTGCGTACAAGGCACGCCGTTGACCTCGATGAAGGTCTTCTGGACAACGAACATCGTGTCGATGTTCACGTCCGGGGAGAGGAACCACTGCCACCGGCCCTGGGCGACGTAGCCACCCTGGACCTGACGACCCTGGGACTCGGCCTTCTGGAAGGGGTCGCCCTGGTCGATGTTGTCGATGGTGGTGGGGTCCATCTGCAGGAAGGCGGTGAACCGGTGCTCGGCGCTCGGCTGCACCGTCAACTTCGAGAGCACGTAGTGCCCGTCATAGTCGCGCGTCTGCGGGACGCCCGTGTTGGCGATGATGGAGCGGTCGTGCTGGTAGCTGATGATGAACCAAGCCCGGTCGCGAACGAGCGGTCCGGAGACCTTGCCGCTGATCTGAAGCATCTGCAGCGTCGCGTCGAAGCCCGTCGGAGCGATCTCCGTGCCGTCCGACGCGTAGCGAGCGTCCATGCGGGGGCGCCAGTCGCCGTTGCTGTAGTAGATCGACGTGTCGAACTCGAGGTT
This sequence comes from Pseudomonadota bacterium, assembly GCA_002862545.1. Lineage (GTDB taxonomy): Bacteria > Myxococcota_A > UBA796 > UBA796. The sequence continues at coordinate 17,641 of PKDJ01000162.1, forward strand.
GTTCGTGCCGGACTCGGTGACGAGGTTGACGACACCGCCGACGCTCACGCCGTACTCCGGCATGTAGCCGCCGAGCAGGACCTCGATCTGCTGGATCGCGTCGAAGTTGAAGTTGACCGAGAACGTGCCGGTGACGGGGTCCGTGATGTTGGCGCCGTCGAGCATGTAGGTGTTCTCGTTGTACGAGCCGCCACCCATGTTCGGGTTGCCACCGCCGCCCGTGACACCCTGGGCCATGGACACGGCCGCCTGGTAGGACCGGCCGGCAGGAATCCGCTCGAGGAACTCCTTCGTGAGGACCTCGCCGCGGCTGGTGCTGTTCACGTCGACGGCTGCCTTCTTCGCCTCGACCTCGACGATCTCCATCTCGCCCGTCGGCAGGTTCACGGTGATGGGCGACGTACGGTTGACGTTCACCTGCACGTCAGTGACGCGAACACCCGTGAAGCCTTCCTTGGTCACGTCGACGACGTACCGACCGGGGAGGAGCTTGGTGAAGATCGCCTCGCCGTTGGGATCGGCCTCGCGCACCTGCTGGCCGCCGATGAGGGAGTCACCGGACAGCGTGACGACCGCACCGGGGACGGCCATCTCAAAGTCGGAGTCGTCGAGGACGGTGACCTTGATCGTGCCCGTGGTGACCTGAGCCCATGCAGGCGCGGCGACCACGAGAGCGAAAAAGGCCGCCAACAACGGCAAGATGGCGCGGCTTGGCGTGCTAAAGCGGAGCATTTAGTTCCGTCCCTCCGGGCTGCGAGAACAACCCTTTGAACGTGATGATCACCAGAGTGGACCCAAAATCGGGACCCTTGGCCGGACCCCGTAGGGGTACAGGAACCGACCGTCGGAAGTCAACCACACCAGGTGGTGGCTTGGCGGCGTTTGCTAACTTTTTCGCGGGCCACGTCCAACATCCCGGTGACTTGAGTTGCGCGTCGACAGGCGGAACAGGCCGCAGATCCGCGACCATCATCGATTGGCACAGTGTCGCCAACATCCAGATCTGGTGACCGAGGACACACCACTTTCGAGGCAGCCACAGGATCGCGCGCGGAGCGCGGCGGGGCCTGACGCGATACCGCGGGCCTGCCGCAACAGAGGAGGTCCGCCCCCATGTCCTGGCGCCGAGCCCGGGTCACGCTCACCTTCGGGTGCGCTGTCGCCACCATCGCCACCCTCCCCCTACTCCACGGCTGCACAGGCGAGAGCAGGCCGAGCCCGGTGGATCACGATCGGGCCCGAGCGGTCGGTCTGTTCGATGTCGCGCCCGACGAGCTGGTGATCCCCGAGCACAGCCGGCCGGGAGGTGCGGAGCCTCCCACCGCGATTCCGCTGTCCGGGCCCTGGCGCGACGACGGCAAGACCAACAAGGGCATGCACAAGTTCACGATGGACGTGCCCATCCGGCCACGGGGACTGTTCTTCCATCGTCCACAGCCCGGCATCGAGCTGCGACGTGGCGACGCCAAGGTTCCGTACCGTCGGTACGTGAAGTCCGCAGAGCCCTACTGGTGGCACAACTCCGATGAGCTCTACGTGCTGTTCCCGGAAGACCGCGCTGCTCCAGCGGCCGGCGAGTTCTCCCTCTCGTACGCACGTGCGGTAGAGCGAGAGGCGAGGCTGAACTTCGCAATGTCTGGTATCGACGACGCGAAGGACTTCATCCGGGCCGAGATCAACGATGGCTGGGACAACCGGACCGGCCTGCTCCTCCCCGCTCCCGCCCGCGCGACGTGGAACCTGACGCTCCCGCCAGCGGCAGAGCTCTACATGACCCCCGGTCTGGTCGCCCCGGAGCTGCGTGAGGCCGCGCCCTCGGACGGAGCGATCGCCATCGTCGAGGTCACCGCTGGCGACGAGACGCAAGAGGTCTGGCGCGACTCCCTCGAGGTGGGCGCGTTCGAGCGGGTGCGCGTCGACCTCTCCAAGTGGTCGGATCAGTCGGTGAGTCTGACTCTGCGAACCGAGACAGGCGAATCCGCCGACTATGACTACGTCTTCTTCGGCGAGCCCAGCGTCGCGTCACGCTCGAAGAATGCGCGCAGGGTCGTCCTCGCCTTCATCGACACGCTGCGCCCCGATCACCTCGGCCTGTACGGCTACGAGCGCCCCACGTCGCCAAAGCTCGACGCCTGGGCCGAGGGGGCTGCCGTCTTTGAGAACGCGCACAGCGTCGCTCCCTGGACCCTCCCCAGCACCCGTACTGTCGTGACGGGTCGGCATCCCGAGTACTACGACGGCGCCGCGACCCTGCAGGGCACGCTGCGAGCCCAGGGCTGGGCGACTGCCATGTTCGCCGGAAACGTCTACCTCTCCGCGAACTTCGGCATGACCCGCGACTGGGGCATCCACCGGGTCGGACTGTGGCCTGCGGCCCAAGAGGTCACCGACGACACCCTCGACTGGCTGAGCCACAACAACGACCGGGACGCCATCGTCCTCGTTCACTACATGGACCCGCACCTTCCGTACAAGGAGCCAGGCGGCTACCGCCACTTGTTCGCGGGCGACGGATGCTGCGGCCTCCGCGACGAGTTCCACCTCTCTGACGTACGCGCAGCCAAGATTCAGCGGCCCGAGGACCGGCAATACATCCGGGATCGCTACGACAACAACATCCGCTACACCACCGACCAGCTCGCCCGGATCATCGACGTACTGGACGACGACGACATCCTCGTCGTGTTCGCCGATCACGGAGAGGAGTTCTGGGACCACAAGGGCTTCGAGCACGGGCACACGCTTTACGAAGAGCTGCTGCACGTGCCGCTGATCATCGCAGGCCCTGGCGTTGCGGCCTCCCGCGTCAGCGAGCCAGCCTCGCTGCTCGACATCACTCCGACCGTGCTCGACCTCCTCGGCGTCGAGGGTGGCCCAATCGACGGCACGAGCCTCGTCGGCGCCATGTCGGGGGACAGCGCCGCTCTCCAAGCCCTCGGAGCCCGGGACCTCGCCTTCGGACGACCCCTGTACGGGCACGAGCGCTGGGGAGTGCTGACGGCAGAGGGACGCAAGTGGACGACGACCGGCGGGCGTGAGGCGCTCTACGACCTGCACACCGACCCGGACGAGCGCAAGAACATCGTGGCCAAGGATCAGCGCAAGGCGCCGGGCTTCCGAGAGCGCATGGAGGGAGCGCTCGGTCGTCCGGCCCCTGTGTCCTATCGCCTGGAGAACACGCCCTACCGAGGTGGCAGCCCCAAGACCGACCTCGTCATCACGATGACGGTGCCGGGTGGTGTCGCCGCAGCCTGGGTGGGCGACGAGCCACTCGACCGCTCGAGTGCAGAGATCGAACACATCGACGACGAGACCGTCCGCATCGTCTGGCCAAAGGCCCGAGGGTACACGCGGGAGGTCTACGTGACCCCCAACCTGCCCGTCGCGGAGGTCACCCACAAGCTCACGTTCGTCGTCGAGGACGAGGGGGTACGCAAGGAGGCCTTCGTGCCCGAGTCCGTCTCTCCAGTGCCCGGAAAGTACCGAGTGCCCCTGTTCAAGGTCGGCCTGCCGCACCGCATGGTGAAGTTCACCTGGGGTCTCGCTCCGCAGCGGACGGCTGACACCCAGGAGCTGTCAGGCCGAGACTCCGAGACGAACGCGATGCTGGAGGCCATGGGGTACGTCGATCCCACAGCGCCCCCGGCCAAGACAGAGACTCGCCCCGCAGAGTGAGCAGAGCTCCCAAGCCATAAGGAATCGAGGTGCCGAGCCGCCGCGCCGTGGTCAGACGCCGACGATCATCAGGGTGACGTTGTCCTTCCCGCCACCATGATGGGCTGCCCGAACCAGCTCACGGGCCGCGATTCGTGGGTCGCCGTAGGTGTTCAGAATCGACTCGATGTCGCGGTCTTCGACCTCGCCCCAGAGCCCATCCGTGCACATCATCACCTTGTCGCCGGCCTCCAGCTGAACCCTGAACACGTCGATCTCGACATCGTGCTCGGTTCCGACCGTCCGGAGCAGGATGTTGGAGTGAGGATGGTGCCGAGCCTGCTCGGCCGTGATTCGGCCGCGATCGACCATCTTCTGCACGAGGCTGTGGTCGATGGAGAGCTGATGCAGGCGACCCTCGCGCAGCAGATAGCCTCGCGAGTCTCCAACGTTGGCCAGGAAGCCGAGGCGCTCGTCGATCACGAGAATGGCAACGAGGGTCGTGCCCATGTCGGTGCCCTTCTCTTCCGCAGCATCCTTGACCGTGTTGTTGGCCGTCTGGAACGCATCGCGGAGGAGCTCCTCGATCGCCTCTTCACCCTCCGGTCGCGCCGCCTCGAGGGCCCGTGCCTTCTCGCAGAGGGTCTTCACGGCCATCTCGCTGGCGACCTCGCCGCCGTCGTGCCCGCCCATGCCGTCGGCGACCACGTAGAGGGAGGCCCGCTCGGACAGCTTGATCCAGCCCCAGTTGTCCTCGTTGAGCTGCCGGGTGAGCCCGACATCGCTCATTCCGCCCAGCTTGGGAGCATATCGGAGGACCGACCACGTCGGGTACCGCGACTCCACAGCCCGGCCGACAGGCGGTAGCGCGTCCACCGCTCCCACCTCGACACTGGCGAGGTAATCAGCGAGCTCTTCCGCCTCGACATCGCAGTAGCGACGCAGAAGCTCGCCGAGACTCATCAGCACCGCGCTCACTCTGTCGGCAGGGACCTCTCCCTCGTGCACCCCGACGACCTCGAGATCAAACATGCGAACGCTGTGATCCGGTGAGATGAGGAGATTTGCACGGGTCAGACCGCGAAGCTCGACCCCCCGGCGATGCAGCGCGGCGATCGCGCCCACGAGTCGCTGCGCGACCTCGAGCAGCCGCTTGTTCGTCAGGGGAGAGGCCTCGTCGAGCATCAGCCCCTCACCGGCATACGGCGTGACGCTGTAGAGCACGTCGTCGAGGACGAACACATCGAGTGGAGCCGCAACGCCGGGATGCTCGATGCCCAGTGCGTGGTACGCCGTGTACGCTTCGAAGTTCGTCGGCTCCCATCTGGCCGAGACCAAGAATCGACGCTCCCGAAGCGGATCACCGCACTGCGCACACACCGCAGCACTGCGGGGGGTGTCGTCGAAGCCACAGCTCCAACAGTGCCGCGTCGGCCTGTCTGGCCTGCGGTCGTTTGCCAGGTAGAACATCCGCCCTTCTGCGAGACGGACGAGCCCCTCGATGGTGTAGCGGTCGCCCACTGCGGTGCCGGGTGGCAGGTGGACGGGGCGGTCGGTCATGCAGGCTCCTGGCCAGAGCACCTTACCCCGTCGTCTCGATCCGGAAACCCCCTCACGCGCACACGTCTCCTAAACCGAGATTCGTAGCAAAAAATATCCGGCGCAAGACCGCATCCCAGCCGACCTGTGACGTGGCGTACGCAAGCCGCACGCCACGAGCGAGGCCACCGGGTTACCCGCGTCGCCGCGCTGGGTAGGCGCACCAGGAGGCTCGCATGCGTACCACACTTTGGCTCTCGTCTCTCGCGCTCACGCTCGCGATGGGCTGCGACCGGACCGGCGGCGACAAGGCCGACAACGACACCGGGGCTGGCTCAACCACTGCAGACGGCGGCACCGCGACGGGCGGCGGCACCGCGACGGGCGGCGGCACCGCGACGGGCGGTACCGGCACGGGCACCGGAACCGGAACCGGCGGCGCACGTGACTGCTCGGAGGGGCCCAGCAACGCCGAGTACCTCTGGGAAGACGAGTTCATGGAGCTCTACCCCGTCACCACCGACTCTTCCTACGCCGTCGTCGGTGGCGTGGCCGAGGTCATCGCCGCAGCCGAGGCACTCGGCGAAGGTGAGACCGTGAAGGACCTCGGCCTGGCCGTCACCGACGCTGTGGTCACCAACATCGGCTACCTGCCCGATGGCGCCTCGGACATCTCGTTCTGGTTCG
>PKDJ01000290.1 GCA_002862545.1 Pseudomonadota bacterium
CCTGAACTTCGCCGGCATCGCCCTCACCGATGGTGCCGGGCGGGCGATGTCCGAGCACGTCGCCCCTCGCTTCCCTGGCGCGCGCACCTGCTTCCAGGCCGTGATCGCGCGGGGGCCTGGTGGCATCCACAGTGCGCTATCCAACGTGCACTGCGTCGACTTCTGTGCAGATGCAGACGCCGACAGCGACGGCATCTGTGACACGTTCGACGTGTGCACCGGCGCGGCCGAGGTCGACACGGACGGTGACGGCATCTGCGACGACATCGACACCTGCCCGGGTGGTCCGGACGGCTTCGACTCGGACGATGACGGCGTCTGTGACGCGCTCGACCTCTGCGAAGGATTCCCCGACGACGTGGACAGCGACGGCGACGGCATGCCGGATGGCTGCGACGTGCTGGCTCCGCAGTGTGAGTCCTACACCGAGCTCACTGAGCCTGAGCGCAACGTCGCCTACGGACCGGGCGGCGGTGGCTGCGACACCGACAAGGTCGGGTGGTACCGCTACACGGGTGCGGCGGGCTCGCGCATGGCCGACACACGGACCCCTGAGAACTACTGCAACACCTCCGCGACGGGCTGGTACAACGGCAGCTACCCCGGCATGGGCGACACCCTCTTCAGTCAGCAGGTGTGCTTCGCCTGGAGTGGGTCCGACTGCATGTGGTCGCAGTACATCGACATCACGAACTGCGGCGACTTCTACGTGTACAACCTGACCGGCATCACCTGGGGCTGCAACGGCCGCTACTGCGGCACGGACTGAGCCGAGCGCGTGTCGGCTCTCCGAGAGGTGGGAGCCGACACACGCCACCGCGTGGGGCGTCACCCACTCGACGGTGGCTCACCCCCTGCTAGAGTCGGGCATGACCTCAGCTGCCGTCCAGCGACGCACAGCGCTCCTCAGCGCCTTCTTCGACAAGGCGCCGATGAAGCGTACCTTCGGCATGGAGCTCACCTACGACGACACAGGTGACGCCACGTTCCACATGCCCTGTGATCCGCAGATGTTTCACAGCTTTCAGGACACACACGGCGGCGTGATCTCGACCCTGCTCGACAACGCGGGCTGGTTCACGGCAGCGACTCGCTACGACCACTGGGTGAACACGAGCGAGCTCACCATTCGCCTTCACGAGCCGGCCCGACAGGAAGCGCTGGTCGGTGTCGGTCGCATCGTGCGGGCTGGGCGGCGGATGTGCGTGGCCGAGATGCAGGTCCACAGCGCCTCGGGTCGACTGGTCGCGACCGGCTCGGGCTGCTTCGTCGTTAGCTCTCGCCCAATCGTGCTGCCCGATTCTCCGTGAGTCTGCGCGGCACACGCCGAGACGAGCGACCAGGCGCAGCGGGGGCCTGCTCTCGCGCCTCGACTACTTGGAGGCGCTGAGTGGGATCGGCGCAGTGAGCGTGTAGGCGGTGTGCCCCCCGCCGCGGCCCGAGAAGCTGTCGAAGCGCTCGATGAAGACGACGTGGTCGGACACCGGCAGTGCGCCAGAGATCGTGTTCTTGCCCGAGCCGGCCATGGCGAGGTTGAAGCTCTGCGAGGAGCGGTACAGCACCTCCTTCCCGCGCGTGATCTGCAGGGTCGACGTCCCGACCATCGCCTCGTCTTCTCGCTTCACGGTCGTCGAGAAGGCGAAGCGCTGACCGGAGAGCTCCAGGGAGTCGCCGGATAAGAGGCCCGGGGTGACGGGGAGCGGGGTGGGGCGCTTGGTGATGTCGAGTCCATGAGAGGCGAAGCGCTCTTTGGCCGCCTTCAGCACCTTCGTGGAGTCCTCGTGCGACATGCAGTCGGGCTCTTGGGTGGTGGCCTCGTAGACCGTGAACCGGGTGAGCTCGCCGGTCTTCAGCTCGACCAGCGCGAGCGTCACGCCGGAGTAGGGGAGCTTCTCCATGCCGGCATAGCCGCAGTTGACGGGCTCCCCGAAGTCAGGGCCAGCGAGCTCGGGGTCGAGGTGTGACACCAGCTTGATGGCGGCGTGCGTGGTCGTGAGATCCAGCACAGCGAACTCGTCGATCATGCTGCCGCCGAGCGTGCGGGCGTCCGTGCGCTCGATCGGCCCGGCCAGGGCGATCGCTGTGAAGGCCATCCACCACGTCATGTTCGCCCTCCTAGGCTGTACTCAGAGTACACCCTGGTACACGACCCCGAGCTGCTCCTCGGGCGGGAGCAGGGGTGTCCACTGCACTTCTCCGTAGAGGAGCGCCACCTGCCAGTGCTGTGCACCCGGGGGCAGCGGGAGCGTGACTCTCCACTGTCCGCCGGGCTCGAGCCGCGTGTCCCGCGCAACCCGCAGCACGCCGTCGCGATGCTCATGGGACACTCCAAGGTGGTGGCTCCAGAGCAGAGTCTGGCAGTCCGCGTCGGCACACAGGGCAACTCGAAGGCGCCGAAAGGGGTCGCCCGTGGGGACCTTGTGGGCGACGGCCTCCGTGGTCGCGAGCGCGAGCGTGACGGTCGCGCCGTCGGACGACACGTCGACGGTCAGGGCGCGCTGCAGCATCGTCCGGTCGTGCGCGCCCGGAAAGCGGTGCTCTCCGTCGGGCATGTGGCAGTCCTGGCAGGTGGTCTGCACCCCCGAGGCGACCCACTCGCCGTAGGTGTCCTGCAGAGGGTCGCCACCCAGCGCGAACGGCGGGTGCTCCACGGGCCCCTCGAACTGGTGACACCGTGCACAGAAGGCGGAGGTCTTCAGGTGAGGACGTGCCTCGACCCCGTGAGCGACCAGGCTCGCGTCGTCGGGGCGAGTGCCCGACACTATGTGGCCGTCCTCGATGTGGCAGGTGTGACAGTCCACGCCGTCCTCGACGAGGGTTCCCGCTGCACCTCGGTGCCCGACCTCCCCCAGCAGCGCGCGCTGCTCGGGGCGGGGCAGGTGGCAGGAAAGGCACCAGTCCCGCTGGCGAGCGCTCTGCAGGGACAGCTGGAAGAGCGGGTTCGTGAAGCTGGCGGCATGGCGGCTCTTCCGCCACGTCGACCAGGTCTCCCCGTGGCAGGGCTGGCAGGCCGCCGCGGTGCCTCGAGAGGGAGAGTGCTCGTCTACGTCGAGCGGCTGGGCCTGTGCGCAGGGCATCAGGACGCCGGTGTAGAGCACGACAAGGGCGGGTGGGACACGAGGCATGGGCGCCCTGTCGTTCTAGCACCTCCGGCGGTGTGGCCGCGGGTCGCTTGGGCCGTGCGGGGCTGCTCTGCCGCGCTTGGATCTGGTCCGATCCTGGTTGTCTCCGAACAAAAACGGGGCTTCGTGGTCGGTGAACCGGGACGGCGAGTGGCCGAGCCGGATGCTTGGTAAGGTGCGGGCCGTGGCTATGCTGCCCGCGGCTTTCTGGAGTGTCTCATGCGCCTGTCGTTGTTGGTCGTCCTGTCCGCCTGTGGTGTCTCGGGCACCCTGGAACAACCCACTGACGGGCAAGATCTGCTCATCGAGCGTCCGGCAGATGAGACGCTGCCTCCGCCGACCTTCATCACCATCGCTGCGCCCGACTACGCGACCGTGCGCTCGGAGTTCGCGATCGACGTGGGGGAGGCGCTCGAGGGTGAGCGGGTTTTCCTCGTCCAGGGCAGTGGCTTTGTCGACGAGGGGGGGCCCTGTCCGCTTCCTCTCGGTGGCTACTGTCTCGACATGCCCCGGCCGATCGGATTCGCCGGTGCGGGGACTGCCGAGGCGGACGGTGTGGCGACCATTCGGCTGACGGCGCCGCCGTTTCCCGGAGCCGTCAACTGCTACCAGGCTGTGATCCCACGTGGCATCGCGGGCCTGAACAGCGCCATCTCGGATGTGGTGTGCGTCGACTTCTGCGCTGACGTGGATTCCGATGGGGATGGCCGCTGTGATGCGTTCGATCTGTGCATCGGCGACGACGACGTCGACACGGACGGCGATGGCGTCTGCGACAGCGTTGACACCTGCCCGGGTGGTCCGGATGGTGTCGACACCGACTCCGATGGGGTCTGCGACACCCTGGACATCTGCCCGGGCTTCCCGGACGATGTCGACTCCGATGGCGACGGCACGCCTGACGGCTGTGAATCCGAGGCGACGGTCTTCGAGTTCACCTACCCCGATGCGGGCGACACCTGCCCGCAGTGGAACGACTGGCGTGCGGCGCTCCCCACGAGCGGGCTCAGGGGCATGCGCATGTACGGGACGTTCGATGTCGCAGGCATCGAGTGCAACGATCCCTCCGTTGCCCAGGGACTGGCCGATGCCATTCGCACCAACACGACCTACCTGGGCTTCTGTGACGGCCACGACTGGTCCGTGTGCGATCGCTACACCGGCGAGGTGTGGATCGACCCGCCCAGTCTGTGCTCTGGCTCGAACTGCCCGAGCCCTGGCTACATCTACCGCGCCTGCATCGGTGGCTACCCTGTCCCGGGTGGCGTCAACTCGGCGACCTGCAGCAACATCCCGCAGATGATGGGGCTGGAGTTCTTCTAGGGGCCACGCGGCCTGCGCTCTCGTGAGCGCAGGCCTCTAGCGTCGACGGGTCGTGTGGCCGCTGGGCCCACAGTCGCGGAGTCCGTAGAGGTCGTCCAGCGACAGTGGTGAGCTGCGGTGGATCTCCGGGCTCACGAGGAAGGGAGCCGTCCAGGAATCCTCTCGCGATCGGCACGCTGCGGATCATGTACGTCGCCGTAATCACGAGGTAGGAGCACGCTCTCCATGTCGAGTTTGCAGGCGCCGACACGGCTACGTGACATTGGATGTTGTTCCTGGGCAGTTGGTTGTTTACACTGCGAGGGGCAGCGCATCTCCTCTCGTGCTGTCGCACCGTTTGTGTTTATCGGAGCGCGCTATGTCTAGTCGCAGTCGACGGTCCTCGTCGCCTGAGCAGCAGTCACCTGCACAGTCGACGACCCCCGCAGAAGTATCGCTTCAGCCCGCTGGCAATCAGGCGGCGAATGAGCAAATGGCGGAAGAAGAGGCTCCCTCGGAAGAGGAACTCGACGCGATGATCGCCGAGGCCGAGTCAGGTGGAAGGGCCCAGGCGGAGCCGAACCCACCCCCTGCCGATGGCGAGGGCGAGGGTGGAGAGGGTGAGAGTCCCGAGGCCGGCTCCGAGACCGTGGCTGAGAAGTCCGAGGGCGAGGGTACAGGCGCGGATGGCGGTGCGCCTGAAGCACCCGCCGTCGGAGCCCCACCGACCGGTGACCCCGGCTTGCCGTGGGAGCAGGTCAAGACAGGCTTCCCTTGGGATGAGGAGATTGCGCACCTCGACACCTTCGCCGAGCCGCGACTCGGTACCGTGCCAACGCCGGGCGCCAACGTAGGAGAGGCGACGGCTGCGCAGGAGCCGCCAGACCGGCTGGCGTTGGTCGGGTCGGCGCTCGGTAAGGGCGCGATGACCGGCCTTGTCGAGGGCGCCAAGGGCATCGTGATCGACACGGCCATCAACATGGCCAGCTCAAAGATTCCGATGGTGGCTGGCTTCGTCGAGCTTGGCAAGGCGATCTACGACCCTGCGCAGTACCTCGCCGACACGATGAGCGGGCTCACCGGCGGCGGCAAGTTCGGTGAGGCCTGGACCCGCTTCACCAGTGGTGATCCGATCGAGATCATTGCTGGGCTAGTCGATGTCGTCGATGGCATCTCCTCGATCATCGGCACGCTCTCCTCCATCTGCTGGCTGCTCGCCGGGCTCGGCTTCGTGCTGTCCTGGATTCCTGGCATGCAGTGGCTCATCCCCTTCGTCGCGCTTGCGGCGCAGTGGGGAACGGTACTGGGCGGCGTCGGCACAGTCCTCAGCGTCTGGGCGTCGCTTGCGAGGCTGGTGCTCGTGCCGCTGCGTGCGCTCGACATCCTCTTCTTGGCCAATGATGAGGATCTGGATGCCAAGGCGGGCGCACTGCAGGAGCAGACAGCGGCACTCACGCAGTCGTTCACAGAGCGGGCTGGTGACAACCTGCGGGGCCAGATCCAGGAGCGTCAGACCAACCGGAACAACACAGGAGCCGACCGCTCCGGTGGTGGCCAGGCGGACAGCGGCATCAGCATGAAGGCCGTGATGCTGGACGGGCTCATTGCGCGGCGCTCCGATGGGACCTCCGGAGCCAGCATGGGCGCGGCCTGGAAGGATGTTCGCAACACCGCGGGGGCGACCCGTGACATGTCCAAGGCGTCGGGCACACACGGTCGTATCGATGCGCTGGAGTCGAGGGGCATCGATTCCACCAGTGCCTTCAACTCGAAGCTGCACGGAAAGCAGGAAGACGCTCGTACGCAGCGCCTCCAGCAGGACCTCGATGCTGCTACGCGCCGCTACGATGACGCCCAGCGTGCGGCCAACGCCCACGCCGAGCGCGCGGCCGAGCGGCGGCGCGAGATCGACAACGAGTACGCCAGCGCGAAGCAGGACGGCGAGTTCCACGCGCGGATGTACGTAGAGCACCGAGCGCGGGTGCAGGACCTCAGCACTCTGGAGACCTCCCAGCGTCGCGCCCTCACCGAGGCCGAGAGCGCCCTCGGGCGTGCAAAGTCCGTGGACGCCCACGCCGCGCAGGCGGGCGTCTCCGGCACTCGGGAGCAGGTGCGACTGGCCCAGGCGGAGGTCGATAGTCAAAAGCGCGCCCTAGAGCAGACCCGCACGGCGCTCACCGAGTCGCGCGACAACATGGCCCGCCACGATGATGCTCTGAACCAAGCCTTGAGGCGCAAGTTTGCTTCGGCCGGTGAACGCGACCGGCACACCAGGGACACCGAGCCGGTGACCACGCGTCTCAACGAGGGTGTCGATTCGACGACCGGCGCGAAGAACAGCGCGGAGAAGGCCCTCGGCACCCACACCGGTCGTCGCGATGTGATGGACGGCTACACCAGCCGCACCGACTACAAGGGCGACGGACCGGCCGAGTCCCATCTGTATGGCCAGAACCGCGGCGTGGGGCGCACGGGCTCGCTCACCGGCGTGCTCACGGGCTCCGAGCTTTCGACGGACCTCACAGCGGCCATGTACGAGGTGATCGGCTTCTCCGAGGAGTCAGCCGCCGGGATGACGGGTCAGGCCGAGGAGGACAGCTCGTACGGTCTCGACAGCCCATCGCACTACGCCGAGAACATGGTTCCACGGTACAGCGCCGACGATGACTGGAGCTTCACCGAGACCGTCGGCGACGAAGCCAAGGAGATCGGGTCGCAGTTCGATCCGGGCATGGAGAACCTCCAGGAGGAGGGCAACACGCTGGGGGACTGGTGGGGGGGGTTCGCGGTCGCTACAGCGACGCCCATGCCGCAGTCACGCCGCCGCCACTTCACGTGCCCGACGAGGTCGATGGCGCCCACCTGGCCTACCTGGCGCTTCAGTCCGAGGAGGTCGAGGCACGCGACAACGCCGCCCGGCTCGAGGGTGCCCGCGTCACCGCAGAGGCACAGCTTCCCGAGCTCGACGCTGCCGATGGTCTCGTCCAGACCCAGCTCGAAGACATCACGGGCTACCAGACTGGCCTCGACGAGCTGCAAGGCCGCAACGACGAGCTGGCCAGCAAGGCCACGGAGGCCCAGGCCCAGGCCGGCAACTCGTCCTCGAAGGCGGGCGAGGGCGCTGGCATGATCGGCGGCTTCGTGGGCCCCTTCATCTCCCTGATGGGCCGTGTGCCGGGTCGCTTCGTCGGCAACGCTGGCGAGGGCGCCGCTGGCGCTAAGCAGATGCAGGCGTTTGCGACGGACGGGCCCGGTGAGCTGTCATCCACCACATCGATGGCGAGCGAGGCTTCGGCCGAGGCGGCGGTTCGGACGCAGCAGAATTCAAATGCGAAGGCGGCGGGCGACGTTGCAGTGGGCAACGTCAACAGCCTGCAGTCCGAGGTCGCCAACCAGCGCACGCAAGCCACGACCGGGATCAGCGAGCTGGTCTCCGCACAGTCGGAGAATGATGCCTACCTGGCCTCGATCGAGAGCGAGAAGTCACGCTTGTCCGCAGAGCATGCTGCGGCAAGCTCCGAGGGCGCGAGCTGGGCTCTCGAGCGGCAGAGTATGCGTCTGGGTGACATGGGCGCACTCGAGTCGATGCTCGGCGATGCCGAAGCCCGCCTGGCCGAGTAGCGCACCGTGTCTGACCTGACTGAAGCGGACGTCGAGAGGGGCTCGGCGCACTTTCTGGAGGTGGCACGGGCTGCCGGCGAGCGCGGGGACCATGCGACGGCTGCCGACGCGCACGCGCGCATGGCCGCTATGCTGACCGCAGCAAACCGCATCGACGATGCCGTTGCCGCGATGAGCCGTGCAGCAGAGACCGCCCGACAGACCGGTGACCTGGACACCCGCGCTGGCTACCTGCTGAGCCTGGGCCTGCTCATGAGCCGCACTGAGGGCGGTCAGCAGCGTGGTGTTGACATCCTGCACTCTGCGGCCACCACCGCGAAGGAGGCGGGCAACCGGGAGCGAGAGATCGAGGCGCGACAGCGAATCGTGCAGGTCCATGCCGGTCGTCAAGATCATCGAGCGGCTCTCTCGGCTCAAGAGCGGGTGATCGAGCTGCTCTGGCAGGGGGGGCCGAGCAGGGCACTCGCCATGGCGTACAGGGACAGCGCGGCCTTTCATCAGATGGCGGGGCGGCTGCCGCGTGTGTTTGCGGCCTTGGCAAAGGCGGATGCCGTTGCGCGAGAGGCTGGGGATGTAGGGCTCGCAGTTCAGGTGCGCTCCCAGCAGCTAGCCTTGTCGGAGTCCGACGGTGGTGCGGATCGCACGGAGGCCTACGACGAGCTGCTCGCCGAGGCTGAGGGGGTCGGTGACGCCTCAGTCTTGGGCAGCGTTCAGCTTGAGGCTGCAATGGCGGCGACCCGCGCGAGGAACCTCGAGCGTGGACTCTCGCTGGCCGAGGCGGCGCGCCAGAGTGCCCTCGGGGCCAACGAGCCAGAGCGCTACCTGATGGCCTGCATGGTCATCGCGGAGGTGCGCGAGACGCTCGGTGATCGCGCTGGTGTGATCGGCATCCTGCTGACCTGCAAGGCCACGCTCGAGCAGAAGCTCGGTCCCGAGGCGGGCCGTGGTGTGGTTCAGGTGCTGGACTCCCTAGCCAAGCGATGGGGGCCCGAGGCCGTCTCGGAGGCTCTCGAGGTTCACCGTGGGCGTATGCGCCAGACTCCCAGCTCATGACTCGCGTCCCATGAGTTTTCGTCCCGCCTACTACTGGTACCAAGACCTTCAGGATTCGACCCTCGCCAAGCGCTTTCACTTGGTCGAGGGGCGCTCGCGCGACTTTGCCCGGCACCGCATGGTGGTACCCAGGACGTGGCTGCCGATGTCGCCACTTCGGCGTGGAGAGCACTACACACCGCTGAGTGTCTTCCTGGAGAATCCCGAGCTCGGTGATCGATCCGCGAGTATCTCCGTCTGTGTGTGCAGCGTGCCGACTGCGCGCACTGCCGCGGAACATGTGGTGAGGAGTCTCGGCATGACGCTGCACGACTGGGGCGACGTCGAAGAAGGCGGCTCGGGCCGTGCCCTGGGCGACGAGACCGCGAGTGTCGTGGCGGTGCGCACGTCGCTCGGCAATGCTTACGTGCTGGTTGCCCTCGCCCCCCGCGATCGCTTCGCCATGCTCTATCCGGCGCTGAATAACGCCGCTGTTTCCTTTGCCCTCCGCCATGCATGGGCCTTCGATGACGACGAGGATGGCCCCTGGTGACTACCGTCTCCGAACATCGCTCGGCAGCACTCGCCTACCTGCTGCTGCCGCTCCCGGTCGTCGTCGCTGAGGCCGTTTGCTGGGCCTATCTCGCCACGGGGAACGGCGGGCAGGATGTGTCGGGCATGGCGCCCCTGATTCAGGCCGTCTCACCCCTCGTGCCGTGGCATGCCGATGGCGGTCTGTCGGTCGTGGGTAGCCTGGGCTACCTGGCCTACCTCGTCGGCACAGCCCTGCTGCTCATACGTGGGCTCGCAGGCCGCTCCGATCATGTGCGCCGGCACACCCGCCGGGCCCTGACCATCGGGCTGTTCATGGTGCCCGCGGCGCTTCAGCTTCCCTACGTCCTCGGCGTCACCGTGGCCCTTCCCGTGAATGGGTTCTCGGTGGTTCGAGGCTTAGAGGTGGTTGGCGGAAACCCTGCCGGCACGCTGGCACGCTTTGTCTCCGGCATTGCCTTCTCGGGGATCGTGTTGCCCCTTCCCCTTGGCCCGATCTGGCGTGAGAGCATGGTGAATGCCCGACAGGGCCTCCCTCCCGCAGAGCTTCTCCGCAAGCACAGGGTGGGAATGGCCATTGGGGCTGCGCTTGCCGGCTTCGTCTTCGTCATGTCATTCGTGGAGACTATTTGAGCATTGGTGCGGTGAAGGCTGGTGTTCCTGTGGCCGCACTCCCGCCCGAGATTCGGGCCTGGACGGACCCGGCCTTGCCCTTGCCATTGGGTGTTGCCTACCACGCGGCGTACCTTCCGCTGTCGCCCCTGTGGTTCGCATGCGGTGCGTGTCTCTTCGGAGGAGTGGGTGCACTGCAGGCCATCACATTCATCCTGCAGGCCATCACGCGCGGACTCACGCTCGGTGTAGCAGCCGTGTTCGTGACATTCACCCTGCTGCTCGTTGGGGCTGCAACCCTGCTCCTCGGGCTGGCGGTGCGTGCGCAGAACCGTCGACGGGCTCACAAGCAGGGTCGGGTCCGTGTCGGGGTGTTCTTGAGCGAGGATGCGCTGCTGGACTGGGACGGGCATCGCGCCTGGCACATCCCGCGCGAGCGAATCCAGGAGGTTCTGATCCGGTCGAACCCGGGACGCGGGGGCGCCGAGCATGGCGTACTCTTTGACGACGATGGCTCGACTGGGCGCCGGCCGCTCGCGCTGGATCGCCACGTCGTACAGAGCGTTCAGTTCTGGCACAGTCGCGGGTGCCTGCCAGGCGATGCTGAGTGGGTGCGGGGTGTTGCCTAGGGACTGCCCAGTGTGGCAGGCAGGAGGCCGAGTGCAGGGCGGGCCTTGGGCCAAGGTCCATGCCCTGTGAGGCGTTCGAGCTGCGCATCGGCGACGATGGTGTCGACAGCATCTGGGATCAACCAGGTCTTCCACCAGGATGGCGACGGCAAGTCTGACAGCCGTGGATTCCAGCCGACCCTCTTCGAACTCATCTGCCGCGATGCAGGTGGGGCTCGCGACTAGGCCCAGCGCCTCCCTCCGGAGGGCGCAGGCCCAGCGGTTGGATCAGTCGCGAAGTCCGTAGAGGTCGTCCAGCGACAGCGGTGAGCTGCGGTGGATCTCCGGGCTCGCCGGGAAGTGGACCTCCCAGACGACCTCTCCCTCGCGCGTGACCTCTCGGACGACGGGCAGGGAGCCGTAGTTGTGGAGCACGTTGCCACCAGCGAGGACCAACGCCTCGCCCTCGGTAGCTCCGTAGAGGCCCTCGCCCTCGCCGAAGCGCCAGACCTCGGTGAGGGTCTCGGTCTTGTCGTCGAGGGAGTACTCGCGCACCCAGGTCTCGTCGCCACGGTCGCGGTTCTTCGTCGAGACCATGAGCGTCCCGTCGGCGGTGTAGTGCGCGCTGTGCTGCCACCAGAAGGCCGAGTCCTCGGGGTCGAAGGCGTAGGAGCCCGGTAGCTGTCCGAACCACCGGGTGGCCTCCCCAGTCACGCCGTCGATCTCGAAGACGGTCTCGAGGGAGTAGAAGCTGAACAGGAAGACGCCGCGGTCCTCGTGCCAGCGCAGGGTGTTCGAGCCGCAGGTGGTCTCGAACCCGAGCTCGGCGCGCAGGGTCTCGTAGCAGTCCCAGAGGACCTCGTTGACGCCGCTCCGGTCGACGACGGCGAGGGTCTCGTTGCCCGACAGTGCGCCGAACGGTCCCAGAGAGCCGGCTCCGTAGGCGATGCGGCCATCGGGAAGCGCGGCGAAGGGGTGGTGCAGGCCCGGCGTGTCGAAGCGGTGGTGCTCGGTTCCCTCGATGTCGATCTCGACTACCTGGGAGTCTGCGGCGTTGAAGGACCCCCAGAAAGCGTTCTCGTCGATGAGGAGCCGGTCGCGATCGAATGACAGCTGGGGCTGCATGGTGATGCGGAAGGGAGCGGTTCGCCAGGCCCAGACGACACGACCCTGCCGGTCGATGATGGTGGTCCAGCCGTAGGCGGGGAGGCCGCCGCCGCCGAAAGAGGCCATGTGGAAGGTCATGGATGGGTCCTGCAGGGCAGGAACGTCCGTCAGCACGTCGGAGACGGGCAGGTCGGGTGGCGGAGCGCCAGTGCGCGCCACGACGGGCGCGCTCTCGTTCCCACAGTCGTCCACCACGTGGACCGTCACCTCGTGGTCGAAGGGGACCCCGAGCACCAGCTCGCGTGCCGCGCCGTCGTAGGCGCGGGAGGGGGATGCCCGCTCCTCGCCGTCTTCGAGCGCGAAGGCCAGGTGCGCCTCACAGGGGGTCGCCTGCTCCCAGGTGACCGTGAGGATGGACGGGATCAGTGGATGCTGCTCGACCTGCACGTCCTGGATCGCCGCGGTGTCGGTGTCGGTGTCGGTGTCGGTGTCTGCGTCGGTGTCCGCGTCTGCGTCTGCGTCTGCGTCCGCGTCTGCGTCTGCGTCTGCGTCTGCGTCTGCGTCCGTGTCGGTGTCCCCCGATGTCGTGCCTCCGAGGGACGCGGTGTCACTCTTGCCGTCGTCACCACCGCTGCACGCCACGACCAAGCACAACCCGAGCCACGCCACTCTCATTCGACCTCCCACCTGTACATCATGGCTGACGGGGGCTCGACCGTAAACTGCGGCGTGGGCTCACGAGCCTCTTGCGTCGCATCTCGGTACGGAGATGGTCCCTTCTCGTCGGTGTCACGTGAGGCCCATGTCGAGGGTCGCAATCCGAGAGCTGCCGCGCTCGTCGCGCCCGAGGCCGAATCGAAGCTCAGGGATCCAGCGGGAGGTCGACGCCGAGGATGGCCGCGTGCATCAAGCGCCGGATCTCGTGGTGTCCTCTGTCGTTGGGGTGGATGCAGTCGCCGGCGAACCACAACGTCGGGTCATCGGGGTGGTGGGCCTCGAGCGCCGTGTCTCTGTGGTGGAAGCCATGACCCATGAAGTGTCCGCGCAGGTCGATCACCGCAACGCCCAGTCGCTCTCCCATGGCGTAGAGATCCTCCTCACCGGCGTAGAGCACGGGGAGGCGGTCGGAGAAGTCCATGCCCCAGAAGCACCCACCCCACTGACCGACGCCGTCCGTCGGCTCGTACACGTTCGTGAGGTAGATGTAGGCGCCATCCGGGAAGCGCCTCTGGACGTCGAGCACCGCCTCCTCGATGTTGCGCACCACCTTGTCGAGGATGGCCTCGGCACTCTCGAGGGGGTTCAGCGCGTACCGCACGTCGTTGCCGCCGACGGTCATCACCACGAGGGTCTCCCCCGGAGCCGAGCCGCCCACGAGGTCGTCGAGGGCGGGCAGCTGCTGTGTGAGCAGGCTGCTGGTCGTGGCGCCGCCGCGTGACACATCGATCACCTCGAGGGGCCCGTACCGAGTCTGCAGGTCGAGGTCGGCATAGTCCGACCACTGGCTGGAGGTGTCTTCTACGAGGAGCGCCGCGTATGCCAGCGAGCCCTCCGAGGCCCCCGCACCGGCGGTGATGCTGTCTCCCAGGTAGACCAGTCGCACCGGGTCGGACGCGCGCCAGCTGGGAGGCACGTAGGAGCGCACATCAGGGTCGAGAGCCGGCGCCTCAGCGCCTGTGTCGGCGGAGGTCGAGCGGGCGCCTGGGTTGCTGCAAGCGAGAGTGAGGGCGAGAGGCAGGCAGCGCATGCGTCCCTCCAGGTGGTGGAGACACATGTCCTGTGTGTCGAGACTCTGCCACCAGGACCGCCCGTCGCGCTGCCGACGCGGAGGCGTCTACTGGCAACGACGTGGTGCTCGAAGCTCCTGACCTCCTGGAGGCCGCTCGGGTGGTCGACTGGGCGTTGTGAGACGCGCCTCGGGTGGTCACTCCGGCTAAGGAGGGGCATGCCCGACACGCCCACTCCGGCCTCCGCCCTCGCCACGGTGCTCGCACCGGACTTCGCTGTGATCGATCACGGCGAGCTGCTGCAGATCACCCTCCCAGATGGCGCGCATGTCGCGCTCGTGGGGCTCGACCCGCTCCAGGTCGAGCTCGAGCTGTCCGTCGTCCTCGCGGCGCCTGAGCCGGTGGAGCCCGAGGCTCTGCAGGCCTGGGGGAGCGCTGCTGATGCGCATCTCCGTGCCGAGGTCGTCGCGGACTGGCAGGAGGTCGGCTTCGTCGTGCCCCCGGTCGGCAGCCTGGCCGCGGGAGAGGTCGAGGACGACCCAGACCGCAAGATCTGGTCCTACGAGCTGCCGGCCACCGTCTTTGCGGCGTCTCTGCTCCAGGTGCGCGACATCGTCGAGTGGGGCCTCGCACGCGAGCGCGAGTTCGTGCTCTGGGATGTCGACGGGCCGATGACACCGCTCCAGCCTGTGGGGTAGGCCTTCACCTCATTGGTGGTCCGCCTCGATGGTGAGGATGACGCTCACGTCGGTCGGAGCGAGCTGCAGTGCGCGATGCTGACGAACACATCCTGGGGCAACAAGAAGGGTCAGGCAGGTGAAGCGGATGTCCATGGTCCTTCGCGGTGCATGGTGGTCCTCCCGGTTGGCCATTCGCTTCTCTGTACTGTGCCAGTGGTCATTGGCACGGGATGGGTGGGCGGAAGATTCTCGGCGGAGTCACGGATGAGCTGGCTTGGGATCCTGGATTGGGCGTCGGTCTGGGCTCTTCCTTCGGGTCTTGATAGGCTTGCCGAAGAGGTACCGATGTCCCTTTCTCGCAGCGCTGCGACCCTGCTCTTCCTTCAGCTGGCTTCAATCCCAGCTTGGGCTCAATGAACGGGTTGTTGAGCAGATGCTAGCCTCCCGGTCGGGAGGTCTGACTACGACCCGTCTTTGACCCCAGGCACCGCGTCTGTCGAGCTTGGGCTCTTCGGCACCCTGCTCATTGGCGGTGGACTCGAGACCATGGCCTCGCTCTCGGGGCAGGTCCCGGTGCACGAGCGGGTCGCCCTTCAGCCAGTCGTGACGCTCCATCGGCGCTCGGATGGCTCTGTCGGCGCGCGCGACTCCCTCCTGCTCGTGCCCGTCCACGTGGTGGAGAGTGCGACCCTTCGAGTGCGTGTGGTGCCGGGTGTGAGCTTCCCGACCGGGTCTTTCGGTGAGGAGACCGGCTTCGTGCAGCTCTCGACGGGCAGCGTCGATCCCTGGCTTGGGGGAGATGCCCTTGTCGGTGGTGAGTGGCTCGCTGGCTTCGGCGTGACCTCTCGGCTGCCGGTGGTCGCGGGAACCGACGGGGATCGCCAGGGCGTCTATGCGCGGGCCAATGCCCGGGTTGCGCGACGCTTTGGTGCCGGTGGTGCGGCCTGGCTCGGGGTGTCGCCGGTCACCGCGCTGCCGTCCTCTAGCGGAGGAGGGGACTTCAGCGAGCTAGCGATCATCGGTGGGGTCACCGTCCCGCTGGGCGAGGCCTGGGCATTGATGCCGCGCCTTCGGGTGCCTGCTTGGCAGTCGGCAGGCACCTACGCCGCGTCGGTCGGCCTGAGCGTGTCTACGGTGTTCGGGGGGCGTGACCCTGGGGCCTGAGTGACTCGCGCGAGACGGTCGGGTCGTCAGTAGGCGTCCAAGGTGGCCATCCAGCGGTCATCAAGCTTCTCCAGCAGGGGCTCGATGTCGCGAAGCTGCTCGGTCGAGCCAAGCTCACGCAAGAGGCCCCGCGCCTCGACGAGAGCCTTCTGGGCCACCCGCGGATCGCCGCACTTGGCATGATACCGGCCAAGCGCAACGAGGCTGTTCGCGAGATTGTGCGGTTGCTTGTCCCGGCGGGATGTCTCGACGGCGCGCTCGAAGTGGACCTGCGCACGCTGGAGCTCGTCGTGGTGTCGTGCCAGGAGGCCGAGCCAGCAGTGGCTGATGCTCTCCGAGCGATGTGCGCCGATGGCGCGACTCATCGACAGGCTCGCCTCGAGACACCGTGCCGCCTCGGCAGCGCGCTTGGTTTGGACGTAGAACGCGCCCAGCAGATTGAGGACGCCGACCTCCCGAAAGCGTGCCCCGCGCTGTTGGTCGAGCTGTCGAGCTCGCCAGAGACCGGCCTCAGCCTCCTCGAGGTGCCCGCGCTTCATCTGGATGCGCGCGAGCATGACGTCCACCCGGGCTTCGACGGCGCGAAGTCCTAGCGCGCGCGCCTCGTCCAGCAGCTTGACGAGCACGTCGTGAGCCTCGTCGGGCTTCGCTTGCGCGCTCAGCCAGGCGGCGTGTCGGACGCCGATGGTGATCCCGACCTCGCGGTCGTCGAGAGCAGTCGGCTGCACCCGCTCGAAGACATCCTCCGCCCAACGCCACTGCTCGTCCTCTTCCATCTGGCGGCTGAGCTGCAGGAAGCAGCGTGCGATCGACACAGGGCTCGCGTGCTCCAGAGCCCACTCCAGCGCGCGGACCGCGCTGACGCGATGCTGGCGCCAGTGAGGCTCAGCGGCAAACCACTTCTCCTCTTCGTGTGGACGCGGCGAGAGGGGAAGCCGGTGGGCAAAGTGTAGGATGTAGCGGTCGCGCGCTGCTCCTGTTGGGTCGCGCTTCTCGAGCTCATGCCGTGCGAAGTCGCGGACGCTGTCCAGCAACCGGAACCACCTCGGGCGCTCTTCCGTCGGGACAGAGTGCACGAGGCTGGCGTCGATCAGGCTCTGGAGGACATCCTCCAGCCATGCATCCGGCGCTACGGACTGCAGGTCGGCGACGCCCTCGAGCAGCTCGAGAGAGAAGCCTGCGGGAAAGACGCTGCACTGTGCGAGGAGCTCACGGGCGTCTGGGTTCAGGAGGGACCAGGACCACGCGAGCGTGGCTCGCAGGGTCGCGTGGCGGTCGTGACCGCTCGCCCCCGGCTTGCGAAGCACGCGGAGCCGATCGCCGAGGCGCTCCAAGAGCTGTGAGGGTGAGAACACCCGGAGTCGTGCTGCCGCCATCTCGATCGCGAGGGGGAGGCCATCGAGCTGACCGACGATGGCGCGGATGGTGGGCTCCGCATCGATCGGCAGTGGCATGGTGTCGGACTGGCGGGCTGCGCAGGACCTGAAGAGCTCGACCGAGTCGTCCTCCGACAGGGGCTCGAGCGAGAAGACCCACTCGTCTGTGGCGTTCAAGGGCACGCGACTCGTGAGCAGCCACTGGACTCTCGGTGCGCGCTGCTGCCAGCGCGACAGCAACTCAGCGACGGGCTGTGCGAGGTGCTCGGTGTTGTCGAGGATGACAAGGCAACGCCCTCTCGCGTGCAGCGCCTCGAGCAGCTGCCGCTCGGCGTCGGCTCCGGCGGGGGCGCCGGTGACGAGTGCACGGAGCAGCCGAAGCACGTCGTCGGTGCTACTCGCGCTCCCGAGGTCACAGCTGAAGACACCGCCGGTGAAGACGCCTCGGTGAAGCTCCGCGAGCCTCATGGCGAGGCGTGACTTGCCGACGCCGCCGGGTCCCTTGACCGTGACGAGGCGCTCTTCGCGCAGGACCAAGCGCTCACGGAGTATCTGGAGCGCCGTGTGCCGCCCGACGAAGCCACTCGAGGTGGCTGGGGTCTGTACGTCCGTGAGGGTCTCCGGGGCCGACGCGATGTGGCGCTTGTAGTCCTTCACCAGCCTGACGCACCGGTTGCACCGCTCGAGGTGCTCCTGCAGAGCTTGGTCATCCGGATTCTGGATGAAGAGGGCGAGCTCGGGGTGAGCTCCCTCCCACTCGACCACACGGGCGATGTGGGTGCGCCTTCCCGTCCACAGGTCGAGTAGCTCCTGCACCGAGGCGGTCCTCTGTCGACGGTCAGTCGCGAGGGCTGCGTTGATGGCGTCGTGCATCCGCTGGGGCGCGTCACTCCTGAGGGAGGAGGGAGAGACGTAGTAGCCGTCATAGGTTCGGTTTCGTCGCTCATGAACGTTGGCTCCGCCGAACGCAGGCAGCCCTGTCACCAGCTCGTACAGCGTCGCTCCGAGCGCGAAGATGTCAGTGCGCTCGTCGAGGTCCGTCTCGCCACGCAGCTGCTCGGGCGATGCGTAGCCCGGAGTTCCCATGGTCGCGGGGCGGCACAGCGGTCGATCAGCTTCGCGCACGTCTAGGAACTGTGCGAGGCCAAAGTCGGCGATGACGGGCTCGAGGCGGCCGTCGATGCGCCTCATCAGAATGTTGGCCGGCTTGAGGTCCCTGTGGAGGAGGCGATGGCTGTGGGCTGCGTTCACGCCAGCCATGATGCCGCGGCCAATACCGTCGATCGACTCGATCGACAGGCTCTGCTCAGCGAGCACGCGACGAAGCGTCAGGCCATTCGGCACGTACTCCAAGACCACCGCCGCTCCGCGCTCCGTCGTCAGCAGATCTGTGACGGGTAGGATGTTGGGATGGTGCAGTCGGGCCTGCACTCGAGCCTCCTCTAAGAGGCGAGCGGAGCGAGTCTGCTCCGGACTCGAGACGACCTTGATGGCATGCTGACTGCCGAGGACCATGTGGGTCGCCAGGTAGACGGTCCCCATCCCACCGGAGCCAATCTGGCCTTGGATGCGGTACCGCTCGATGACCGAACCCGGTTGCATCGGTGCTTGGGACCTCCGAAGATGCTCAGCGTAGTCGCGACCTCGATCCCGAGCACGCTTCGCGACCACAAATTTTAGCGATCCTCTTGGCGAGACCGCCGAGCGGGGAGTGCAGAGCGACAGCGCACGATGGATGAGCCGGCCTAGAGCGCATCAGCTGTCGGCTGACGATGAGCGATCGAGCCGCGAGGCGCTCCAGAGGGTCGCGCGGTGCACCAGCTCGGTCGCATTCTGAATCTCGAGCTTTCGCTTGATCGAGGCGATGTGGGACTCGACCGTCTTTGGGCTGACGGACAGGTCGACGGCCACCTTGCGAACCGACTGGCCGCTGCCCAACAATTCGAACACCTCCAGCTCGCGATTGGAGAGCTTCGGACCGCCGCTGTGAGCCGAGGACTGGCTCGCGAAGAGCAGCTTGCCGACTTGTTCCGAGAAGGCGAGTCGCCCGGACAAGACGTGGCGGATGCCCTGAATGACGATGTCCCAGGGCTGGTCCTTCATCAGGTATCCGGAGGCGCCAGCTCGGTACGCGCGCTCTCCGTAGAGGAGCTCGTCGTGCATCGAGACCACGACCATCTGCGTCTCGGGCCACTCGCACGAGATGCTCTTGACCAGGGATAGGCCGTTCGAGTTTCGAAGCGAGAGGTCGATGACGCACAGGTCAACCGGCTGGGTGCGCAGGAACCGCATGGCCTCCCGATGGCTCGACACCGACGCGACGACGTCGAGGTCGTCCTCCGCACTCAAGAGGCCCACCATGCCCTCTCGAAACACGGGATGGTCATCGACCACCAAGACAGTCTGCGTGGTGGACATGTGACTCCTCGTCCTGCGTCTACTTGTACCAAAATGAGTTGAGGCGCACCGAGTCCGTGGTTGCGAGGCGTCATCACTCGAAGGTCCGCTTCCGCAGGTTCTACTCCGCAGCAGGCGCGGCACTGGTGCAGTGTGGACGAGCTATCGTCGGCGACGGCTCCAGCGTCGGTGGCCAGGTCGAGCGTGGTCGCGGTGGCGACGCACGCCTCTCTCGGAGGGACCGCCTGCCGGACGTGGAGGTCTCAGAGTTGGGGAAATCCCCCAGGTTGCCTGTACTGTCCGGATGGGAGGGTAGGCGGCACCTTGCCACTTCTCCAGCGGCGGGCTGCCCTGGACTGGCTTGGAAGAGGCCGTCTTGGCGGAGGGGCCAGGCGTTGCTGGTACAACGTCGCCGGACACGAACCGGACTTGCCAAGATGGACTCTAGAGATGAGTGAAGAATCTCCGATCTCCCACTTTGATTCAATTGCCTTCCCGTGTGTTCCCTTCGTGTGGATCACGCTGCTGCTGTCGGCGATCATCGTCACTTCACTGCAGTTTCGGCAGCTCGCGCTCGGGGTCTCTGACGCCTACGGCGAGTGGGGTCAGATGGCAGAGCTGAAGGGTGTGATCCTCACCTATGATGAGGTTCTCACCATGTCTGCGCACATGGCTGTCTCGACGGCAGATCCGGTCTGGGAGGCTCGCTACCGCCATCATGAGCCGCTTCTCGAGACCGCGATCGAGGCTGCGATGCAGCTTGATCGCGATGCTCTCGCCGTCCGCACCCAGGAGGCGAACGATCGCCTGGTGAACATCGAGAACCGGGCCTTTGAGTACGTGCGTGCCGGGGAAGCCTCGAGGGGCCGAGAGCTCCTGCAGAGCCAGGCCTACCTCGACGACAAGGCGCTCTACACACGAGCCATCACCCAGGCGATGGACCGCCTCTCGGACCGGATCGAGCAGACGGTGAACGAGAAGGAAGCGGCGATGCTGAACAGCGTGCTCGTGGTGGTGGGGCTGGTCGTGCTTGCGCTCGTCACGTGGGGCGTACTCGCGCTGAATCTGATGCGGTGGCGGAGCATGCTGCTGCTCACACAAGAGCAGAAGAGGCATGCTCTCGAGGTTCTTCAGGACATGAATGCGACGCTGGAGGAGCGGATTCGGACCCGCACTG
This sequence comes from Pseudomonadota bacterium, assembly GCA_002862545.1. GTDB lineage: Bacteria > Myxococcota_A > UBA796 > UBA796. The sequence goes on from PKDJ01000290.1 coordinate 20,478, forward strand.
CGCAAGTGCAGGCCAAGCACGATGAAGTTCGTACCCTGGCGACACAGATGATCCGGATCGAGGAGCGAGAGCGAGAGCGTCTCTCGGAGGTCCTCCACGACGAGCTGCAGCAGGTGCTGGTCGTTGCACAGCTGAGGCTGGGCTCTCTGGCGCAGTCGCTACCTCACGACAGTGGCTCTGAGGTCGATGACATCGCATCTCTGCTCCGCTCGGGCATTCTCACGACGCGTACGCTCTCATCGACCCTGAATCCGATCACGAACGATCAGAGCCTGGAAGCAGCGATACGACAGGTATGTCAGCTACAGCGTGACAGCCTGAACCTCGACATCACCGTGGACCTCCCAGAGGATCTTCCCGAGGTGGCCGGTCCGGTGATTCGATTGGTTGCCCGTGCCACGAGCGAGATGCTCTTCAACGCTGCGAAGCACTCACAGGTGCAGGAGGCGACGTTGTCTGTTCGAGACATGAACAACGGCATGCTCGCGCTCTCGGTCGAGGATCGCGGGAGGGGCCTTGCGCCGCGCGTCCTCGAGTCGGGGAGAGGTCTCGGGCTGCGCTCGATCCGTCAGAAGGCTGAGTGGCTCGGAGGCTCTCTCCAGGTGTTGGCTGCAAAGCCGAGCGGCACGAAGGTCGTCTTGTCACTGCCCCACGTGCCCAGGGTCGACTGAGCATGACACAGCCCAGAGTTTCATAGACGTGAGGCCATAGACACACGCAAGACAAGCTGTAGTCTGAAACGTGTTCTATATGTTTGGTATTGCCAAGCTCCTCTCGCCCCGAGGGGGGCGGGCCCTGAGCAACACGGCACTGCATTCCCTCACCGGGAATGCAGTGCCGGGTGGTGGCTGCGTGGCGTGTACTCAGGCGGCGTGAGCCGACCTGATCTTCACCACGCGCCCTCGGTCACAGCTCTGCGGGCACCGAGCCCATGTCGAGCTCGACCGCCTCAGCGACTGCTCCGTCGCCATCGAGTCCGAGCACGAATGCGCTGCCGCTCTTGCACTGCACGAAGGTCTGGGTCGGCGAGTACAGGTTGCGTGTGATGCTCGACAGCAACCCCGTGAGGACGTTCTGCCGAACATCGATGCGCGCGAATCCGCCGGGGCAGATCTCGTGCACCGGGATCGGCTTGGAGAACTCGACGAGCGCCAGCACACCGATGTGGTGGAACGCTGGGTTGTCCTTGTTCAGATTGTGGCTGCCGCCGTCGGTCAAGACGATCTTGTAGCAGCCGGAGAGTGCAAGGGACGCGAGGAGGAACAGTGGAGTCAGCTTGCTCATTGGACAGCCTCAATCGCGGCGACCTCGTCCGCGTCCATCAGTGTGGCCATGGTGACGTTCTTCTCGTCGATGGGCTCGAGGAGGTAGGCGTTGCCCGACGCGCACTTCACTGCGACCGTGCGGGGCGCATAGATACCAAAGGTCAGGCTGCCGAGGAGGCCGTCGACGAACGACATCTGGGTCTGCGCCCAGTGCACGCCGCCTGGGCAGAGGGCACTCGTGTCGATCGTTCCGTCGCCGGCAAGACCCCAGAGGAGGAAGTGTGCCTTCTCCTTAGTGGTGGCGCTCTTCGGGTTGACGGATCCGGGCACCGGCTGAACCGCGATGCTCGTCTTCATGCAGGCCGACGACATGGCCAATGACACCGCTAGGGTCATCCCGGCGGCGAGTCTGTAGATGTTCATTCAGTCCTCAGAGCAAGAGCTTGTCTACCAAGTGGTAGCGGGGCGAAATGTACCAGAGGTTGGGCTTCAACATGCGGAGAAATCACGTTCAGCGAGGAGAGATTTCGCGTGTGAGACGGGATGATCAATGACGCTGCAGCGCATTTAGGCGCACCGTGTGGATCGCAAGCGATGCCCAGGGAGGGGCGTCCGCCGACACGACGAGGTCACCTGGACCGCTGTCGATCAGCTCGGGGTGGGGCTCCGAGGTCGGCTGCTCGACGGCCTTCACGAGCACCGTGGTGCATCGGCCTTCGTGCGCAGCTCGAGAGCGGTCGAGCGGCACTGAGTGCTCCGTTCGGGGAGGCCACGTCGCGTGTTGGGCTGGGCGGCCACGCCCTCCCGGGTGGGTGGGCCGAGTGCATGGAGAAGAGGGAGGCGTGAGCGTTGTGCAGCGCTGTGCTGCGCGACGGGTCCACCCGAGCTCCTAGGTTGGTGTTGCGGGGGGTATTCCTTCCTCTTGACGTGGACCTCCCGCTGGAGGGGCCACCATGCGTACGATTGACTCCTTGATTGACGAACAGGTTCGCAAGGCGCGTGACGAGGGGCTCTTCGATGATCTGCCCGGGCATGGACGCCCGCTGCGTGACCTCGACCGTACCCGCTCTGCTGCGGATGTGTGGCTCGAGAACAAGGTGCACGAAGAGAACCTCACCCTGCCGCTGCCCGAGGGGCTGAGGCTGCGCAAGGAGCTTGCCGCCGAGCTGACCGACATCCGCGGCCTGCGGGACCGGGACGAGATCCACGCGCGCCTGCTGCAGCTCAATGCACGCATCCGCCGCGTGAACAGCCGGGCGGTGAAGGGTCCCCAGCCGAACGTGGCGCCTGTGAACATCGCGCGCTTCCTCGCTGACTGGTCCGGCTAGCGACCGCACCGGCGAGGTGCGATCCGAGTGAGCGGTGCCGGGCTGGACGGGTGCAGTGGCCTGGGGTGACCGTCGAGCGTCAGCGCGCGGTGCCGCTCGAGTGTCGAGGCTGTCTCGCGAGCGGCGAAGCGGTGTCCCCCGCGCTAGTACGGTCGGCCTCCCGTGGGGGCAGACATGTGGACGCACCGTGGTGGTCCGGCACGCTCGACGTTCCGGCTCGACAAGCTCCTCGACACCGTGCGCACCG
>PKDJ01000139.1 GCA_002862545.1 Pseudomonadota bacterium
CGTGCTCTGGCGGAGTGAGGGTGGTGGGCGCATCCGTGCCACCGTGGTCGTCTTGAACCCGGTAGTCCCCGGCCACCGGCCGCTTCTCGACGGCGTGGGTCACACGCCCGTCGATGAGGATCGCTGAGCGCTCACCCGCGGTCTCCACCGTGGCGATGTAGGGCTGAAGCATCAGCGGCTCGTCGCACAGCAGCCGCGTGACGTGGGCCCGGGCCGCAGCGAGATCATCGGCATGGAAGCGGAGCGTCTCCCGCGCGGTCTGCCCGAAGACCGGCTTGAGGAAGCCACGCTCCCACCCGCGCTCAGCCAGGATCGCCCCGAGGTCTGGGGTGTCTCCGGGCTCGAGCCACACCGTCGGCACCGTCGGCACACCCGCGGCCTCGAGCTCACGAAGGTAGCGCTTGTCGGTGTTCCACCGGACCATTGCCGCAGAGTTGTGCAGCGCGGTGCGCGCCTCGACGGCCTCCGCCCAGCGCACGAAGCGGTCACGCTGATCCGCATAGTCCCAGGTCGTCCGGATCAGGACGGCGTCGAAGTCGCCCCAGTCGACCGAGGGGTCGGTCCAAGCTGGCGTCTCCAGCGACACACCACGCCGCAGCAGCGCTGCGTGCAGCCACGCATCGTCGACCTCCCAGTCGGGAAGCGCAGCCTCGCTCGCCAGGGCAATCCGCACAGCTAGTACACGTCCACTCGGTAGCGTCCGCCGTCTTCGAGAGCTGCCACCCAGGCCTCGGCACCGGCCGCATCGAGGCCGCCGTGCTCGGCGGCGATGGCGACGAGGGTGCTGCGCACGTCTCCGGCCATGTGCTGCTTGTCCCCGCACACGTAGAGCAGTCCGCCGCCGTCGAGCCAGGCGTAGACCTCGGCGCCGTGCTCCGCCATGCGGTGCTGGACGTAGACCTTGTGCTCTTGATCTCTCGACCATGCGCAGGTCAGATGCGTCAGGACGCCTCTTTCTTCGAAGCCTGCCAGCTCGTCGGCGTACAGCGCATCACAAGCCGAGGTCTGATGACCGAAGAAGAGCCACGTGCGCCCGCTGTCACCGCGCGCCTCACGATGCTGGAGGAAGCCACGGAACGGAGCGACGCCCGTGCCTGGCCCGACACAGATGATGTCGGCGTCGGGTGCCTCTGGCAGTCGGAAGTGGGTGCCCGGCACGAGGTGCACGGGCACGGGCGCTCCCTCTGCAACGCGGTCGCAGAGCCACGTGCTGGCCACGCCGGTACGCGCGAAGCCGTCGTGCGCGTAGCGCAGGGTCTCCACCGTGAAGTGCACCGACTCGGCGTCTACCAGCGGGCTGTTCGCCACCGAGTAGAGACGGGGCTGCAGTCGCCGAAGAGCGTCGACGAGCTCTTGGGCACCGATGGACGCATCGGGATGCTCGGACGCCGCCTCCCAGACGAAGCGCGTGCCCCGCCAGGCGCGGAGTGCGTCGTCTCCCTCGGCCACCGCCGCCCCTGCCGGACCACCGGACCGCCCGAGAGCCTGGGCGAGAGCCTTCGTCACGTTCTGAAGGTCGAGTCGCTCGAGCAAGAGCTCCCGAAGTGCTCGTTGCTCACCGTCATGGACCACCACGACGGTCCCATCGAGGTCGAGTGCCTCGAGCAGACGATCGACCTCGACCGGGTCATTGTGAGGGTGGACGCCGAAGCTGTCACCCGGCGCGAAGTCGATGCCAGAGCCAGCCAGGGACAGCTCGTAGTGCATCGTCTCCTTGCCTGAGCCCGCACCGGAGAGCTTGCGGCGCGCTGTGATGGTGGCAGCGAACGGGTTCTTCGCCGTCCATGGACCCGACGGAGCCGGCTGGTCGGCAGCAGCCTCCGTGACCGGAGCCATCGCGGGCGGTTCCGCACCAGACGGCTCACCTGCTCCCCCGAACAGCGAGCGGACGGCGGAGACGATGCCACCGAAGAGACCCGGGCTGGTCTCGGCAGTCTCACTCGCCGCTCGCTCAGGCCCTGCACTCGCACCCTCGAACGGCGCACCGTGCTCCTCCAGCCAGCCGATGACCGACTTCTGGAACGCGGGCACGTAGTCCTCGAAGTCCGCGTCACACACCTGCAGCGGGATCACACGCTCGCCGCCACGCTCCTCCAGTAGGCCGTCGAAGTCGCGTCCACACTGTGCAAAGCGGGGATACGTCGAATCACCGAGGGCGCAGACGCCGAAGCGCAGGCCGCCGAGGTCGGGCGCGTCCTGTCGAAGATGCTCCATCAGTGCCTCGGCGTTCACGGGCGGGTCGCCGTTGCCGAAGGTGCTGGTGATGATCAGCAGCAGGGCCTCGCGCGGGAGGTCCGTGGGCTCGTAGTCGTCCATGTCGACTACGTCGGCGTGCCACCCTCGCCGGCGAAGCTCGTCTCCGAGGTCGTTTGCGGTGTCCTCGGCGTTGCCGGTCTCGGTGCCGAACAGGATGCGGATTGTCGACGCCACTGCAGTAGCCTCCTCATGGGGCTGCATGGGTATCGCGCCCCGACGGACTCGCCCCTGCCCCTGACGGCTGCTGACACCGACGTGCGACTCCCACTGCCACGGGCGTCAACTGGAGCCACCCACCCCAGCGCTCGGTCTCCTCGATGACGAACCCGGCATCGCGCACGAGCGAGGCGGCGCAGCGAGTGAGGTGACACCCTCCCGCGAGCCTGGTCCAGAGGGGATCGAGGGCATGCTGGAGCGCTCGTGCAAGACCATGCTTTGAGACGACATGCTCGGCGAACAAGAGCCTGCCACCCGGTCGCAGCACCCGGTGGACTTCTCGCAGAGCCGACGCTGGATCCGGAATGGTGCACAGCGCGAAGGTGCAGACAACATCGTCGAACGTGTCCGCATCGAAGGGCAGTGCCTCGGCTCCTACCGCGTGCAGCTGCACGGGCACGGAGACGCTCTCCAGACGCGCGCGGCAGCGCCGACGCATGTGCGGATCGGGCTCGACACCGTCGACACGAACGACCCCCTGTCCGTAGTGAGCAAGGTTCAGCCCCGTGCCGATGCCCACCTCGAGCACGCGCCCCCGAGCGAGCGGCACGACGCGCGGGCGAAACCTCGACAGAGGACGCATCGCAGCATCGAGTACCGACGCAAGAAATGGGTGGCCTTCAGGACATCTCACACCGCGAAGATAGCGAGCCTCCACAGCCTCGACGACAAGCGTTGACAACCCAATTGTTGGTCACGACCTACTCAACCACCTATTCACCACCTGTTCAGTTTTGAATCAAACCATGGAGGACGACATGACTCTTCGCACGATTTCAGCAGCCTTGGCCCTCGCCGCACTCGTGGCCTGTGGTGGCGACAAGGGCGGAGACTCCGCCTCCGACACTGACACCACGGGCACCGCGACCGGTGGCACCACGACCACGGGCACCGCGACCGGCGGCACCGCGACCGGTGGCACCGCGACCGGCGGCACCGCGACGGGCGGCACCGCGACCGGTGGCACCGCGACCGGCGGCACCGCGACGGGCGGCACGACGGCCATGGCGATGGTCCGCGCCACACACCTCGGCGTCAATGTCCCGGCGGTCAACGTCTTCGCGAACGACGACGCGACACCGGTGTTCGAGGAGCTGATGTTCGAGATGACCTCGGGCTACGCCTCTGTGCCGGCCGCCACGTACGACTTCGACATCTCCCTGTTCCCGGAGGGCCCCGACGCCTCCGTGCTGCCGATCGATGGTGTGGAGCTCATGGAGAGCAGCTACACGGTCGTTGCCTACGGCGAGCTCGGCGCTGGCGTCGCAGCCCACCTCTTCGACGACACCGCCGACGGTCTCGACGCAGCCAACGTCCGCCTCAACATCCTCCACGGCGCCTACGACGTGGGTGAGGTCGACATCTGGGACCTGACCGACCCGGCCGCTCCGAGCGCGCTGCTCGAGGACGTTCCCTACGGCGCGGCAGCCAGCCTCGACGTTCCCGGTGACACCTCGTACATGCTCGGCCTCGACGCCAACGACGACATGGTCGCCGACCTCATGTTCGACACCGGTGTCCTGCCCGCCGGCGCCGTCATCGACGTGGTCGCCAAGTCGGACGGCTTCCCGAATGTCGACCTCGTCGCCATCCTCCCCGATGGCACGACCGCCCCGATTCCCGCCCAGCCGCTCCTGCGCGTGGTGCACCTCGGCGTCGACGTTCCCCCGGTCAACGTGTTCGCGAACGACGGCGCTGACCCCGCGGTCGCCGAGCTGCCGTACCAGGGCGTCGCCGGCTACATCACCGTGCCCGCCGGCATGTACGACTTCGACGTGTCCATCGCTCCGGGCGGTGCCGACGACTCCGTGCTGCCCATCGACGGTGTCGACCTCACGGCCGGCTCCGTGAGCACCGTGGTCGCCTACGGCCAGATCGCCGCAGGTGTGAACGCGGCCCTGCTCAACGACGACTCCAACGGCGTCGCCGCTGACATGGTTCGCCTCAACATCCTCCACGGCGGCTACGACGTGGGCGAGGTCGACATCTGGAACGTCACCGATCCCATGGCACCGACGCCCATCGTCGAGAACGTCTCCCTCGGCATGAGCGCGACCGTCGACGTGCCGGCCGACGCCTACATGATCGGCATTGACGCCACCGACGACGGCGTGCCCGAGCTCACCTTCGACACCGGCATGATCGCCGGCGGCCAGACGGTCGAGGTGATCGCCACGAGCGAGCGCTTCCCCACACTTGTCTTCCTCGATGTCGTCTTCGAGGACGGCACCTACGCGCGCCTCTCCGCGATGTAGTCGACGGGCCCCCGCACGAGGGGGCCCACCCGCTCAGAGCCCGCCAGCCACCGAGCTGCGGGCTCTGGCCCAGTCAGCCAGCTGGTTGAGGTCGCTGCGGTAGAGCACACCGCTCACGCCCTGCGGCGCCCCTCCTCCGCCCACGACGACGGTCACCCCGTCGTCGAGGTGCCGAAGGAGGGCCTCCAGCTGCGCCTCGGCTCCCGAGGGCCTCGCGTGCTCCGACACGCTGATGGCCACGGCAACTGCCCGACACTGGTTCGCTGCGATGGCGATGTCGGCCTCTGGCGCATCTCCGCCCAGGAAGATGACGCGGTAGCCATGGAGCGCGAGCACGCACGCGGCCATGTGCAGGCCCAGGATGTGCCGCTCACCCGGCAGGGTGCTGCACACGACAGCCGGACCCGTTGCGAGGTCTGACATGGCCCGCCACTGGCGCGTGAGGAAGCCCTCGAGGCGCTGCGTCGCGAAGTGCTCCTGATAGACCTCCAGCTCCCCCGAGAGCCACCGCTCGCCCACGGACCGCGTGAAGGGCCCGACGCGCTTCGTGAGAAACGGTAGAAGACCGAGTATCGACGCCTCAGCGTCGATGAGGGCCTCGAAGAGTGGGCCATCCAGGGACTTGATCGCTGCCGTCCACCGCTCCACGACCGCGTCGGTCGCCTGGCCAGGATCTGGGGCGCTGTCGTGCTGCGGATCGATCAGTGCGAGAAGCTCGCCCTCCGACAGCCGCATGATCTGTCCGGGCCGATGCCCCAGCGCCAGTGCCCGCGCCACGAGACGCAGCCTCGGCACCACGTCAGGCGAATACAGCCGCTGACCGCCGGTCGATCTCCCGGGCTTCGGGAATCCATACCGACGCTCCCACGTCCGAAGCGTGTTCGTCGGTACCCCTGTCGCTCGAGACACTGCACCGATCGTCATGCTCGGTCCGCTGCGCTCTCCGTCGTCCATGTGTCCTCGCACCGCGCTACTCTATCGTACCAGTAGTGCACATGAGTCCGTCTCACCTTCGCCGCCCTGCACACGCGATGCGATGCCACCCGGATATGATCCCTCACGGGAGGTCGTAGATGCTCGGGTGGTTGGCGGCAGCGGCGTGGGCCTCTCCGACCTTGTCTCTCGGCCCTGCGCCCTTGCCCGGCGACACCCTCATCGCCGAGGTAGGCGGCCTCACTCCTGGCGAGACGGCCTTCCTCGTCGGCTCGACCACCGGAGAGGGCGAGACCTGCGCACCCGCAGGCTGTGTCGCTCTCGCTGCACCCCTCATCGTGCTCGATCGGGTCGTCGGCGGACCAGAGGGCTCGGCGACCTCATACCTCCGCGTCCCCGAGGCCGTCCCAGGCGGCACCCGCCTCTGGCTCCAGGCGGTGTCACCTGCTCCCTTCGACGCGTCTCCCGTGGCCGCTGTGGCCATCCTGGCCCCTCCCGAGCCAACGGCGCGGCTCACCCCAGTCCGGCCCTGGCCCGACGAGGCGCTGCACTGTGCGACCACCGACGCGGCGCGGGTGCGATGGTCCGTCGACGACACCCCATGGGCCGGCGCCACCGAGACCCAGGTCGTGCCCGGCGACAGGATTCCAGCCGGCGTGGCCGAGCTCGGCCAGCGCTGGGAGTGCACAGCCGAGGGCCCCGGAGGAGAGGCCCGCAGCGCCGCAGCGGTCACACCACCCCTCGGGGGCAACGTGCTCGTGCTGCTGGCCGACGATCTCGGCGTGGAGCGACTCGGCCTGTATGGCGGCGTCGACCCCATCCCGACTCCGACCCTCGACAGCCTCGCGGCTGAGGGGGTTCGCTTCGAGCACGCCACCGTCCACGCCACCTGCTCTCCGACCCGGGCGGCTCTCCTCACGGGGCGCCACTCTCGTCGCACCGGTGTGGGAGTGCGCATCGGCACCATCTCCGACGACTGGGAGCTTCCACTCGACGAGCTGCTCGTCCCCGAGATTCTGGCGGAGAGCTCACTCGGCTACACCAGCGTCGCCCTCGGCAAGTGGCACCTCGCTGCCAACGCGAGCCCCTCCTCCTGGAGTCACCCTCTGCTCCAGGGCTTCAGCCGTCACCTCGGCTCCTTCGGCAACCTCCAGCTCGGCCACGAGATCCCCGACGAGCCACTGGACTACTACCACTGGGCCAAGCTCGTCGATGGTGTGCCGACCTACTCCGACACCTACGCGACGACCGACACCGTCGACGACGCGCTGGCCCAGATCGGGAGCCTGGCCGAGCCCTGGTACCTGCACGTGGCGTTCAACGCGCCCCACGATCCCTTCCACTTTCCTCCGCTCCGTCTCTTCGACACGCCGATCGGTCTCGATGCGACGGACGCCGAGAAGTGGGCCGCTGCTGTCGAGGCCCTCGACACCGAGATCGGCCGCCTGCTCGACGGGATGGACCCCGCCGTCCGCGCACGCACGACGGTCGTCTTTCTCGGCGACAACGGCTGGCCCGAGGAAGCCGTCACTCCGCCCTTCGACCCGGCTCGCGCCAAGACCAGCCTCTTCGAGGGGGGCGTCCGGGTGCCGCTGATCGTCTCTGGACCCGGTGTCACGTCACCCGGCAGCTCCAGCGAGGCCCTGGTCGCCGACGTCGATCTGCTGCCCACCATCGCGGAGCTTGCAGGGGTTCGACTACCCAACGCAGCCGGCAGCCCGCTCGACACACCGTGGCCAGATCTGGAGCTGGACGGCGAGAGCTGGGTGCCCCTGCTGGCCGAGCCGTTCGCCTCGTCGGAGAGGACGACGGTCTTCCTCGAGCGCTTCAGCCCCAATGGCGCCGCAGCCGACTGGGACATGGACGAGACCGGCATCCGCGACGAGCGCTTCAAGCTGCTCCGCTACACGTCGGGCAGCGAGGAGCTCTACGACCTGTGGGCAGCGCCTCTCATCGACGGCCCCGATCTGCTCACCGCCCCACTCGACGAGGAGGCCGAGGCGGCTCATGCACGGCTCTCGGACGCCCTCGATGCAGCCCGATCCGCTCTGGGCGCCGACTGAGCACGCGCAGTCGTGGGGGCAGAGGCCCCGTGCACTGGTGACGAAACGTTCCGGATGCACGCCCTCACAGCCGCCATGAACCCGCTACATCAGTCACCTGGAGGCCGCTCATGCGTCGTGCCGAGAAGGCGAGCCGGATCATCGAGATTCTCGATGGGCTCTACCCCGAGGTTCCCGTTCCTCTCGACCACCACGATCCGTTCACGCTGCTGGTGGCCGTGCTCCTCTCGGCTCAGACGACCGACAAGAAGGTGAACGAGATCACGCCTGCTCTTTTTGCCGCGGCCCCCACACCGGAGGCGCTGGCTGCACTCGAGGTGCCGCAGATCAAGGAGTTCATCAAGCAGGTGGGCCTCGCGAACAACAAGGCGAAGGCTCTCAAGGGACTGGGCTCGAAGCTGATGGCCGAGCATGGCGGTGAGGTGCCCGCCTCCTTCGAGGCGCTCGAGGCACTGCCTGGAGTGGGGCACAAGACCGCCTCGGTCGTCATGGCTCAGGCCTTCGGCGTGCCTGCGTTCCCCGTCGACACCCACATCCATCGACTCGCAGCGCGGTGGGGTCTCTCGGACGGCAAGAACGTGACCAAGACCGAGCGAGACCTCAAGGCGGTGTTCCCGAGGGAGCGCTGGAACGACCTGCACCTGCAGATCATCTTCTTCGGTCGAGAGTACTGTCCAGCGCGCTACCACGACCTGACCACCTGCCCGATCTGTGGCTGGGCAGCCACCAAGAAGCGCATCCGCGAGGAAGAGGGCGCGAACCTCGCACTCAAGGCCAAGCGGCGCAAGTCGAGTCAGAAGAGACCGAGCTGAGGCTCCCCGTGCGTCGCACAGCGCCAGATGAGCGGCGCGCCGAGTCGGGCGTAGGGCACCGGAGTCGTCGGCACCCAGCGGGCGAGGTCCAGCACGGTTGCGTCCGTGGCCAAGCTCTCCACCCACGGAATGCCCCAGGCATCGAGCGACTCCACCTCATCCGAATCCAGCGTGCGCTCGTTGCGGACCAGCCAGGCAAAGAGTGGCCGGTCCTTGCGCCACACGACGAGGTCGACCCGAGGGCGACCCGGCGAATCATGGTCGGACGTCGCGTGCGTCCAGCCCCGCGCGACCGCGATCTGATCGGTGAGGGAGCAGCTGCTCACGGCATCGAACAAGCTCAGGCCGGAGTGAGAGCGACCACACTGACGCTGCACCCGGAGTGTCGGTACTCGCCCGGCCGCCGCCATGAGCGCTCGATACAGATGGTAGCGGGCATGCACGCGTAGGGTCGCGGGCCCACCGGCGTCCGCGGCGCGACAGGCCACATGCCTCGCCTTGTGGGCAAAGTGCCACGCCTTCTGCTCACCGAGGCGGGCGACCAGCTCGCGACCACACTCCAGGCAGCGCGGCTCGGGGCGCCACTGCTTGCCCGCGAAGCGCGCGAGCTCACGCACATGGGTGATCTCGCCACGAACCCGCGCCCACTCGAGATGGACCATGTCTGCTCGCCAGCCAGCTAGTTTTGCTCGACCTCGCGGACGCGCAGACGGATCGCCTTACGGCGCTTCTCGATGAACCACTGATCGAAGCCCGCCTTCTTGATCTCGGCCCGCAGCCGGTAGACCAACACGTGCAGGCTGTTCGCGTCCTGATCGGAGCGGCGGCCCCAGATGCCCACCCGGACCGCATCGTCGGAACACCAGCCCTGCTCCTCCGCCCGCATGCCTGCGTCACGGTCTTCGATGATCTTGCCGATCAAGATGTGCAGCAGGATTGCGCGGTTATCGGCCGAGACCAGGTGGCGGTTGCCCGTGACGAGGTCGGTGAGCTGCGCCTCGGGACCGCTCGCACCGTTGAGGGTCGTCTCGATGCGGTAGGGGTACCGGTCGGGATCGACCTCGATGGTCGCGACCTGCGTGGGGTCGACCTCGCGGACCAGCAGGCGTCGGCCAGCCACCTCGAAGGGCACGCCCAGCTCGAGCGCGAACTCGCCGGTCTCGGTGCCGACCCAGAGCTCTCCATTGGTGTGGACCATCAGCGTTGCCGCACGCTCCTGGGCGCGGTCCACGAAGAGGTCCACCCCCTCGCCCGAGCCGATGTGGAAGCGATCCGCCCGGACCGGAAACGCGGCGCCCGACTCCACATCCTCGACGATGAAGCTACGCAGGTTGATGATCGGAGCCGATTCGGGGAGGCTGAAGGCCTTGACCTGTCCGACCCGAACGACATCACCCGGAGACAGACGCACAGGCTGCTTCACGGCCTGGTCATTGACGAAGGTTCCATTGCGGGAGCCCAGATCCCGCAGCCAGACCGCGCCGCCCTCCAGCCACGCGACGGCGTGGTGCCAAGACACGGTGCCGTCGGCGATCACCACGTCATTGCTCGGGGACCTCCCGAGCTGCATGGGCTTGCCGCTGAGGGTCACCGAGCTGACTGGCGCGTCGCCCTTCAGCATGTGGAGCAGGATTCGATCAGACACGGTCACCCCAGTCGTCGCACCGGTGTACCGGCACCCTCCTCCATTCGTCAAGCAGCGAGCAGGCTGGTCCTCAATCAACGAGGGCGCACAGGTCACACCCAGAGACCGCAGCACCGCAGCCCGCTCGGCCCGTCGCGACGTCCCCGTCGGGAAAGCTAAGTCCGAAACCACCTTCCGACGGCCTTGCCGCCCGACGAACCGACGGGTTCCAGCCTCGTCGCAGTTCGTGGACCCACCGCGCCCACCTCGATGGTGATCGCGATCGCCATCTGCGTCGTCGCGGGCTCCCGAGGCTTGCCTCGCTCAGCCGACCCTCCACTCGAGCCTCATGCTCGGGTTCCGTCGGGTCACGGTCCACTTCGAATTGAGTGATGGGTCACGGCTGGCCGACACTCCAGCAGCCCGCTTGATGCCGACACAGACACACCCACTCGAAACCACCAATAAAACAGCCCTTTCCCGTCCTCACGGACAGCACAACAAGGGCCTGTCAGGTCGAGCGTTAGAGGGCCGTAAGTCTTTCTCGGAGAGCACGCACCAGTATGAAAGTGCTTGAGGGAACTCGACCCGTCACGCCGCACAACCGCAACCGTCAGTTTGGTTACGGGTATCTCCAAGGCGTTCCAGAACCATGCGCGCGTGGCGGGTCGGGGCCCTTCTTCAGACATGAAGAAGGGCCACCGCGAATCCTGCACCTGACGGGTTCCAAGCACTGGAGTATGCTGTGAGCGCCCCCCGGAGCGCTCCCTTGCATCTCCCTCTGCCTCCGGCGATGGGCTCTGCGTCGGTGGTGCCTCGTGGGCTCTGGCCGTCCTGGGCCTTCGTCTGCGCCTTCGCGCTCGTGTCTGCTGGCTGCTTGCTCGACGAGCGCGGTCCGCCGACCGATGGGCCCATCGACGACGATGGCGACGGCTACACCGCGGCGGAGGGTGACTGCGACGATCGCGATCCCTCGCGCTATCCGGGCGCACGCGAGCGCTGTGACGGCGTCGACGAAGACTGCGACGGCGAGATCGACAACGACCCCCTCGACCCACTCCAGTGGTGGATCGACAGCGACGGCGATGGCTACGGAGATCCCCTCTCCCAGCTCTTCGCCTGCACGCGCCCCGAGGGCGCGGTGCCGGACCGTCGCGACTGCGACGACACCAACCCCGGAATCAATCCGGGCGCCACAGAGGTCTGCAACGACCGCGACGACGACTGTGATCGCCTCGTCGACGACGCCGACCCCGACAACCAGTACGGTCCTGAGCACATTTGGACTCGTGATCGCGACGGCGATGGCTGGGGCGACGCATCGACCCTGCCCGTCGCCACGTGCAGCACACTCCCCGCCCACGTCAACGACCGCTCGGACTGCGACGACACCAACCCCGAGATCTCGCCCGACGGCGTCGAGGTCTGCGGCGGGGTCGACGACGACTGCGACGGCCTGATCGACGACGACGACCCAAGCCGCATCCTCGACGGCGCACCCTGGTGGTTCACCGACGCCGATGGCGATGGCTTCGGCATCGGTGAGGCCTTCCAGGCCTGTGCGCTGCCGGCGGGCGCCGCCGCCAGTGATGGAGACTGCAACGACGCCAACCCGAACTCTTACCCGGGGGCGCCGGAGCTCTGCGACGATGACGACAACGCCTGTGACGGAGGAACCGACGACGGCACGGCGAGCTTCGAGTCCGTCGACGGCACCTGGACAGACGAGACCGTCATCCTCACAGGTGCCCCCGGAGCACCGGCCGAGGTGCGCTACGACACAGCCGGCACCCTCCACCTCTGCGCTGGCGTCTGGCCCGTGTCGCTCACCCTGGGCGCTGACATCACCTTGATCGGCACCTCAGAGCCGTCTCGCGTGGTGCTCTCCGGCGAGGACGTCAGTCGCGTGATCACCGTCGAGGCACCCGACGCCGACATCGAGATCACGGGGCTGACGCTCGAGCGAGGACGTGCTGACGAGGGGGGCGCCGTCTGGATGTCGGGTGGGGTGCTCACGGTTCGCGAGTCAGTGCTGTGGCTGAGTGAGTCGACCGGAAGCGGTGGAGCACTCTGGCGCAGCGACGGCGAGACGACGATCAGCGACACCGAGATCCGCGCCTGCAATGCAGGTGATCGGGGTGGCGCCGCCTATCTGCAGGGCGGGCAGCTGCTCGCGACCGGAGTGATCCTGCGGGATCATGCAGCCGTCACCTCCGGCGGCGCGCTGCATGCCGAGGGTGCCGAGGTCGTCATGGCGATGACCGACATCGTGAGCAACACGTCCGGCACCGACGGCGGCGCACTGGCGCTGCGCGACGCTCCAGCCTCCTTCGACGATGTGCTCTTCAGCGGCAACGTGGCCGCGGAGGGCTCCGGCGGCGCACTGCACCTCTCTGATGTCGCACTGCAGCTCCAGACCTCGACGCTCGAGAGCAACCTGGCGAGCGGTAACGGAGGCGCCCTGTGGGCCTCGGGTGAGTCCGCGGATCTCGAGGCAGTCGTCCTCGAGAACAACGACGCCACGAGCGGCGACGGGGGCGCTGCCGTGCTCGTGGCGCTCACGGCCTGGCTGGACGAGGTGGACATGATCGACAACACGGCCCGCAGCCGCGGAGGCGGGCTGCTCCTCGACGACACCGTCCTCAGCGGTGACGACCTCACGTGGTCGGGCAACACGCCTGACGATCTCTTCGTGCTCCCCGTCGGAGAGAGCCTCGAGGGCACCGAGACCTTGAGCTGCGACACCGACGGCTGCCTCTGAACCCATCGCGGGGCTGCAGCCTGCCGTAGTTCACCACCGAGGTCACGTACAGACCCGGTCCCGCGCTCACGTGAACAGTCGGCAGCGCGTCGAGGCGCCGCCTACTGTTAAGGGCGCACCTCCCGGGAGGGCCCTCGTGCAGCTCTACACTCGAATTCTCCTCGGCATGCTCCTCGGCGTGGTCCTCGGGGTCGCTCTCGGACCCGGCTCCGTGCTGCTTCCCGCTGACGGGCTCCGACCGGGAGACGCCCCCATCGTCGAGTCGCGGGGCTCGACGACCGTACCTGCGGCGACTGCGGGCGTGAACGACGTTCGCGTGGTGTCGCGCTCCGAGGGCTGGGCCGAGGTCGAGTGGCAGCTCACCGCAAAGCAAGCACTGGAGCTACAGCGCTCGGGCACTCGCGCAGAGCCTGGCGAGCGGCACAGTGGCTGGGTGAAGCTCAACCCCGCCGACCCACGGCAGAGCACCTACAGTCGCTTTGGTCAGACGCTGGTCGACAGCACCTACTGGGTCGGACGCCTCTTCCTCGCGCTGATCAAGATGGTTGTCGTCCCGCTGGTCTTCTGTTCGCTCGCCGTCGGTGTCGCCTCCCTGGGTGACGTTCGACGACTGGGCCGAATGGGTGGCCGCACCCTGGCGCTGTTCGCCAGCACCACGGTCGCCGCACTGACCATCGGAGTCGGGCTCGCGTCCCTGTTCCGTCCTGGCTCCTTCCTCGGAGAAGACGACCGGGCGCGCCTCCTCGCATCCTTCTCGGGCGACGTTGGCGGAAAACTGGAGAAGGCCGCTGCAGCGCCGAGCCTCGAGGATCAGCTCGTCGGACTCGTCCCGACGAATCCGGTCGACGCGCTGGCGTCCGGTGACATGCTGCAGATCATCGTCTTCGCGACCCTCGTGGGCATCGCCCTGACCATGATGGAGGAGGACCGCGCTCGCCCCGTCGTTCGGGTGCTCGATGGAATCAACGAGGCGATGGTGGTCCTCGTCCACATCGCCATGCAGCTCGCTCCGTTCGGCGTCTTCGCCCTGCTCTTCAAGGTCGCTGGCACCACCGGCCTGTCCGTCCTCGTGGCGCTCGGTGCGTACTGTCTCGTGGTCGTGAGCGGGTTGCTCATCCACGCCACCCTGGTCTACGGCAGCATCGTCACCGCGGGCGGGAAGCTGCCCTTCCTGAAGTTCCTCGGTGGCATTCGCCCCGCGATGCTCGTTGCCTTCTCGACCTCGAGCAGCAGTGCGACCCTCCCCGTCACCAAGGAGTGCGTCGAGGAGAAGCTGGGCGTGTCCAACGCGACCTCCAGCTTCGTCCTCCCCTTGGGCGCCACGGTCAACATGGACGGCACTGCGCTCTACCAGGGCGTCGCCGCACTCTTCATCGCGCAGATCTACGGCATGGACCTCACGCTCGGCCAGCAGGTCACCATCGTCGGCTCCGCCACACTGGCCTCTGTCGGCGCGGCCGGTGTGCCGGGTGCCGGCATGATCACGCTGACGATGGTGCTCACGGCCGTCGGCGTTCCCCTCGAGGGTCTCGCCCTGGTCCTCGGTGTCGACCGCCTCCTCGACATGTTCCGCACGACGGTGAACGTCATCGGCGACTCGGCAGCGACCGTGCTGATCGCCCGCCTCGAGGGCGAGGAGCTTCAGGTGCTCACCCCCTCCGCGGACAGCGCGGACCCCGATCGCGGCCTCGAGGGGCGCCTGAGCCACCCGTCGCAGCCCGTCACCGCCGACGAGGACACATGAGCGTCGACAGCGAGATCGCACCATGATCCGCGATGACTGGCTGCTGCGCTCCCTGCGTCAGGCGACCTCGGTTCTCGCGCGGGTTCGCCGCGCGGAGGTCTCTGCAGAGGCCATGGTGCCTGGCGCCCTGCTCGCCCTCACGGGACTCGGACCTCGCGTCATCGAGCGACTCCCCCCCGAGGCCCTGCGCACTCTCCTCCGAGGACGACCCGAGGGGGCCACCCTGGCGCTGCTCACCGGCGCGCTCCTCGCGGAGCACGACACGAGCACACACCGGCGGCTCCAGGCCCTGACCTTGCTCGCCGACGCCGCACCCGATGCCGACGTCGCCGGGGTCGAGCCTGAGCAGCAGATCGCACGCCTGCTGACCGAGCTGTCGGGCCACCCCCTGACCCCACACCTCCACGCCCACCTCTTCCGCTGGTTCGTCCACGCAGGTGAGCTCGACCGGGCAGACGACCACCTGCACGCCGCAGGGGCACTTCCAGGTCTCTCCGAGCGCGCGCGTGAGGTTCTGGAGCCGCTCAGAGAGTGGCCCGCCGAGCGTCTCGAGGCTGCCGGTTGGAGCCGAGCAGAGCTGGAGGACGTGCTCGGCGAGCTGGACTGAAGAGAGCGATGGACGACGCACCGCGCGCTCTCTAAGTTGCGAGGACGGAGGTTCGGTCTTGGCGGAGACTGCAGCGAGACCCGTCCCGCTTGCCCTGCTCATGCTCGAGGGTCCGCTCGAGCTAGGCGATGCGCTGCTCGTCGTGCTCCAGGTCGCGCGCCGCGCGAGCATGCTCGGCGAGCTCGGTCTCGACTACCGGCTCGATCACATCCGCATCGACAGCCTCGGTGGAGTCCGCTGCTCGCCGATTGCCGCCCCCAAGGCCGCGGTGCCCGAGCTCGGCAAGCTGCTGCTCAAGCTGTGCACGGGCTGGAGCGACTCACCGCCAGCGCTGCTCGGTGATCTCGCCATCGAGGGACTCGTAGGCCGGACGCGTGCACGACAGCCCCCCACACTGTCCGAGCTCATCCGGCTCGTCGAGCACGAGCTGCTGCGCTTTCCGGAGGCCTCCCTCAGCCACCTCACTGCGAGGGCGACCCGGCTCCCCCGACAGCTGCGCGCGGAGCTGGCGCGCCCCGACGTAGGACCGTCCGAGACGGCCCACTGGGTGCTCCCCACGACCCGTCAAATCAACTCCGACCCGACACCCGGCCACGCGGACACGTCGCCTCTCGATCGTCCTGGGCCCACACTGGCGCCCTTCGAGCTGCCCGATATCGCTTCGACCACCCAGCACCGGCTCCCCGGGTCGAACACCCGGGCCGTCGACAGCGAAGACGCGACGACCTTCGTGATCCGGCTCGCCTCCGAGAGACCGCCCCTCCCAGACGTGCCTCGCCGACCCCGACTCCCCCCGAGCAGCCATCCACGACGCCGTCACCGCGGCCTGCCCCCCATCCCCGACGCACCCGTACAGGTCGACGCCGAGCTGGGGCGCGGCACCGTCCTCCTCGGGCTCGGTGCGGCCGCCCTCGTGGTGCTCTCTCTGGCCGCGCTGGGGACCATGTACGTGCTCTCCGGCCTGTGAGGCCGCCGTCTAGCTTCCAAGCGCCTTGCGGTAGGTCGATGCGATCCGGGCCAGATCCATCGGGGTGCGCATGAAGTCCGTCGGCTGCAGCTTGGAGCCTGCCACGTCCCGCCAAGCGGGCAGCGGAAACTCGACGACGTAGGCCTCGAGATCGGCCCGCGTGCGCTCGGGATGCGCACCGATCCACCGCGCTAGGAGCTCCACGTCGAAGGCCCAGCGGGTCACGAAGGGCTCACGGAAGAGGTCCTCGATCGGGGCTGTCTTCCGGAACAGCTTGGCACCACACTGGGTGTCGTAGACGGGCAGCCGCAGCATGTTCGACACCAGGAAGGCAGCAGCACGCCCGAAGTAGTGTCGCGCCGTGTTCCTCCGGATGTCGCGCCCGAGCAACTTGACGCGCGCCCCCATCACGATCTCGATGTCCGGGCGCTCGGCCATCACGGCCGTGAACGCCGGAATCAGCTCCAGCGAGGTCGCCAGATCCGCATCCCAGAAGCCGAAGGGACCTGGATCGCCGCGATCGAGGGCGTGCAGGATGCCTCGGCGAACGGCCTCCGCCTTGCCGCCATTCTGGGGGAGGATCAGGGCGTCGCGATGGTCCGCGTCGGCGAGGCGCCCGAGCACATCGGCCGTGGCATCGGTGCTGCCGTCGTCGACGAAGAGCAGTCGAACGCTCGGGTGCGCATCACTCCACGCGCGAAAGGACTCGACGTCGAGCCGCTCGGCTTCGTTGTAGCAGGGCACAACAATGGTCGGAGAGAGTTGCATGCTGGACACGCTCCGAGTCTACCATCTACGTCGACCCCTCACGCATGCGATAACGGCTACCGCAGGGAGCACCGCGTGGACTGGCTGACCGAAGAGCGACTTCGCCTCTACCCAGGCGCACTGTTCGTCGCCGTGGTCTTCTCCTTCGTCTTCACGGTGGTGACGGCGGACGGCGCGCGCACGGTCACGGGCACCCTGGGCGGGGACTACGCGGCGTTTCACGCGGTCGGGTCGCTCGTCTCCGAGGGGCGCGTCGCAGACCTCTACGACTGGCACGTCCAGGCCGAGGCACAGCGAGGACTGCACCCCGAAGACCCCGACGGCTTCTTGAGCTTTGCCTACCCCCCCTTCGTCGCCCTGCCGTACGCGGCGCTCGTGCAGCTCGGCTTTGCCGGAGGCTATGTCGTCCACACGCTGCTCGCGGGCCTCGCGCTGTGGCTGGGTGTGGTCGCCATCGCGCCGGCGCTTCCTCGGATCGGCCGCCATCGCTTCGCCCTGTTCGTCGCCCTGCTCCTGTTCTTCCCCTTGTTCCGCGCGGTCCCGGGAGGGCAGAACACCGCGTTCACGCTGTGCATCGTCGCCTGCACATGGCGACTGTGCGCCGACGGTCGAGATCTGGGCGCAGGGGCTGTCGCCGGCCTGCTGCTCTACAAGCCACAGTTCGGCATCCCCCTCCTCGGCCTGCTCCTGCTTCGGCGTCGGCCTCTGATTCTCGTCGGCGCCGGCCTCACCGCTGTCGGCCTGTACCTGGCTGGAGCGGCCCTCGGAGGTCTGGGCTGGCCCGTCTGGTGGTGGGAGCAGATCGGTGCCTTCCACGAGATGGACCAAGACGTGAACGCCCCCAACAGCGTGGGCGTCCTCGGCTTCTTCGAGGCCGTCCTCGGGCCGGGCGAGGCCGTGGCGGTGCTCCCCGGCGCCCTGCTCTCTGCCGGACTGGTGCTCGGCCTGATGGTCCTGTGGTTCACCGACCGCGTGGACGACGCCACCCGCTGGGGCCTGACCGCCGTCGGTCTGGTGCTGATCCCGCCGCACAGCATGTTCTACGATGCCGGAATCGCTGCGCTCGGGCTCGCGGTCTGGGCGGATCGCGCGCGCACCCCCTGGGGCCCGCTGGCGACGTGGGGGGCAGGCCTGTTGACGCCTCTGTCCGCCGTCTTCGGAGCCTCGCCCCTGTTTCCCGTGGTCGTCGCCATTGGCTCCGGGGTCGCCCTCACTCGGCCCGACTCTCGCGGACCAGCTCCCCAAGTCCTCGCCCCTCGGCCAGAAGGAACGGCACCCCCAGCCCAACCGTGAAGCCGAAGTGGGACAAGTGGAGCACGACGGCGAAGGTTCGCGCCACGTCGGCATCGACCTGCCAGAGCAGCAGCGCAGCGAGACAGAACGCCTCGTAGGGCCCAAAGAACCCAGGCGTAGGCAGCGCTGCCATGCCTGCGATCGTGACTGTCCAGACCACGATGGCTGCCGTCCAGGTCGCCGGCACCCCCTCGAAGGCCTGCAGCACGATCCACACGCTGCCCACGGTGATGGCCCACGTCAGGACCGAGGCGAGGAGCGCGAGGGCCCCCCGAACAGGGTCCTTCGCAAGCTCAGAGGCTGAGCCGACCAGACCCGAGACCAGCCGTCCGAGCGTGGATCCGACCCCAGGAAGCCGTCCGAGCAGTGTCACGGCGGGCTGTCCGACGACCACGAGCCCCGCGAGACCGACGGCTCCGACTCCGAGGACGGTGGCGGCAGCCCTCTGGCCCGCAGAGACGACGTCGACCCCACTGACCACGATGGTGCCGCCGGGCAGATCCAGCCCGAATGCCACGAGCACGAGCAGACCGAGCAGCATGGCCATGTCGAGCAGCCGCTCGAGCACCACAGCTCCGAGCCCCTGGCCGAGCGACACGCCGTCGCGCGTCAGGAGGTAGGGCCGAACGAACTCCCCGAGCCGAAAGGGGACCACATTGATCGCGAGAAAACCGATGGCACAGACCGAGAAGACGCGCCTGAACGAGATCTCTGCGCCGAGCAAGAGCTGGTACCGCCAGACCCGGATCGCGTGCGTGAGGAGGTACGACAGCATGACCGGCACCACGAAGCTCCAGCGCGCCGAGCCCAGCGCAGCCTGCACCTTCGCGAGATCGATCCCCCACAAGACCCACGCCAGGCAGCCCACCGTGATGGCGAGTACGGCAAGAAGCTGCCCACGGCGCTTTGGGGGTGCGGATGCGGTCATGATCACGCATCCTGACGGGTGCGCGCCGTGCATGCAATGTGTCGGTTAAGTCCGCCTCGTCCCGGAGTACCACCACGATGCGATGGCCACTGCTGATCCTGATGGGAGTCACTGCCTGTTCCGGCAGTGACAAAGCCGGCGACACTGCGACAAATGCCCCCCCGTCAGCCCCCGTACTGGCACTCGATGCCGCCGACAGCACCCAGGATCTCACCGTTCGCATCGCTGAGCCGTCGGTCGACCCCGAAGGTGCAGCGGTCGTCTACACGTATGCATGGACCGTCGACGGTGCGGCCTCAGACCTCCGCTCTGACACCATCCCAGCCGATCAGCACACGCGAGGAGAGCTCTGGGAGGTGACGGTCACGGCGAGCGACGGCACCCGAGCGGCCGACCCCGTCACGGCCAGCACGACCATCGGCAACGCCCCTCCGACAGCGGCCGTCGCGATCTCTCCCTCCGCCCCACGGAGCCCCGACGAGCTCGTGGCCTCGCCGTCTGGAATCGATCCCGAAGACGACCCGGTCACCTTCGCCTTCGCCTGGACTGTAGACGGCGTCGATGCGGGCATCGACGGGCCTATCGTGCCGCCGTCGGCGACGGCTCGAAACCAGCGCTGGGAGGTCCGCGTCACGCCCAACGATGGCACCGACGATGGGCGCGTGGTCACCGCATCCGCCGTGATCGGGAACCTCCCGCCGGTCTTGAGCGACCTCGTCCTCACGCCAGGCGTCCCCGGCACCAACGACACCCTCACGGCGACGCCCGAGGCTTCCGATCCAGACGACGATCCCGTCACGGTCGCCTACGCCTGGAGTGTGAACGGCGAGGTGGTTCAGGAGGGCCCCGAGGACACCCTCCCTTCCACAGCCTTCGCACGCGGCGACACGGTCTTCGTCACCGGCACCCCCAGCGATGGTGCACAGGAGGGTGCCCCCCTCACCTCCGAGTCGGTCAGCGTCCAAAATGCGCCGCCCGAGGTGCTGACCGCTGCACTCGACGCCGACACGGTCACCCAGGACGACATGCTCAGCCTGATCGACCTCACCACCACCGACGCAGACGGCGACGAGGTGACCACGACGGTTGCCTGGCACCTCGACGGCGAGGTCCTGCCCGACGAGACGGAGCCCACGCTCTCCGTCGACGGACTGCCCCGAGATGGGTCGATCACCGCCGTGATCACTCCAACAGACGGCGTCGATGATGGCGAGCCCTTCGAGACGGCTCCCACGACGATCATCAACACCACGCCACGCGTGATCGACCCCGCCATCGCGCCAGATCCGGCGTACGAGGACAGCCTCGTGGTCTTCGACGCCGACATCGTCGATCCGGACGGCGACCCACTCGACAGCGTCTACACCTGGCGCGTCGATGGGCTGGTTGTGCAAGAAGGGCCGCTCGCAAGCATCACAGGCGAGCTCTTCGACCGCTACCAGGTCATCGAGGCGACTCTCGCGGTCGACGACGGCAGCGGGCCCGTGATCGTCGACGTTGGGCCAGTCGATGTCGACAACAGCCCGCCGACGGTCGCCGAGGTCGCTCTCTCGGCCGACGTGCTCACCGAGCGCGACGTACTCGGCTGCGAGGCCATCGAGCCCTACGACGCCGACGGTGACGAGGTCTTTCTCGAGGTGGTCTGGGTGGTCAACGGCTTCCGACTCGACATCGGACCCGTGATCGACGGCGAGTGGTTCAACCGCGGCGACGAGGTCTGGTGCGAGGCCGAGCCCAGCGACGGCATCACCCGGGGTGCCGTGTTCGAGAGCCCGCACCTCCTCGTCCAGAACGCGTCGCCGGATGCCCCAGAGGCCGGCAGACTCGAGCCGGCAGACCATCGCTACGGGCTCGATCCACTGCAGTGCATCTACGACGGCGAGTACCCCAGCGACCCGGATCGCGATCTCGTCGCCCTGATGGTCCGATGGTTCGCCGACGGGGTCGAGGTCGAGGTCGAGGCCACGTCGACCCTGTACGCGAACGACACGCTCCCCGCCCAGGCGACCCTGCAGACCCGCCACTGGTCCTGCGTCTTCGACGCGGTCGACGCCGTCTACGAGTCGACCACTCCAGGAAGCCGGAGCCCCGAGCTCGAGAGCGTGGCTGCCGGCGGCAACGTCTTGGTCGTTCTGCTCGATGATGTGGGCACCGACATGCTCGGCGTCTATGACGAGCATCCCTCGCCCCCTCCGACCCCTCGCCTCGATGCGCTCGCTGACGAGGGCCTCCTCTTCCGCAACGCCTACTCGGCTCCGGTGTGCTCTCCGACACGCGCGGCCATGCTCACGGGTCGCCTGGGACGCCGCTACGGCCTTGGCGTGATCGTGGATGCCTGGGATGTTCTGCATCCCCTGCCCGACAGCGAGGTCCTGATCCCACGCATGCTGGAGCAGAGCCCCGACCTCGACTACGCAAGCTCAGTCGCTGGCAAGTGGCACCTCGGAAACTCGATCCAGGGCCTGTCTCACCCGGCCGACATGGGCTTCGACTGGCACGCCGGCTCCATGGACAACCTGCGCACGCCGTCGGTTCTCGATGACGGCCGCGAGAAGTCCTACGAGATGTGGGTGAAGAACACCAACGGCACGGTCGACTGGGAAGACACCTACGCCACGACCGACAGCATCGACGACGCCATCTCCCGCATGGCGACGATGCCGGAGCCATGGTTCCTGTACGTGCCCCTGAACGCCGCACACAGTCCCGTGCACGTCCCTCCCCGGCACCTCCACAGTCAGGACATCGACGAGGACAGCTCCGACTCGGCGAAGTACCGCGCCGTCGTCGAGGCGACCGACACCGAGATCGGCCGACTGCTGGATGCCATCCCCGCCCCCGTCGCCGCACGCACCACGGTGATGGTGCTTGGCGACAACGGCAGCCCGGACTGGGCCATCACGCCACCTCGCACCGCCCCCCAGTACAAGGGAACCCTCTACGAGGGCGGCATCAACGTCCCGTTCATCGTGCGCAGTCCGTTCGTGACCGAGGCCGGCTCCGAGACCGACGCGCTGGTCCATGTCGTCGACGTCTTCGCCACGACCGCCATTCTCGCTGGCGTCGACCCGAACCAGGTGACCCGCCCCGACCTCCTGGGTGGGCCCGACACCGTGATCGAGACCGACGGTGAGTCGCTGCTGCCGTTCTTCACCGACCCCGACCACCCGAGCCTCCGCGAGTACGTCTTCAGCGAGCGGTTCGCGAACAACGGCGAGGGCCCCTACACCTACGAGGACAAGCGCGCGATCCGCGACGAGCGCTGGAAGCTGATCCGACTGCAGACCGAGCTCGGTCCCATCGAGGACCGCTTCTTCGACCTGGCCGAGGACGACCTCGAGACCGTCGACCTGCTCACGGAGGGCCCACTGACCCCCGAGGCCGCCGACGCCTACGACCGCCTGGATGAGGCCCTCGGAGAGCAGATGCTCGCGCTGGTGTACGACGTTCCAGCCCTGCCCCCCGTGGTCAGAGACGTCATCATCACGCCCGAAGACGCCGCCTATGGAGACCGGCTCACCTGCGAGGTGGGCTTCTACGGCGACCTGAACCCCGATGTCGTCGAGCTGCTGTACGACTGGGCGATCGGCGACTCGTGGCTCGGCATCGATTCCGCGGTGCTCGACACGGCGATCGCCGGACCGGGAGCGCGCATCCAGTGCAGCGTCACCCCCTTCGACGGGGTGCTGTACGGCGAGCCCGGACTGGCCGAGATCGTGCTCGCCGAGTGAGCTCTCGTCTCGCCGCACTCTGCCTCTCCGCGAGCCTGCTGTCGGCCTGCTCGGCGCCCCGCTCCGCAGCTACTCCCGAGCGGACGCCTCCCGAGGCAGATGTCGACACCGGCACGCCGCTCACCACATCGACGACGCCGAGCGACACCGGTCTCGTCTCCACA